>NZ_JAFMTB010000002.1:355164-710329 GCF_017916475.1 Patulibacter sp. SYSU D01012
TGGACTACCGTCGCGGTCCCGAGGACCCGTTCCCGGCCGCGTACGACGACTGCCTGGCCGTCACGGACGCGCTGCTGCAGGACGGCGCCGGCCTCGGCGTCGACCCGGCCCGGGTGGCGGTCGCGGGCGACAGCGCCGGCGGCAACCTGGCCGCAGTCGTCGCCCTCGCCCTGCGCGGCGTCGGCGCCGGGCTCGTCCACCAGGCCCTGATCTACCCGGCGACCGACCTGGCGGGGATCGGCGAGACGGCGAGCTACCGCGAGTACGCGGAGGGCCACTTCCTGACGACCCGCGACATGCGGTACTTCCGCGACTCGTACCTGGCCGGCCACGACCCGGCCGATCCGCGGGTGTCGCCGCTGCGGGCGGAGGACCTGTCGGGGCTGCCGCCGGCGACGGTCGTCACCGGGGAGCGCGACCCGCTGCGCGACGAGGGCGAGGCCTACGCCGACCGGCTGCGCGCCGCGGGCGTCCCGGCCGAGGTGCGGCGGTTCGCCGGGCAGGTGCACCCGTTCGTCCTGATGGCCGGGATGATCGACGACGCGGTCGAGGCGCGGCGGTACCTGTCCGCGCGCCTGCGGGCGGCGTTCGCGGGCTGAGCGCGGGCGGGACGGACGGCCGCCGCGGGACGGTCCCGCAGCGGCCCGCCCGCCGGCTCAGCCGACGGTGATCAGGTCCTTCGACAGCCCCGTCGTGAAGACGTCGGCGCCGTCCTTCGTGACGACCATGAGGTCCTCGATGCGCACGCCGTGCCGGCCGGGGACGTAGATCCCGGGCTCGACGGTGACGATCTCGCCCTCGCGCAGCGCGCCGGTGCCGCGCGGGCTGAGCGTCGGCGGCTCGTGGACCTCGAGACCCAGGCCGTGGCCGAGGCCGTGCCCGAAGTGGTCCCCGTGGCCGCCCTCGGCGATGATCCGCCGCGCGATGCCGTCGACGGCGCGGGCGTCGGCCCCGGCCTTCACGGCGGCGAGCGACTCGAGCTGCGCGCGCAGGACCAGGTCGTAGACCGCGCGGGCCTCGCCGTCGATCTCGCCCGTCGCGACGGTGCGGGTGCAGTCCGAGCAGTAGCCGTCCAGGACGCAGCCCCAGTCGACGGTCAGCAGCACGCCGGCCGGGATGACGTCGTCGGTCGGGTCCGCGTGCGGCAGCGCCCCGTGCGGGCCGGCCGCGATGATCGGGTCGAACGAGTTGCCGCTCGCCCCGAGCTCGCGCATGCGGGTCTCCAGGCGCAGCGCGACCTCCTTCTCGGTGCGGCCGACGACGCCGCCCTCGAGGATGACCTCGGTGAACGCCTGGCCCGCCAGGTCGGAGGCCGCGCGGATCCGGCGCTGCTCGTCCGCGTCCTTCACCGCGCGCAGGCCGCCGACGAGGCCGCTCGACGGGACGAGCTCCTGGCCGATCTCGATCGCGTTCTTCAGCCGACGGTGGGCGGCGAAGCTCATCTGCGCGTCGTCGAAGCCGACGCGCCGGGCGCCGTGCGGCAGGTGCGCGGCCAGGCCGGCGCCGCCGAGGTCGCGGCCGCCGTCGATGCGCTCCCACGGGTCGGCGACCTGGTCCGCCGCCTGGGTGACGTAGCGGAAGTCGGTGACGAAGCGGCGGACGGGCTCGCCGTCGTGCTCCCGGCCCACCACGACGACGGCGTTCGAGCCGGTGAAGCCGGTCAGCCAGCGGATGTCGTGCAGCGACGTGACGACGAGGGCGTCGAGCTCCTTCTCGGCGAGCAGGGCGAGGACGCGGTCGGCGCGCTCGATCGGGACGCTCATGCGCCCGCTCCCTCGGTCGACGTCGTGCTGGGCGGCGTCGGGTCCTGCGCGGGCATGGGCGGCGCGGCGGCGGGGTCGGCGGCGTTCTCGTCGTGCAAGGGATGCTCCGTGCTGTCGGGGTCGGTGATCTGCGGCGTCTCCGGGGTCGCCAGGTGCTCCTCGGTCGGCGTGCCCGTCGCCGGCGTGCGCGGCGGCGTGACCTCGAGCAGGTGCGCGTGGAGCGTGGCCAGGGCCTCGCGGTAGCCCTCCGGGCCCTTCCCCTGCACCGTGGCGAGCGTCAGGCCCGCGAAGACGGACTGGCGGCGGAACTCCTCGCGCTGGGCCACGTCGGAGAGGTGCACCTCGATCGCCGGAACGTTCGCGAGATCGAGCGCGTCGCGCAGCGCCCAGGAGTAGTGCGTCCACGCCCCCGCGTTGAGGAGCAGGCCGTCGACGAGGCCCTCCAGGCGGTGCAGGTGCTCGACGAGCGACCCCTCGTGGTTCGTCTGGAAGAACCGCGGCGTCATGTCGAGCTCGGCCGACCAGACCTCGATCTGCCGCTCGAGCTCGCGGAACGTCAGCGTGCCGTAGTGGTGCGGATCCCGGCGGCCCAGCTGGTCGAGATTGACGCCGTGCACGACGGCGACACGGAAGCGACGCATGGGGCTGATCCTCGCACGCCGCCCGACGCGCCCGCGCGCCGCCGGGGACGACGTTGCGTTAGGGCGCCCGAACGTATACCGTGCGCCGCGCCGAGTTAGGACCACCTAACCGGAACGTCCCCGTACCCCCGAGAACGAGAACCGCACGACATGCGCACCCCCCGTCTCCGCGTCCCCGCCGTCCTGGGCGGCGCCGCCCTGGCCGCCGTCCTCGCCGTCCCCGCGACGTCGCAGGCCACCGTCCCCACCGGCGTGAGCACCGCGAGCTGGAACCTCCGCCACTCCTGGGTCGACTACCTCGTCAACCCGTTCCTGAGCCTCGGCCAGGGCCGCGTCACCCCGACGGGCGCGACCGCCGCCGACAAGCCGGTCGCCGACCCGGCGGGCGGCGCGGCCGCCGGCCCGCCGTCGACGCCCTACGGCTACGTGTGGAAGGTCGGCGGCGACGTCACGACCGGCGGCACGCGCACCGTGACGCTGCGCGGCGGCCTGGACTTCGACCAGCCGCTGCACGGCATCGACATCTCGCTGCGCAACCTGCGCGTCGTGCCGTCGGGCAGCACCGAGACGCTCGTCGTCGACGGCTCGTACAAGACCACCGCCGGCAACACGGTGACGCTGACCGGCACGACGTTCGGCACGGTCTCCGCGACGGGCGGGGTCACGCTCAGCGCCGCCGGCGCGGCGATCTTCAACGGCGGGTCCAACGGCTCCTACGCCGCCGGCGACGCGTTCGGCACCGTCGCGTACGGCAGCTGACCCACCGCGCTCCCTCCCCGGCGGCCGCGGTGCGGCCGCCGGGCTCCGCGGCCCCGCCGCGCTCCCGACCGTCCCGACCGGAGGCTCCCGTGCCCGCCCGATCACCCCGCCGCCGCGCCCTGCGGCGCACCGCCGTCCTCGTCCCCGTCGCCACCCTCGCGCTCGCCGCCCCGGCGGGCGCGTCGTCGTGGTCCTCCCCCGTCCCCGTGCCCGACGGCGCCGTCGGCGCCCCGGCCACGTCCGCGCTGCGGGCGGGCGCCACCGCCGTCCAGGCCGCCGACGGCACCACCTGGGTCGCCTGGACCCAGAGCGTCGGCGCGAGCGCCGACACGGTGCGCGTCGCCCGCCGCACCCCCGACGGCGCGTGGAGCGCCGCCGAGACCGTCGCCACCCGACCACGCGCCGACGGCGAGACGGGCACGCGGCTGCGCGGCCCCGCGATCGACCTGACCCCCGGCGGCGCGCCCGTGGTCCTGTGGTCCCAGGCCACGGACACCGGCGACGAGTTCGGGGTGCGCGCCGCCCGCCGGGGCGGCGACGGCGCGTGGAGCACCCCGGCCGAGCTGGGCCCCGAGAGCTTCGGCTCGGGCGCCTTCGACAGCTCGCTCGCCGTCCACCACGTCGCCGACGGCCGCACCGTCGCGGCCTGGCGCGCCGGGACGACCGTGCGCGCCGCCGTCCTCGGCCCGGACGGGACGTGGTCGGCGACCGCGACGCTCGGCGACGACCTGCAGGGGACCGAGGTCGACGTCGCCTCGGACGCCGAGGGACGCATCACCGTGATCTGGGCCGGCGCGGACGGCGCGGTGGCCCGCACGCGCAGCGAGAGCGGCAGCTGGGGCGCCGCGCAGGCCGTCGGGCCCGACGCCGCGTCGACGCCGCGCGTCGCCGCCGACGCCCAGGGCGACCTGGTCGCCGTGTGGGCGTCCGCCGACGACGACACCGGCGACGGCGAGGTGCAGGTCGCGCGCCGCGGCGCGTCGGACGCGGCGTGGACCGTCGAGCCGCTCGCCGCGGCGGGCGCGCCGTCGCGCGTGGCCCCGGACGTCGCCCTCGACCGCCACGGCGACGCCACCGTCGTCTGGAGCACGACGGTCGCCGACGGCGAGGGCGCCGAGGCCGGGGCCGTCGTGCGCTCGCGCGTCCGGCGCCCGGACGGGAGCTGGGACGCCCCGCAGGACGTCTACGCGTCGCCCGCCACGGAGGGCCCGGCGGCGCCGCGGATCGTCAGCGGGCACGCGGGCACCGCGACCGTCGTGTGGACGGACGCGCGCTTCGGCTCGCCGCGGTTCGCGCGGCTGTCCGCCGCCACGCGCGCCGGCCTGGGCGCCGACTGGTCCGGCGCCACGCCGCTCAGCGACGCCGCGAACGGCTTCACGAGCGTGCCCGACAACGTGACGGCGGACGCCCTGGGCAACGTGGCGCTCGCCCTGACGCCACTGATGAGCGCCGTCGTCGCCAACGCGACGCCCCCCGTCCTGCGCGAGCTCGACGCCGCCCCGACCGTCGGCACGGACTGGAGCGCCCGCTGGCTGCCGGGGTCGATGAACCTGCGGACGTTCGTGAACTACCTGTACGGGTTCGACGGCGGCGTCGCGACGAGCGACGGGGCCACGCGGCCCGAGCCGCTCGACCGCTTCGGATACCGCCTGACCGTCGCGGACGCCTGGCGCGACGTCGACACCGGCGAGACCGTCGTGGAGCACCGCGGCACGGTGCGGATGACGAGCCCGCCGCACTTCATCGACATCCGCATCCTCGACCCCACGGTGCGGATCGCCGCCGACGGGCGCTCCGGCCGGATCGTCGCGTCCGGGCAGGGCAGCGGCCCGATGAACCCGGGCGCGACCGAGCCGTCGCTCGAGCCCTTCACCGACGCGACGCTCGTCGACCTGGACCTGACGGCCGGCGCGGTGCGGACCGGCGACGGCGGGCGCGTGCGGACGTACGTCGGCGTGCCGGGCAGGATCGCGGGCGGGGACGCCGAGCGCTACCTGGCGTACCCGTCCGGGACCGCGTACGGGACCTTCACCGTCACGATCCCGGCAGCCGTGCCGGACCGCGACCCGACGCCGGACGGCGGCGGAGCAGGCGGCGGCGCGGGCGGCGGGACCGGCGGCGGGACGCCCGTCGCGCCCGGCCCCGGCACCCCGCCCGGGCCCCCGATCACGGCCGCCCCGCCGAAGACTCCGGGCGGCGCCGCGGCGAAGCGGGTGACGGCGAGGGTCGTCGGACCCCGCGGCGCGCGCCGGACCGTGACGCTGACGACCGCCACGCGGATCGGGGCGAGCGGCTCGCGGAGCTACCGCGTGCGGCTGGTCCGCCGCGGGCGGACCGTCGCGACCGGCACGCTGAAGGGCCGTCGGCTGCGCGTCGTCGTGCGGTCGACGGGGCGCACGAAGGGCGGCAGGGCCCGCTACCCGCGGCTGACCGGCGCGTACGTGCTGCGGGCGCAGGGCGGCGCCGCGAAGCACCGCATCCCCGCCACGACGTTGCGCGTGCGGTAGGCGCCCCGCGCGGGCCGGCCCCTCGCCGGGGGCCGGCCCGGCGCTCAGCCCGCCAGCTCGGCGATCGCCGACCGCACGTCGCGGTCGGCCATCTGCTGGCCGTAGCGCACGTCGCCCGGCTCGCGGACGACGACGAACGGCACGGGCTCGGAGCCCAGGCGCTTCTTGTCCTTCGCCGTCGCCGCGTGCACCGCGCCCACGTCGATCGCCGGGTCCATCGTCGTCGGCAGGCCTGCCCGCGCCAGCAGCTCGGCGACCTGGCCGCGCAGCGCCTCCTGGCCGGACAGGCGAAGCGCGGCGAGCAGTCCCAGGCCGACGGCCTCGCCGTGCCGGTAGCGGCGGTAGTCCGTGACGGTCTCGATCGCGTGGCCCACGGTGTGGCCCAGGTTGAGGACCTGACGGCGCCCGCCGTCGCGCTCGTCGTCCGCGACGACCTGCAGCTTCGTCCGCGCGCACCGCAGCACCGTGAGCGGGTCGACCGGCGCGCCGGACGACACCTGCTCCCAGAGCGCGCCGCCGGCGATGAGCGCCGTCTTGACGACCTCGGCGTAGCCCGCGGCCAGCTCCTCGGGCGGGAGCGTCTCGAGCGTGTCGGGGTCGACGAGGACGGCGGCGGGCTGGTGGTACGCGCCGACGTAGTTCTTCGCCGCCGGCAGGTCGACGCCGGTCTTGCCGCCGTACGCCGAGTCGACCTGCGCGACGAGGGTCGTCGGCACCTGCACGACGGGGATGCCGCGCTGGTACGTCGAGGCGACGAACCCGGCCAGGTCCCCGACGACGCCGCCGCCGATCGCCACGACGTGGTCGGCGCGCGTGACGCCCTGCTCGACGAACGCACTCCAGACGCGCTCGCAGGTGGCGAGCGTCTTGTGCGCCTCGCCGGCGGGGAACTCGACGACGCCCGCCAGCCCGGGCACGCGGCCGGCGTGATGCTCGGCGACGTGCTCGTCGGTCACCGCGATGCGGCGCGAGCCGTCGGGCAGCGGCCACGGCGGCAGGTCGCGCAGCAGGCCCGGGCGCAGCCACACGGGGTAGCCGCCGGAGTCGGTGTGCGCCCACAGCAGCCGGGCGCCCTTGGCGTCCCGCACCTGCCGGATCGCGGGGATCGCGGTGCGCAGCAGCTGCCGGTCGACCTCGGGCAGGACGACGTCCGCCACCTGCTCGTAGACCTCCTGGCGCTCGTGGTACCGCGCGACGAACGCGTCGCGGTCCTTCGCGAGCGGCCGGCTGGAGCGCTTCGCGCGCCGCCACGCCGTCGGCAGGGACACGTGCAGCAGCACGACGGTGTGGCGCGCGAGCGCCTCGCGCACCCGGGCGGAGCCGAGCGTGCCGCCGCCGAGCGAGATCACGTCCCCGTCGGCCTTGTCGAGGATCTCGAGCGTCACCCGCTCCTCGACCTCGCGGAACGCCGCCTCGCCGTGGCGGCCGAAGTACTGCGGGATCGTCATCCCGACGTCCTGCTCGACCCGCTTGTCGGTGTCGATCGTCCGCGCGCGCAGGGCGCTGGCGAACATCCGGGCGCCGGTGGTCTTGCCGGCCCCCATGAAGCCGACGAGGACGACCGCCGGCGCGGGGCGCTTCCTGCTCATGCCGTGCGCCTCCGCCCGCTCAGCGGGTCCAGCCGATGCGCTGCTCGTACGCGGCGACGGCGGCCTTCACGTCGTCGATGTGGTCGCCGCCGAACTTCTCGCGGTACGCCGCGGCGAGCACCAGCGCGATCATCGCCTCGCCCACGACGCCCGCCGCCGGCACGACGCAGTTGTCCGTCCGCTCGCGCAGCGCCTTCGCGGGCTCGCCCGTCGTCAGGTCGACCGAGCGCAGCGGCTTCGTGATCGTCGGGATCGGCTTGACCACGGCGCGGACCGTGAGCGTCTGGCCGGTCGTCATGCCGCCCTCGAGACCGCCGGCGTGCTCGGTGCGCCGACGCACGGCGCCCGTCACCTCGTCGCCGTCGGCCGCGTCGCCCAGGCCGAAGATCTCGTCCTGCGCCTGCGAGCCCGGCGTCTCCGCCAGGCGGAAGCCGTCGCCGAACTCGACGCCCTTGTGCGCCTGGATCGAGCAGATCGCCTGCGCCAGGCGGCCGTCCAGGCGCTCCTGCCAGGAGACGTGCGACCCGAGGCCCGGGTGCAGGCCGAAGGTCAGCACCTCGTAGCAGCCGCCGATCGACTCGTTCGCCTTCCGCTCGGCGGTGATGTGCGCCACCATCGCCTTCGACGCGTCGGCGTCGAGCGTGCGGACGGGGTCGTCGTCGATCCCCTCGAAGTCGGAGAGCGTCAGCGGCGCGGCCGGCGTCGGCGCGTGGACCGGGCCGATCTGGGTGACGTGCGAGCGGATCTCGACGCCGAGGGCGCGCAGGAACGCCTTCGCGAGCGTGCCACCGGCGACGCGCGCGGCGGTCTCGCGGGCGGACGCGCGCTCGAGGACGTTGCGGACGTCGTCGTGGCCGTACTTCCACACGCCGACCATGTCGGCGTGCCCCGGGCGCGGCATGTGGACGGGCGCGACCTCGGCCTCGACGGGCCAGGGGTTCATGCGCTCCTCCCAGTTCGCGTAGTCGCGGTTCTGGACCCACAGCGAGACGGGCCCGCCGAGCGTGCGGCCGTGGCGGACGCCGGCGCGCACCTCGGCCGTGTCCGTCTCGATCTTCATCCGCCCGCCGCGACCGAAGCCGAGCTGCCGCCGCGCCATGTCGCGGTTCATGGCGTCGCGGTCGAGCTCGAGGCCGGCCGGCAACCCCTCTACGAGCGCGGTGAGCCCCGGACCGTGTGATTCGCCGGCGGTGGAGAGCGTCAGGGTCATCCCGCGCGATTCTACGGTTCCGGGCCGCCACGACCGGGCTCGCCTCTGCCCGCTCACAGCGCGCCCACGTACGCGTCGACGAGCGGCCCGCCCGCCGCGAGCGCCACCAGACCCCCGGCGGCCAGGTACGGCCCGAACGGCAGGGTCGTCCGCCGCGCCGCCCCGACGCCCCGCCGGAGCGCCAGGCCGGCGCCCCACGCGGTGGCGGCCACGAGGGCCGCGAGCACCGCGACCGCGACGGCCGGACCCAGGCACAGCCCCAGCACGCCCGCGAGCTTCACGTCGCCGAGACCCATCCCGTCGGGGCGGGCGAGCGCCGGCACGAGCAGGAACCCGGCCGCCGCGGCCGCCCACGCCACGCGCGCCGGCGTGCCGTCGCCGTCCAGGGCCAGGCCGGCGACGAGCGCCGCCACCGCCGCGGGCAGCGTCACGGCGTTGGGGATCCGGCGCTCCCGCAGGTCGACGACCGTCGCGGGGACGACCGCGCCCACGAGGACCGCCCCGAGGGCGAGGGCCGCGGACGGCGCCAGGACGGCCAGGACGGCCCCGGCCGCCAGGCCGACGAGGAGCGAGCGGAGGACGGGCGGCGGGGACGACACGGGCCGCCCACGCTACGGCCGGCCGTGCGCCGCGTGGGCGGCCGATCGTGCCGGATCCGTGCCGGTCCTCCCCGCGCGGCGTCACACCCGCAGGGCGCCGTCCTCCCACGCGAAGCCGCGGCGGACGAGGTGGTCGCGCAGGGCGACGAGCGCCAGGTCCTTCCCCTTCGCCTCGAGCATGACGTCGACGTCGCCGCGGCCCAGCGGCCCGCGCAGCAGCTCCTCGAAGCCGATCGGGTCCACGGTGTCCGCGTGCGCGCGCAGCGGCGGCACGACGGGCGTGCGGACCGTCTTGCGGCCGACCTTCCGCTCGCGCTCCTCGAGCGCGGTGCGGGGCGAGCTGTAGTGGATCTTCGGCCGCACCCCGGCGGGCCACGTGCCCCGGGCCAGGTCCAGGGCCTCGCCGACCGTGAGCCCCTCGGGGTCGTGGCAGTGGTGGTGCAGCACGTCGAAGACGACCGGAACGCCCAGGTCCTCGGACAGCGGCAGCACGTCCGTCAGGGCGAACGATCGGTCGTCGTTCTCGATCACGAGCCGCCGTCGGGCGGCGTCCGAGAGCCGCGCGAAGCCCGCCCGGAAGCGGTCGTGCGCGGCGTCGACGCCGCCCGCTGCGCCGCCGACGTGCAGGATCACCACGCACTCGGGGCCGAGGCCCATCGCGTCGAAGAGCGCGCCCTGCACGTCGAGCTCGGCGACGGCCGCGGCCTGCGTGTCCGGGTTCTCGGAGTTCAGGACGGTGTACTGCCCGGGGTGCGTCGACACCCGGACGCCGAGCTCGCGGATGCGGGCGCCGTGCGCCGCGAGCTCCTCCGCGCACTCCTCGACCTGGCCGTGGAACTCGGGGTGGCCGGGGAAGGTCGCGTAGGGCGCCAGCTGCGTCGGCATCCGGTACATCCGCACGTCGAGCTCGTCGAGGCGCTCCAGGATCGCCGCCTGCAGCTCGAGGGAGCGCCGCAGGTGGGGCCCGGACTGCCAGCGGCGGGTGTCGTGCGACGGCAGCCCGCCGCCGCCGAGCACCTTGACGGCGAAGCCGAGGCGGTGGAGGCCCACCGGGTCAGTCCAGCTCGGAGTGGAGCTTGAGGGCCTTGCCGCCGTCCTCCTGCTCCACGAGGTACGCCGGGTTGTCCTCCGACCCGTTCTTCACGACCTTCGTGCCCTTGATCGTGCGCTGCACGCGCCGCTCGAACGTCTCGGCGACCCTCCCCTCGGCGGTCGAGCGCCCCCACGTCCAGTGGACCGTGGACCCCTTGCGGTGCTTGGCCGGCATGGAGGACGCGTACCCCGGCGGGGGCGCGCGAAACGACGCGGGCCGCGGCGCCCCGGCCCGACGCGTCGGTCGACGGGGTGGCTGGGCCGGGGCGCGGCCCGCTGCGCCGCCCGGGCGCGCGCATCCGCCATGATCCCCGCATGCCGGCGCTGCGCCTGACCTTCCTCGTCGCCCTCGTGGTCGGCGTGCTCGCCGTGGTGGCGGCGTCGACGAGCATGACCCGGAACCCCGGCGAGGATCCGCTGGGCCGGACGACGACGGCGCAGACGGCGCCGGCGGCGTCCGCGGGCGAGGCCGTGACCGCGACGGCGCCAGCCACCGAGCCGATCCGCGCCCGCGTCGGCGATCTCGTCCAGCTGACGGTGACGCTGAAGGCCGCCGACACCGTGGTCGTCGACGCGTTCGGCGTGCACGAGGACGTCGGCCCCGGCGTCCCGATGCTCGTGCCGGTCGTGGCGCTGCGTCCGGGCACGTTCGCGGTCCGCACGCGGCTCGGGGGCAAGCGGATCGCCACGCTCGTCGTGTCGCCCGCCCGCGGCGCCGGCGGCTCGGGCGGGACCGCGCCGGACGACGGCGCGGGCGAGCGGGCCCCGGAGGCGCCGGGCCAGGACGCCCCCGTGACGGCGCACCGCGTGGTCGTCGCGCTCTAGGCGCGGGCGCCCGCCGGCCCCGGCGACCACCGCGTCTGGCCGGCCCAGCGTCCGGGCCCGGGGCGCTGCGGGCCGTGCCGCGCGCGCCAGGACCGCGCGCGCCGGGACCGGGTGCGCCGGGTCAGTCCTCCTTGCGGGCCGAGCGCGCGGTGCGGGGCCGCGGGATCGGGGCGTTCGCCGGCGGGGCGGCCTTCTTCGCCGCCGCCTTCCGCGTGCCCGTCGCCTTGGCCTTCGTGGCCTTCGTGGCCGGGGCCTTCTTCGCCGCCGTGCCGGTCGTCTTGCGGCCGCCCCGCTTGGAGAGCATCGCCTTCGCCCGCTCCTGCGCCGCGGCGACCTCCTCCGGCGTCTTCTCGCGCGGCGTCTCCGACGGGTGCTCCTGGGCGTCGTGCCCGGGCTGCAGCACCTTCGTCCCCTCGCACCAGGGGCAGACGACCTCGTGCGGGGTGCCGTCGGCGTTCGAGATCAGCGTGCCGGTCTCGCGGCACACGTGGCAGGGCCGGGGGCCCTGCGCGGACGCGTCCGATCCGCCGCCGACGCCGCGGGCCTGGGCACCGCGCTTGCTGAACTGGGACGCCTCCATCGGGGCCGAGCATACGCACGGCCGTCCGCGGCCTGCGCTGCGGGGCGGCCCCCGGCCGCGGCGGCGGCCGTCGGACGGCGCGGCGCTAGCGTTGCGGCATGGCCTCGTCGGACGGGCGCTTCGCCCCCAGCCCCAGCGGCCCGCTGCACCTGGGGAACCTGCGGACGGCGCTCGTCGCCTGGCTGCGGGCCCGATCGCAGGGCGCGCGGTTCCTCGTCCGGATCGAGGACCTGGACCGCGGCCGCAGCCGCCCCGAGCACGAGGCCGCGCAGCTGCGGGAGCTCGCCGTCCTCGGCCTGGACTGGGACGCGCCGCCCGTCCGCCAGTCCGCCCGCGACGCGCTCTACGCCGCGGCCGTCGCCCGGCTGGCCGCCCGCGACCTCGTCTACCCCTGCTGGTGCACCCGCGCCGAGATCCGCGAGGCCGCCGGCGCCCCGCACGGCGACCTGCCCGAGGGCGCCTACCCCGGCACCTGCGCGGGCCTGAGCGCCGCCGAGCGCGCCGAGCGGGAGCGCACGGGCCGGCCCGCCGCGCTGCGCGTCCGCGCCGGCGCCGCCCGCGCGACGGCCCACGACCTGGTCCGCGGCGAGATCGTCGCCACGGTGGACGACTTCGTCGTGCGCCGCGGCGACGGCACCTACGCCTACAACCTGGCCGTCGTGGTCGACGACGGCGACCAGGGCGTCGGCGAGGTCGTCCGCGGCGACGACCTGGCGTCGAGCGCCCCGCGGCAGGCGTGGCTGGCCGGCGTGCTGGGCGTGCCGGTCCCGACGTACCTGCACGTGCCGCTCGTCCTCGGCCCGGACGGTCGTCGTCTGGCCAAGCGCGACGGCGCCGTGACGCTCGAGGACCGCGAGGCGCTCGGGGAGGACGCCGCCGCCGTGCGGGCCCGCCTGGCGGCGAGCCTGGGCCTGTGCTCCCCCGACGAGCGGCCCACGGCGCAGGAGCTGGTCGCCCGCTTCGACGTGGCGCTGCTGCGGGGCGCGGGGCCGCTGCGGTGGGATCCGGTCGCCGGCCCGCTGCCGGCGGCCGCCGGCTAGCCGCGGGACGCGGCGGCGTGGGACACTCGGACGGTGTTCACGCCCGTGAAGATCGTCCGCGTGTGGCTGCCCGGCCTGATCATCGTCATCGGCGCGGCCATGCTCATCATCAGCCCCGACATCGTCGGGCTCGAGGGCTTCGCGCTCATGCTCGGCGGCGGGCTCGGCGTGATCGTCTCCAACCGCATCCACAAGATGGGGCTGCAGGGCGAGAAGGACCGCGACCGCGAGATGGACGCCCGCGTGTTCTTCGAGCGCTACGGCGTGTGGCCCGACGAGGCGTCGCCCGAGCTGCTGGCGCGGGCCGAGGAGGACCGCCGGCGCGAGGCGGCCGGTGCGGTCACGCCCGACTTCGCCGCCGACCCGGACGCCGCGGCGCCCGTCGCGGGGACGCTGGACGACGCCGGCGGTCCGGGCCGCGGCGAGCCGGCCGCCCCGGCCGAGAGCCCGCACCGCAGCGGGTCGGCCGCGGGGCCGGCGCGGCGCCGCCGCCCCTGAGCGCGGCCGCCCGCGCCCGGCGGCGCGGGTAGGCTCCACGCACCCGTGCCGCGCTCCACCGACTCCATCGTCCGCGAACTGGCCGCGACCGCCCGCGAGCACGGGCGCCTAGGCATCGACACGGAGTTCGTCGGCGAGGGGCGCTACCGGCCCCTCCTCTGCCTGGTCCAGGTCGCCGTCGACGCCCCCAACGGCATCCGCATCGAGCTGCTCGACCCGCTCGTCGACGACTTCGACCCGACGCCGCTCGCCGAGGTGCTCGCCGACCCCGCGATCGAGGTCGTGCTGCACGCCGCCCGCCAGGACGTCGCGCTGCTCAAGCGCACGTGGCGGACGGAGGTGCGCGGGATCTTCGACACGCAGCTGGCCGCCGGGTTCGCGGGGCTGCGCTCGCAGATGGGCTACGACGCGCTGCTGCGCGAGGTGCTGCGCGTCAAGCTCGAGAAGTCCGCGAGCTTCACCCGCTGGGAGCAGCGCCCGCTGAGCGACGAGCAGAAGCGCTACGCGGCGGAGGACGTCCAGCACCTGCTGCAGCTCTCCGTCGCCCTGCAGAACCGCCTGGTCGACCTGGGGCGCCTGGACTGGGCGATCGAGGAGTGCCGGGCGCTCGAGGAGGTCCACGACAGCCGCGAGCCCGAGGTCCTCTTCCCGCGCCTGCCGCGCATCGACGGCCTGGACCCGGCCCAGCGCGCCGTGGCGTTCCGGCTGCTGCAGTGGCGCGAGCAGGAGGCCGCGGAGGCCGACCGGCCGCCGTCGACGGTGCTGCAGGACCAGACGCTCGTCGAGCTGGCGAAGCGGCGGCCGCAGAACCGCGAGCGGCTGCAGCAGATCCGCGGCGTGACCGAGGCGACGCTGCATCGCCGGGGCGACCGCCTGCTGCGGGCGATCGCCGAGGGCCGCAAGGGCGAGCCGATCCCCGTCGAACGCGAGCGCCCGGCCCGTCAGGACCCCGTCGATCCCGAGCTCGTGGCCCTGACGGAGACGCTCGTGCGGATCCGGGCGAAGCAGGAGGACCTGGCGTACGAGCTGCTGGCCAACCGCTCGGACCTGCAGCGGATCATCGCCGCGTGGCGCGACGGCAGCGCGACGCCGGACGTGCGGACGCTGCACGGCTGGCGCGGCGACGTGGTGGGCCGCGACATCCGCGCGCTGCTCGACGGCGAGCTGCGCCTGCGCGTCAGCGCGGACCGACGCGTCGTCGCCGAGCGCTAGCGCCCGCCGCCGGCCGCGCGGCTCCCGCGCGGGCGCCGTGACGGTCGGCGGGACGCCGGCCGTCACGGGCGGCGGCTCAGACGGGGTCGTCCTGCGGCCCGACGACGTCGCGCAGCTCGACGACGCCGTCGTCGCGCGTCCACCAGCGCAGACGCAGGCCGTCCGTGGCCGGGACGGCGCAGGACCAGCACGCGGCGCCGTCCTCGTCGCGGTGCACCTGGTCGCCGGCCGCGTCGAGGACCGCGCCGACGTCCAAGTCGTCCGCCTCGCCGGGCTTGCCCGACGCGATCCGCGCCGCGACGACCGCCAGGGCGGCCGGCGAGACCGCGGCGCGGTGCAGGTCGACGGCGCGCAGGTAGTCCTCGCCGAGCGCGAACGGCCCGAGCGGCCGGTCGCGGCGCCCCGCGTCGTGGTCGCGCGCCAGCCAGGCGGCGTAGATCTCGAGCTGGTGCCCGCGGACCCGGTCGCGCAGCACCGCTGCGGGGACGGTCAGGTCGCCGAGCTGCGCGGGCCGCGGCGGCTGGGGCGGTGCCATGCCCTCGCGCACGCCGGGCACCCGCGCCGCGGCACGGTGGGCGGCGGCTCGCGCCTCGGGGGCCAGGGCGTCCAGGCGGGCCTCGGCGAGCTTCTCGCGCAGGCCGCGGATCTCGTCGCGCGCGCCGTCGAGCGCCCGCAGCAGCTCGGGGTCGCCGCCGGGACGGCGGGACGGCGGGGCGGGACCGTCGACGCGCGCGTCCCCGGCCGCGTCCGCGGGCCGGCCGCCGGGCAGCGCGACGAGCCGGGCGCCGGCGCGTCCGCCGCGGCGCGGCGGGCCCTCGGCGAAGCGCTCCGCGAGCACCTCGAGCGCGCGCGGCCCGTAGCGGCCCATGCGGTCGAGGACGAGCGGGTGGTCGCGCGGGTCGGCGTCCTCGTCGACGCCGGGCCACCAGATCCGCGCCGCGCCGCCGAAGACGCCGAGCTGCGGGGGCAGCAGCTGCGACAGGTAGCGGGTGGCCGGGCCGGTGCGCACCGCGCGGATCTCGGCGTCGCGTCCGACGGCCTGCCGCACCCGGTGGTGGTCGAACGCCGGGCGGTCCTCGCCGGGCCGGGTCGACAGGCAGACGAGCGGGACGCGGCGGGCGGGGTCGAGCACCTCGGCGGCCAGGCGCTCGCCCTCGTGCTCGGTCGCGGCGACGGCGATGCCCAGGTGGAGCGGGTTGGGGCGACGGGTGGCGGGGCGCCGCGGGCGGCGGGCCTCGGCGCGCGGATCGGCGCCGCCGCGGGGGGACGCCTTCGTGGGGTCGTGACGCATGGAGCCTCCGGGAGGGACGGAACGACCTGCGCGCGCACGGGGCGACGCGCCTGGGCAAGCGTAGAGCCTCGGGCGGTCGGGCCGGCCCGGACGCGGCTCGGGGTCCCGGCGCGGACCGTCTCGCTCGCTCGCCCGCTCGCCCGCCCCGCGCCGCGTACCCCCTCTGGTCCCGTCCGACCCGACCCGTGCCGGCCCGTCCTGACTCTTTACTTGCATCATGCAGGTAAACGGAGTACGGTGGATGGACGTCGTCGGGCCCGCCACCACCGCGCGCCCCGCCAGCGAAAGGACCCCTCTCTTGTCGCACGCACCCTCCGAAGGCCGCTTCTTCGACCAGCCCCGCGCCGTCTGGGCCGTCGCGTTCGCCGCCGTCGTCTCGTTCATGGGCCTCGGCCTCGTCGACCCCATCCTCCCCGCCATCGCGCAGGACCTCGACGCCTCGCAGAGCGACGTCCTGCTCCTGTTCACGAGCTACTTCGCCGTCACGGGCATCGCCATGCTCGTCGCCAGCGCCGTCTCCAGCCGCATCGGCCCGAAGCGCACCCTGCTCTCCGGCCTGGTGCTCATCGTCGTCTTCGCCGCGCTCGCGGGCTCCTCGAGCACCGTCGGCGCCATCGTCGGCCTGCGCGCCGGCTGGGGCCTGGGCAACGCGCTGTTCATCGCCACCGCCCTGTCGGCCATCATCGCCGCCGCGCGCGGCGGCGTCGGCCGCGCCGTGATCCTCTTCGAGGCCGCCCTCGGCCTGGGCATCTCGGTCGGGCCGCTGCTCGGCGGCGCGCTGGGCGGCATCTCGTGGCGCGGGCCGTTCTACGGCGTCGCCGTGCTCATGCTGATCGGCCTCGTCGCCGTCACGTTCCTGCTTCCGGCGTCGCCGAAGCCGCAGCCGCACGAGCACACGTCGCTGCTGGCCCCCGTCCGCGCCCTCGCCCTGCGGCCCGTCCGCGCCAGCGCGATCGTCGCCGTCCTCTACAACTTCGGCTTCTTCACCCTGCTGGCGTACTCGCCGTTCCCGCTCCACATGGGCGCCACCGCGCTGGGCCTCGTGTTCTTCGGCTGGGGCCTCCTGCTCGCCGTCTTCTCGGTCTTCGGCGCCCCGCGCATCGCGGCCCGCTTCGGCGACCTCGAGGCCCTCGGCGGCGCGTTCGTCGGCATGACCGTCGTGCTCGCGCTCATGGGCGCCCTGCACGCGAGCCAGACCGCCCTGGCCGTGCTGGTGATTGCCGCCGGCGCCTTCCTGGGCGTCGCCAACACCGTCCTGACGCAGCTCGTCATGGAGTCCGCGCCGATCGACCGGCCGACCGTCTCCTCCTCGTACAACTTCGTCCGGTTCACCGGCGGCGCCCTGGCCCCGTTCGCGGCCGGCAAGCTCGGCGAGCACGTCGGCGTCGGGATCCCGTTCTTCCTCGGGGCCCTCGCCGTCGCGGCCGCGGCCGTCGCGCTCTACGCCTACCGCACCGCCTTCCGCGACACGGCCGCCGTCGAGCTCGACGAGATCCTCGAGTTCGACACGACGACGATCGACCCCCAGCCGCTCGTCCCCGCGCACCGCTAGGCGCCCGGCAACGCGAGGAGGTTCCCGTGTGCGCTCGGCGCGCACGGGGTACGCGCCGAGCGTCCCGCGGGCCCGCCGCCCGCCCCGTCCCCGCCCCGGAGGTCCCATGCCCCGCCGCTCCCGCCCCCGCGCCGCCGCCCTGGCGGCGCCCGTCGTCCTGGCCCTGCTGGCCGCCGCGCCGTCGCCTGCCGCAGCCGCCGCGTCGAGCGCGTCGTGCGCCAACGACGGCTCGTACTCGCTCCGCGTGTGCGTGTGGCAGCTGACGAGCGTCCATCGCACGTACGGCGCCACCGACGATCACCCCTACGGGAAGGAGGAGATCCAGGTGTCCGGCTACCGGGTGCGCGTGGTCAACCACGACCGCCGGGCGGTGAGCGGCATCCGCGTGCGCGTGCGCGCCACGGTGCTGGGCAACTGCCTCGCCGGCTGCGACGGCGGTCGCTACCTCAACGAGACGGTGGACAAGGACCTGGGCAGCTTCGCCCGCAAGCGGGTCGGGGTCCTGCGGGTGCCCTGGCGCGGGCTCCTCACCGAGGTCACCCGGGACGGCAAGGGCGTCCAGGCGGGCAACGCCGAGGTCCGCTTCCGCTATCGCGGCCGGTCCCAGACGTTCCAGACCAAGAACGTCTGCGCGGGGGTCCTCAAGCTCTCGCCGGCCGTCCCGTTCGCCGAGTGCAACTGAGGCCGCCGTGCGCTTCCCCACCCGCTTCGCTCTTCCCGCCGCCCTCGCCGCGAGCCTGGCGCTGGCCCTCGGCGGCGCCGTCCCGGCCGGTGCCGCGCAGCTCCAGCGGCAGTGCCTGACGGACGGGGGCGCCTCCGTCCGCGTGTGCCTGACGCTGCAGTACGACGAGTACGAGACCGAGGACGTCAACCCGACGCGGTACATCGCCCTGCGGCGGGTGCGCGCCACCGTGCGCCGCACCGACCGCCAGACGGCCATCACCTGGGCGCGCCTCGGCGCCAACGTGCTCGGGCGCTGCCTGGACGGCTGCCAGACGCTCGACCAGGGGCAGCTGCTGCAGACCCGGACCGCCCGCAGCGGCAGCGCCACCCTGAGCGCCCGGCCGCCGTGGTCGTCGTACTACGTCATGCGGGGCGGCGCGAACCACCAGTGCGGCGTGCTCGCGGTGCGGTGGCGTCGCGCGGGCCGCAGCAGCACCATGCTGCGCGACCTGTGCTTCGGCGCGCCGTTCGACACGCTGAAGCTCGACGCGCAGCGCGCCTCGACGAAGCCGAAGCCGAAGCCGTGACGCGGCGGGCGGCCCCGGGTGCCCGGGGCCGCCCGCCCGCTACAGCACCTTCGACAGGAACGAGCGCGTGCGCTCGTGCTGCGGGGCGTCGATGACCTGGGCCGGCGGACCGGCCTCGACGACCACGCCGGCGTCCATGAAGACGACGCGGTCGGCGACCTCGCGGGCGAAGCCGATCTCGTGCGTGACGACGACCATCGTCATCCCGGCCTGCGCCAGGTCGCGCATGACGTCGAGCACGTCGCCGACCAGCTCGGGGTCCAGCGCCGACGTCGGCTCGTCGAACAGCATGAGCTTCGGGTCCATCGCCAGCGCGCGGGCGATCGCCACGCGCTGCTGCTGGCCGCCCGAGAGCTGCGACGGGTAGGCGTCGCAGCGGTCGCCGAGCCCGACCCGGTCCAGCAGCTCCTTCGCGCGCGTCTCCGCGTCGCGCCGGCCGACGCCCTTCACGAGGACCGGGGCCTCCGTGATGTTCTGCAGCGCCGTCTTGTGCGGGAACAGGTTGAAGCGCTGGAAGACCATCCCGATCTCCGCGCGCTTGCGCACGATGTCCTTCTCGTGCAGCTCGTGCAGCTTGCCGCCGCTCTCGCGGTACCCCACGAGCTCGCCGTCGACGGCCAGCCGGCCGCCGTTGACGCGCTCGAGGTGGTTGATGCAGCGCAGGAACGTCGACTTGCCCGAGCCCGAGGGCCCCAGCAGCACGACGACTTCGCCCCGCCCGACCTCGAGCGTGATGCCCTTCAGGACCTCGACGGCCCCGAAGCGCTTGCGGACGCCGACGGCCTCGACCATCGGCGCGGTCTCCGGCGCGCTCATGCGCCCGCCCCCGCGCCGCGGCCGCCGAGGCGTCCACGCAGCCGCTGGAGCGGCGTGGGCGGCAGCGCCCGCGACGTCCCGCGCGCGTACCGGCGCTCGATGTAGTACTGGCCGATCGACATCACGGTGGTGAACAGCAGGTACCAGAGGCACGCCACGATGAGCAGCGGGACCTGTTCGAGGTTGCGGGAGTAGACGAGCTGGACCGCGTAGAGCAGGTCCGCGAGGGTGATCACCGAGACGAGCGACGTCGTCTTCAGCATGTTGATCGCCTCGTTGCCCGTCGGCGGGACGATGACGCGCATCGCCTGCGGCAGCACGACGCGGCGCAGCGTCTGCCGCCGCGTCATCCCGAGCGCCTGCGCCGCCTCGGCCTGGCCCTCGTCGACGGACTGGATGCCCGCCCGGACGATCTCGGCCATGTAGGCGGCCTCGTTGAGCGACAGCGCGACGGCGGCCGCGACGAACTTCGTCATCAGGTCGTTCGTGTCGACGCTCGCCAGGTCCGGGCCGCCGAACGGCACCCCGATGGAGAACGACGGGTAGATCGACGCGATGTAGTAGGCGATCAGCAGCTGGACCAGGATCGGCGTGCCCCGGAAGACCCAGACGTAGAAGCCGCTGAGCGCGGACAGCACCGGGTTGTCGGACAGCCGCATGACGGCCAGGAGGATGCCGAGCAGCACGCCGACGACCATCGCCAGGACGGTCAGCTCGAGCGTGATGACGACGCCGTCGAGGACCCGCTCGTCGAAGAGGTAGCTGCCGACCGTCCCCCACTCCAGGCGGGGGTTGTTGGCCAGCGACCACACGATGCTCGCCGCGAGGACGAGCAGGACGGCGGCCGCGACCCACCGCCCCGGTCGGCGGACCGGGACGGCGTCGATGTCGGCACCCGCCGGCGCGTCGCCGGCGGGCTGTGCGTGGGTGGTCACGCGGGGGGCGGTCAGCTCGTCGCGCCGTTGAGCTCAGCGCGGTCGATCGCGCCGGACTCGACGCCCCACTTCTTCAGGATCGCGGGGTAGACGTCGCTGTCGATCAGCTTCTGCACGGCCTCCTGCACGACCGGCGCGAGCTTCGAGTCCTTCGGGAACATGATTCCGTACGGCGCGGAGTCGAGCGGCTCGCCGGTGAGCTTGAACCGGCCGTTGCCCTGCTTGACCTGGTAGGCCGCGACCGGCGAGTCGGCGAAGCCGACGTCGGCGCGGCCGGACGCCAGCGCCGTGTTGGCGCTCGCCTGGTCGGGCGACACCGCGACGTCCAGCTTCTTGCCGGCCGGGCACTTCTTCGCCTGGTCCTCGGCCATCGCCTGCTGCGTCGTCCCCTTCTGCACGGCGACGGTGTGACCGCACAGGTCGTCCAGGCCGGTGATCTCGGGGCCGTCCTGCGCCGCGACGAAGAACGACGAGCCGGCGGTGAAGTACGTCACGAAGTCGAACTTCGCCTCGCGCTCCTTCGAGTCGGTGATCGACGACATGCCGACGTCGAACTTCTTGCCGACGCTGAGCAGGATCCCGTCGAAGCTGGACGTCTCGAGCTTGAAGTCGACGCCGGTGACGGTGCCGATCGCCTTCGCCAGGTCGGCGTCCATGCCGATGATGGTCTTGCCGTCCTCGTCGAGGAACTCGTTCGGCGCGTACGTCGGGTCGACGCCGACCGTGACCGAGCCCTTCGACTTGACGTCGGCGGGGACCTTGTCCGCGATGGCCTGGTCGAGCGTGGCGGTCGGGACGCTCGTGGCGTTCGTGGTCGCCGCGCCGCCGCCCTCCGACTCCTCGTTGTTCGTGCCGCAGCCCGCGACGCCAAGCGCCAGGACCGCGGCGCAGACGGCCGCTCGCAGTTTCGGTGTACGCACCGGTGCTCCTCGATGAGTCGGGACGGGCCGTGAGGGCGCAGCGGACGCTCGTCCGCGGCTCGGCCCGTCGATCGTCGAGCATCGTACGTGACGCGTAGGCGCTTGCGGATGTCCTTTTCGGCGCACCCGGCGGGGACGACCTGCTCCGGTTGGAGCAGGGTCGCGCAGGATCGACCGCGCTCAGGCCTCGCGGCGCGCCACTTCGGCCCGCACCGCCGGCGCGACGACCGTGCCGAACAGCTCGATCGCCCGCATCACGTGCTCGTGCGGCAGCGCGCCGAGCGAGATCTGGCCGACGTACCGGTCGGCGCCGAGCAGCTCGTGTGCGTGGAGGATCTTCGCGATCACCTCGTCGGGGTCCCCCACCGCCAGCGCGTTCAGGCCGGAGCGCTGCGCGTCGAAGCCCTCGCGCGTCATCGGCGGCCAGCCGCGCTCGCGGCCGATGCGGTTCATCATCGGCGCGTAGGCCGGGTACAGCTCGTCGCCCGCCCGCTTCGAGGTCTCCGCCACGTACGAGTGGGTGTTGACCGCGACCTTCAGCGTCGCCGGGTCGTGGCCCGCGTGCTCGCCGGCGCGGTGGTACAGGTCGACGAGGGGCTGGAAGCGCTCGAACGGCCCGGACAGCACCGCCATGGTCAGCGGCAGGCCGAGCAGGCCGGCGCGCGCGACGGACTGCGGCGTGCCGCCGACGGCGACCCACACGGGGAGCGGGTCCTGCACCGGCCGCGGGTAGACGCCGGCGTCCTGCAGCGACGGCCGGTGCTTGCCCGACCACGTCACGCGCTCGTTCGCGCGGATCTGCAGCAGCAGCTCGAGCTTCTCGGCGTACAGCTCGTCGTAGTCGGCGAGGTCCTGGCCAAAGAGCGGGAACGACTCGGTGAACGAGCCGCGTCCGGCCATGATCTCGGCGCGACCGTTCGAGATCAGGTCGACCTCGGCGAACTGCTGGAAGACGCGCACCGGGTCGTCCGAGCTGAGCACGGTGACCGCCGAGCTGAGCCGGATCCGCTCGGTGCGCGCGGCGATCGCCGCCAGCGCGACGGCGGGCGACGAGACGGCATAGTCGGGCCGGTGGTGCTCGCCGACGGCGAAGACGTCCAGGCCGACCTGCTCGGCGAGCTCGGCCTCCTCCAGCAGCTGACGCATCCGCTGCTGGGGGGTGACGTCGCGGCCCGTGCGGGGGTCCCGTCCGACGTCGGCGAAGGTGGCGAGGCCGAGCTCCATGCCCACACCGTAGCGCAACGCCCGGAACAAGCGGACCGCGGTCCGAATCAACCCGAAGGCGGGCGGGTCGCCGGTTCCGTCGGCGACCCGCCCGGCGGCTAGCTCGTCGCTACCCGGAAGCGCAGGACGAGCTGCTCGAGCACCTGGGCGGTGGCGGACAGCTCCTGGGCCGACGCCGAGATCTGCTCGGCCGACGCCGACGTCTCCTGCGTGGACGCCGACACCTGCTCGGCGGTCGCCGACGACGACTCCGCCAGCGACGCGACGCCGTTGATGTCGGCGGACACGCGCTCGGAGCTGGCGCCGATCTCCTGGCTGGCGGCCGCGATCGCCGCGATGCGGGCGGCCATGTCGTCGACCGCGGTGCCGATGGCGTCGAACGCGGCGCGGGCGGACGCGACGGTCTCCGCGCCCTGCTCGGTGCGGTGCACCCCGTCCTCGACGACGCCGACCGTGCGGGCCGTCTCGGCCTCGATCTCGGCGACGAGGCCCGCGATGGTGCCCGCGGCCTCGTTGGACTCCTCGGCCAGCTTGCGGACCTCCTCCGCCACGACCGCGAACCCGCGCCCCTGCTCCCCGGCCCGCGCCGCCTCGATGGCCGCGTTGAGCGCCAGCAGGTTGGTCTGCGAGCTGATGCCCGTGATCGTCTCGACGAACTCGCCGATCCGCTGGGACTTCTCGGCCAGCGACGCCATCGCCTCGGCGGTCTCGCGCGAGCTGTCGCGCACGGCGGTCATCGCGGCGTCCGCGGACTGGACCGCGTCGACGCCCTCGTCCTTCGTCCCGCGGGCCCGCTCGGCGACGGCGGCGGCCTCCTCGGCCGACCGGCCCGTCTCGGCGACGGCGGCGACGTTGTGCCCCATCGCGGTCTGCACCTCGCCCAGGCGCTCGACCTGGCTCTCGGCGCCGGTGGCGACGTCGACGATGGCGGTGGCGACCTCGTTGACCGCCTTCGACGTCTCCTCGGACGTCGCGGTCAGCTGGTCCGACGCGGACGAGACCGTCCCGGCCGAGGACGCGAGCTCGCCGATCAGGTCGGAGAGCTGCGCGCGCATCGAGTTGTAGGAGCGGATGCCCTCCTGCGCCTGACCGATCATCGCGTTGAAGGTCAGCGAGAGCTGGCCGAGCTCGTCCGTCGAGCGGACCTCGATCGGCGTGGTGACCGGCTGGGCGTCCTTCGTCAGGTCGCCGCCCGCGACGGCCGACAGGCCGCCGACCAGCGCCTGCAGGCAGTTCTCGCTGAGCGAGCGGACCCGCTCGCCGATCGCGCGGACCGGGCCGGTGACGCTCCGGATGGTGGACACCGCGATCGCGGCTGCGGCGAGGACCGACAGGACCGCGACGAGCAGCATGAGCCGCCGAGAGTTGTTGCCGGCCGACACGGCCTCGTTCGAGCGGACGTCGATCGCGCGGCCGACGGACGCGACGGTGGCCTGCGAGGCCTGCGACACCTGGCGGGCGAGCGGGATGACCTGCCCGACGAACTGGTCGCGCGAGCCCGACCGGTCCTCGGCGCCGGCGACGGTCTCGGCGCGGGAGCGCTTGATCGCCGTGCTCCAGGCGGCGACGTAGCGGGTGCGGACCTGCGCGAGGGCCTCGAGGCTCGCGGTCACGGGCGTGCCGGCGGCCAGGCGGCCGAGGCGCGCCGTGTCGGCGGCGTTCGCGTCGCGGAGGGCGAGGATCTCGCGCTGCAGGCGGTCCTGCTGGCGCAGATCCCCGTCGTAGACGTAGAGGTGCTGGCTGACGAGTGCGGCGATCGACTGCGCGCGCGCCTCGATCTTGCCGGCGAGCTGCACGGCGGGCGTGCCGCGCTCGTCGATCGTGCGCACGCTCGCGGTCGACGTGCCGAGGCCGTGCAGGCCGACGGCGACGACGACGAGCAGGGCGACGCCCAGTGCTCCGAAGCTGATCGCCAGGCGGTGCGCCAGGCGGAGGTTTCTGTAGGCGGTCATTGGTCCTTGTCCGGTGGTCGTCCGGAGGGGGGAGCGCCGGAACGGGTCTGCCCCCGGGTGATCGGACCGGCCGGCGAAGACTTGATCCGACGGGTGCGTACGCGCGACATCCGTCGACGTCCGGACGAGCGACGGCGCGCGTCGCCCGCCGTCCCGGCGCGGGGACGGCCGTCGACGCGCGCCACGCGCCGCGGTCAGCCCGTGACGCGGAAGCGCTGCACGAGCTGCTCGAGCGTCTGCGCGGTGGCGGTCAGCTCCTGCGCGGACGCGCTGATCTGCTCGGCCGACGCCGACGTCTGCTGCGTCGACGCCGACACCTCCTGCGCGGTGGCGGACGAGGACTCCGCGACGGTGGCCACCCCGCCGACGCCCTCGGCGACGGTGCCGGCGCTCACGGCGATCCGCTCGCCCGCCGCGCCGATGGCGGTGATGCGGGCGCCCATGTCGTCGACCGCGGCGCCGATCGCCTCGAACGCGGCGCGGGCGCGGGCGACGATCTCGCTGCCCTCCTCGGTGCGGCGGACGCCGTCCTCGACGACCTCCACCGCGCGACTCGTCTCGCGCTGGATCTGCTCCACGAGCCCCGCGATCGTCTCGGCCGCCTCGTTGGACTCCTCCGCCAGCTTGCGGACCTCCTCCGCCACGACCGCGAACCCGCGGCCCTGCTCACCCGCGCGCGCCGCCTCGATGGCCGCGTTGAGCGCCAGCAGGTTCGTCTGCGCGGAGATCGCCGTGATCGTCTCGACGAACTGCCCGATCTGCTGCGACTTCTCCGCCAGCTCCGCGATCGCCGTCGCGGTGGCGGTCGAGTTGCGCTGCACCGAGACCATCGCGGCGTCCGCCGACTGCACCGCCTCGACCCCGCCCTGGGTGGTCTCGCGGGCACGGTGGGCGACCTCGGCGGCCTCGGCGGCCGTGCGGCCGTTCTCGCCGACGAGCTCCTTCGCCTCGGCCATCGCCTCGCGGATCTCGCCCAGGCGGTGGACCTGGGTCTCGGCGCCGGTGGCGACGTCGACGATCGCGGCGGCGATCTCGCTGACCGCCTTCGACGTCTCCTCCGACGTCGACGTCAGCTGCTCGGACGCCGACGAGACCGTGCCGGCCGACGTCGTGAGCTCGCCGATCATGTCGGCCAGCTGCGCGCGCATCTGGTTGTAGGAGCGGATGGAGCCCTGCGCGCGCTCGAGCATCTGGTTGAAGGTGCAGGAGAGCTGCCCGAGCTCGTTCCTCGACGTGACGGGCAGCGGCGTCGTGACGATCCCGACCTCGTGGGTCAGGTCGCCCTCGGTCATGGCCTTCAGGGCGCCCGTCAGGTCGTTGAGGCAGTTGGCGTTCAGGGACTCGAGCCGGGTCTGGATCTCGCGCACCGGGCGGGTGACGTCGCGGATCGTGCGGTACGCGACGACGACGGCGAGCAGCGCCCCGAAGATCGTGACGATCGCGAGCCAGCGGCTCGTCGAGCTGGCCCGGCCCGAGGCGCCGGCGGTCTGCTTCGCCGCGACGGACGTGACGGCGTCGACGAGCTTCGTGCCCGACGCCGAGATCGACGGCGAGTAGCCCATGACGGTGCGGGCGTAGAAGGCGCGGGAGGCGGCGTGGGCGGTGTCGCCGCGGGCGCTCTCGGCCTGCGCCATCCGCAGCAGGCGCCGCCAGGCGGCCGAGAAGCGGGCGTTCACCCGCGAGACCTCGGCGAGCGGCGCGGCGGCCTCGGTGCCGGCGACCGTGCGACGGAGGGTCGCGAGCCCCCGACGGCCGACCGCGTCGACCTGCGTGAAGGTCCGCTCCACCCCGGCGCGGGTGCGCTCGTCGTCCACGTGGACGAAGACGTAGTCGGCCGACAGGCGGACGAGGGCCTGCCCGGCGGCGTTGACGTCGCCGGCGGCCTTCATGGCCGGGACGTCGCGGGCGCTGAGCCGGTCGGTGTCGTCGGCGACGGAGCGGACGCCGAGCACGCCGACGAGTGCCATGAGGACGAGCGCGAGCGTCAGGGCGCCGAAGGCCAGGCCGAGGCGCTGGGCGAGCCGGAGGTCGTTGAGGAAGCGGAGCACGGGGGTCCTTTTGGTGTGCGGGGGCCGGGGGGGGGTACCGCGAACGGCCCGGTGATCGGACGCCGTACGCCCGCCTTGACGGCGGGCGGACGGACGGATGAACACCTGTACACACCGAGGGGGCGCGCTCGGGTCGCCGAGCCCGGGTCGCCCCGTGGCGGGCGGCGCTCGGCGCCGCCCGCCGTGCCGCCGGCTCAGGCGGCGACGCGGAAGCGCTGCACGAGCTGCTCGAGCGTCTGCGCGGTGGCGGAGAGCTCCTGCGCGGACGCGCTGATCTGCTCGGCCGACGCGGACGTCTGCTGCGTGGAGGCGGACACCTGCTCCGCGGTGGCGGAGGAAGACTCCGCGACGGACGCGACCCCGCCGATGTCGCTCGAGACGCGCTCCGAGCTGGCCAGGATCTCCTGGCCGGCCGCGGCGATGGCGGTGATGCGGGCGCCCATGTCGTCGACGGCCGCGCCGATCGCCTCGAACGCCGAGCGGGCGTCGGCGACGATCTCCGTCCCCTGCTCGGTGCGGCGGACGCCGTCCTCGACGACCTCCACCGCGCGACTCGTCTCGCGCTGGATCTGCTCCACGAGCCCCGCGATCGTCTCGGCCGCCTCGTTGGACTCCTCCGCCAGCTTGCGGACCTCCTCCGCCACGACCGCGAACCCGCGGCCCTGCTCACCCGCGCGCGCCGCCTCGATCGCCGCGTTGAGCGCCAGCAGGTTCGTCTGCGCGGAGATCGCCGTGATCGTCTCGACGAACTGCCCGATCTGCTGCGACTTCTCCGCCAGCTCCGCGATCGCCGTCGCGGTCTCCTGCGAGTTGGCCTGGACGGCGGACATCGCCGCGTCGGCGGACTGGACGGCCTCGACGCCGCGCTCGGTGCGCTCGCGCGCCTCCTCGGCCACGTGCGCGGCCTCCTCGGCGGAGCGCCCGTTGCGGCCGACGATCTCGACGGTCTCCCCCATCGCGTCCTGGACGACGCCGATGCGCTGCACCTGCGTCTCGGCGCCGGTGGCGACGTCGACGATCGCGGTCGCGATCTCGCTGACCGCCTTCGACGTCTCCTCCGACGTCGACGTCAGCTGCTCGGACGCCGACGAGACGGTGCCCGCCGAGGTCGCGAGCTCGCCGATCATGTCCGCCAGCTGCGTGCGCATCGTGTTGTAGGAGCCGATGCTGCCCTGGGCGCGCGCGAGCATGACGTTGAACGTCGCGGAGAGCTCGCCCAGCTCGTCCTTCGACCGGACGTCGAGCGGCTTCGTGACGATGCCGACGTGCTGGGTCAGGTCGCCCTGGGTGACGGCCTCGAGCGCGTTCGTCAGGTCGTTGAGGCAGTTGGCGTTCAGGGAGCGGACGCGATCCTGGAGCGCCCGCACCGGGCG
Organism: Patulibacter sp. SYSU D01012; assembly: GCF_017916475.1. Classification (GTDB taxonomy): domain Bacteria; phylum Actinomycetota; class Thermoleophilia; order Solirubrobacterales; family Solirubrobacteraceae; genus Patulibacter. The sequence goes on from NZ_JAFMTB010000002.1 coordinate 382,841, forward strand.
GACAATGGCGCGGGTGGTGGCCACGGCGATGAGCGCGGCGACGGCCATGAAGACGAGCGCCACGATGATCATCAGGCGGCGGGCCGACGTGCCGGCGGACTGCGCGTCGTCGACGTGCCTGCCGACCATCGCGCGGACGGCCAGGCGGACGGCGTCGGAGTCCGCGAGCACCCGGTCGGCGAGCGGCATGATCTGGTCGGTGTAGACCGTGCGCGAGCCGCTGCGGTCGTCGGCGCCGCGCGCCGTCTCGGCGGTCGACAGCCGGATCGCCTTCGTGATCGCCGCGACGAGCTCGGCGCGGTCGGCGAGGAGCTTCGCGACCGGCGCCTCGACGGCCGTCCCGCGGACGAGCGTCGCGATGCGCTTGCCGGCGGCGGCGTTGGCGCGGCCCCGGGCCGTCAGCTGCGCGGCGATGCGCTTCTCGTTCTGCGCGTCCCCGTCGTAGACGTAGAGGTGCTCGGTCGTCAGCCGCACCGACGCCTGCGTGTCGAGCGAGCCGGCGATGTCGAGCGCCGGCACGTCGCGGTCGCTCACCTTGCCGGTGGCGTCGTTCACCGTGCCGAATCCGGACACGCCGACGAGCGTGACGACGAGCAGGGCCAGGCCCAGGGCGCCGAACGCCACGGCGAGCCGGTGCGCCAGGCGAAGGTCGTTGAAGCGGGAAAGCATGATCTCCTCGGAAGGGCAGGGGGCCACGCGGGCCCGATATGCCCGGTGTTCGGCCCGAAGCCGCCCCCCTGGACGGCGGGAACGCCGTTCGTCAACGAACGGCCGATCGGGGCGGACCCTCGACCCGTCGACCCTCGACCTGCGGGTGACGGTTCGGGTGGGCGATCGGGGGGTCCGAGACGGGCGCGGCCCGCGCGCGGCGCGGCGATCGCGACGGCGGACGGACGCCGATCCGGTGGCCGTCGTCGGCGGACGCCGGCGGAAGGCGCCGCCGGCGCGCGGGTCGCCGCGCGGCCTCAGCCGCCGTCGCGGGCGGCGGACTCCATCACCGCGCGCGGCACCGGCCTCCCGGTCCAGCGCTCCAGGCTGCGGGCGCCCTGTGCGACGAGGATCGCCAGGCCGTCGACGGTGCGCACGCCCGCCGCCTGCGCGGCGTGCAGCAGCGGCGTGCCGCCGGGGCGGTAGACGAGGTCGACGACCGTGCCGTAGGCGCCCAGGCCGTCGGCCGTCAGGGGCAGCCGCGCGAACGTGGCGTCGGCGTCGTGCAGCCCGACCGACGTGCAGTGGACGAGGACGTCGGCGGCGAACGCGGCGTCCACCGCCTCGACGCCCAGGTCGCGCGCCAGCTCGTGCGCCCGCTCGGGGGTGCGGTTCCACACGGCCACGCGCGCGGCCCCGGCGGCGCGCAGGGCCCAGGCGCACGCCCGGGCGCTGCCGCCGGCGCCCAGGACGAGGGCGGTGCGGCCCGCGACGTCGCCGCCCAGGCAGTCGATGAGCCCGGGCGCGTCCGTGTTGTCGGCCTCGATCGTGCCGTCCTCGAGGACCGTCAGGGTGTTCGCCGCGCCGATGGCCCGCGCAGCCGGGGTGGCGACGTCGGCCACCTCGAGCGCCAGGTGCTTGTGCGGGATGGTGACGTTGGCCCCGGCGAACCCGCCCCGCGGCAGGGCGCGCAGCGCGTCGGCGGCGACATCGGGCGGCAGGGGGAGCAGGTCGTAGCCCCAGGCGTGCAGCCCGAGGGCCTGCAGGGCCGCGCGGTGCATCGCGGGCGAGCGGCTGTGCGCGACGGGCCAGCCGGCGACGCCCAGGCGCCACCGGCGGGCCGGCGCCACCGCCGCGGCGGGCCTCAGCGCTTGCACGCCTTCGAGCCCGGATCGGACGGGTCGCCGCCGGCGCGGCGCTGGGCCGCGTTGTACGCCGCGGCGTCCTTCGCGAACTGGGCGTCGGTCGACGAGAACGCGTGGCGTCCGCCGCCGCACGGCCGCACGACGTAGTACAGGTAGGACGCCTTGGCCGGGTTGGCGGCCGCGCGGATCGACGCCAGGCCGGGGTTGCCGATCGGCGTCGGCGGCAGGCCGGCGCGGGTGCGGGTGTTGTACGGCCCGTCGCGCTCGAGCTCGGAGACCTTCAGCGGCCGCGACCAGTTGCGCTCGGCGTAGCGGATGGTGGCGTCGATGCCGAGGTGCATGCCCTTGCGCAGGCGGTTGTAGATCACCGCCGAGACCAGGCGTCGCTCGGACGGGATGCGCACCTCGCGCTCGATCATCGACGCGATGACGAGCACCTCGTAGCGGTTCATCCCGGCGCGCCGCGCGCGGCGCATGTCGACCTTGCCGATGTTGGCGCGGAACGCCGCGAGCTGCTTGGCCACGAGGGCCTTCGCGGTCGCACCGGCCCGCGGCAGCTCGTAGGTCGCCGGGAAGAGGAAGCCCTCCAGCCCCGACTCGCGCTTGGGCTGCCCGTAGGCGTGGGCGTCGAAGCCGGCGCTGCGGGCGCTGGCCTTCACGTAGTCGCCGGAGACGCCGGCGCCCTTGACCGACGCGGCGGTCTCGCGGCGCGAGAGCCCCTCGGGCACCGAGACCGAGATCACGGGCGCGGCCTTCGGCGCCTGCTGCAGCGCGTCGAGCGCCGCGGCGTACGACATGTTCTTGCGCAGCCGCAGGTTCCCGGACTGGATGGTGGCCCCGCCCCCGGAGAGCCGCGCGCGGATCGTGAAGAACGTGGCGTTGCTGATGACGCCGCGCTCCTCGAGCGCCTTGCCGACGTCGCCGACGGACGAGCCCTCGGCGATGCGCACCGTCACGGGCTCGTCGCCGTCGCCGGCGAACGGCTGCAGGATCAGCACCGCGAGCACGACGAGCACCGCCAGCGGCACCAAGCCGACGAGCAGCGCGATGCGCCGGCCGCGGCGCCGGCGCGGCGGTCGGCGCGTGGCGACGGTGGCCGGCGGCACCGCGGCCGCGGCGGGCCGCAGCGGCGCGCGGTCGGCGGGCCGCGCCGGTGGCTCGTCGGGGTCGAACGTGGCGTCGAACGCGTCGTCGGGTGCGCCGGGGCCGCGGCCGCCGCCGCGCGGGGCGGTGGCCGCGGCCGGCGTCCCGGCGGCACCGCGCGGAACCGCGGGCCGGGACGCCGGACCGGCGGCGGGGGCGCCGGCCTCGGGCTCCGGCGGCGCGGACGCGCGGTCCGCGGGCGCGGCGGGCGACGGGCGGCGCGAGGCGGCGGGCCGGCCGGAGCCGGGAGGCGGCGTGGCGGGCGCAGAAGACGGCGCGGGCTCCGGGGCGGCCGGCGCGGGCTCCGGAGCCGCCGGCGCGGGGCCCGGGGCGACCGGCGCGGGGTCGGCCGGGGCCTCCCACGGCGACGGGCCGTCGGCGGGCGCGGACGGCGCCGGCGCCTGCGCCCACCAGGGGGCCGCGGCCGCCGGATCGGCGGCCGCCGACGCGGGGGCGTCGCCGCGGCCGGGGTGCGGGTCGAAGGACGCCGCCTCGGCCTGCGCCGCCCAGGCCTCGCCGGCGTGGGACGGCGCGTCGTGCGGCGGCGCGGGATCGAACGACGCGGCCGCGGCCTGCGCCGCCCACGCGTCGCCGGCCGCGTCGTGCGGGGCCGGGCCCGGCCCGCTCTCGGGGCCGGACCGCTCCCCGCGCGCGGCCCGCCGGCGTTCGCGCTCCAGGCGTGCGCGCTCGCGGTCGTCCTCGCTGCGGGGCCCGCGGTCGCGGCGTCCGCGACCCATCACCGCGTGGTCCCGTCCTTCCCAGGCATCGCGGGAACGCTAGAGCAGGCGGCGGTCGCCGTGCGGACCCGCCGCGATCAGCGCGCCGAGAAGACCGCCAGCGCGCCCATCCGCCGGCCCTCGACGGCGGCGAAGCCGGCGGCGCCCAGCCACCCGCGGACCTCGTCGGCGGTGCCCACGTGCCCGAAGACGCCGAGCCCGCGCATCATCCGCACCGCGTCGTCCTGCCGCCGCCCGGCGCCGCGGACGACGGTGGTCAGCCGCAGCTCGCCGCCGGGGCGCAGCACGCGCCGGAACTCGCGCAGGGCTGCCTCGGGGTCGGCGAAGCAGTGCAGGCCGGTGTAGCTCAGCACGACGTCGAAGTCCGCGTCGGGGAAGGGCATCGCCGTGGCGTCCGCGACCGCGAACCGCACCCCCTCCACCCCGCGCCGCTCGGCCAGGGCCCGCGCCCGCTCGACCATCACGGGCGACAGGTCGACCGCGACGACGTCCAGGCCGTGGCCGGGCGGCAGGGCGCGCGGCACGAGGCCGCCGCCGGTCGGCACGTCGAGGACGCGGGTGCCGGCGGGCAGGTCGGCCGCGCGGTCGATCTCGGCGAACATCTCGCGCACGTCGAAGCCCCACAGCAGCCGGGCGCCGACCGTCGCGAGCAGCGGCGTCTGCACCGCGACGTCGTAGCCCACGGCCACGAGTCGCTCGCGGGCCCACCGCTCCTGCACCGGACGCATCGCGGGCACGCTACAGGGGTCCGTCGCCGGCCCTGACGCGCAGCCACTCCTCGAGCAGCACCGCGGCGGCGCGGGAGTCCTCGTCCGTCGCCGTGCCGCCGGTGCGCTGGGCCATGCGGGTGGTGAAGCGCTCGTCGTACAGCTCGACCCGCACCCCGTCGCCGACCGCGTCCTGCAGGGTCGCGGCGAAGGCGCGCGCCTCGCGCGTCTGGTCGGTGTCGTGGCCGCGCAGGCCGAGCGGCAGGCCGACGACGACGGTCTCGACCTGGCGCTCCTCGATCAGGCGGACGAGCTCCCGCCGGCCCTTGCGGGCGCCGGCGCGCAGCACCGCGGGGAGCGGCGTGACGATCGTGCCGGTCGGGTCGGCGACGGCGACGCCCGTGCGGCCGGACCCGTAGTCCAGCGCCATCACCCGCACGGGCGCTCCTCCCCCGCTCAGCCGAGGACCGCGGCGATCGCGTCGTGCGCGGCGCGCAGCGCGTCGTCCGTCTTCGCCGGGTCCTTGCCGCCGGCCTGGGCCATCGTCGGCTTGCCGCCGCCCCCGCCGCCGACGACGCCGGCGGCGACCTTGACGACGTCGCCGGCCTTCACGCCGCGCGCGACGACGTCCGGGTCGACGGCGACGACGAGCGCCACCTTGTCGTCGGACGGCGCGGCGAGCACGACCGCGCCGGCGCCGCCAAGCTGGCCCTTCACGCGGTCGGCGATCGCGGGCAGGTCCTTCGGCGTCACGCCCTCCACCCGGGCGACGACGACCGGCACGCCGCCGAGCTCGACGGCCTCGGCGGCCAGGGCGCCCTCGTCGACCGCCGGCAGCGCCTTGCCGGCGCCGCTCTTGGCCTGCTCGCGCAGCTTCGCGATCCGCTCGACGACCTGGGCGGCGGGGACCTTCGCGGCGTCCGCGATCTCGTCCAGCAGGCCGTCGCGCTCGCGCAGCAGGTCGATCGCGACGGGTCCGGTGATCGCCTCGACGCGGCGGACGTTGGCCGAGGAGGAGCCCTCGCTCGTGATCTTGAAGACGCCGATCTCGGCCGTCGAGCGCACGTGGGTGCCGCCGCACAGCTCGCGCGAGAACGAGCCGTCGCCGATCTCGACCATCCGCACGACGTCGCCGTACTTCTCGCCGAAGAGGGCCATCGCGCCGAGCGCCTTCGCCTGGTCGATCGGCATCGTCAGCGCGCGCACGGGCTGGTTCTGCAGGATCTGCTCGTTCACGCGGTCCTCGACCCAGCGCAGGTCCTCGGGCGTGAGCTTGCTCGGGTGCGAGAAGTCGAAGCGCAGCTTGTCGGGGCGCACCGCCGAGCCGGCCTGGTGGACGTGGTCGCCCAGGCGCTCGCGGAGCGCGGCGTGCAGCAGGTGCGTCGCGGTGTGGTTGCACTGCGTGGCGTGCCGCGCGCGGCGGTCGACGCGGGCGACGACGCGCTGGCCGGAGCGCAGGTCGACGTCCTGGCCGCTCGCGCCGCCGGTGACGCCGCTCGCGGGCTCGACGACGATCGCCTGGTCGTCGCCGGCGCGCACCACGCCGACGACCCGCGCGGCCTCGCCGCCGTCCTCGAGCACGATCGACCCGGCGTCGGAGACCTGGCCGCCGCCCTCGGCGTAGAAGGGGGACTCGGCGAGCTTCAGGTACGTCTTGCCGCCCTGCTCCAGCACGCCGGCGACCGTCGTGTGCTCCTCGAGGTGCTCGTAGCCCGTGAACGCCGTCGGCTCCTCGGCGACGAGGTGCGCGATCGACCCGGCGGCCGCGCCGCCGTGGTCGCCGCGGCGCGAGCCGGCCTTCGAGCGCTCGCGCTGCTCGGTCATCAGGCGGTCGAACTCGTCCTGGCCCGTCCAGGCGATGCCGCGCTCGCCCGCGATCTCCGTCGTCAGCTCGACGGGGAAGCCGAACGTGTCGTGCAGGCGGAAGGCGTCCGCCCCGGAGACCTCGCCCTTGGCGAGCAGCTCGTCGAGCAGCGCCGAGCCCTGGACGAGCGTGCGGCCGAAGCCCTGCTCCTCGGCGGTGACCCAGGTGCGGATCTCCTCGCGGCGCTCCGCGATCTCGGGGTAGGCCGCGCCCATCGTCGCGACGACGGCGTCGAGGAAGCGGCCCAGGAACTCCCCCTCGATGCCGATCCGGCGGCCCTGCACGACCGCGCGGCGCATCAGGCGGCGCAGGACGTAGCCGCGGTCCTCGTTCGACGGGACGACGCCGTCCGAGATCAGGAACGTCATGCCGCGCGTGTGGTCGGCCAGGATGCGCATGGCGCGGTCCGCGGCCTCGTCGCCGGACTCGTACGTCTTGCCGGAGAGCTCCTCGGCCAGGGCGATGAGCGGCGCGAACTGGTCCGTCTCGAAGATCGTCTCCTTGCCCTGCAGGAGCATCGCCATGCGGTTGAGGCCCATGCCGGTGTCGATGGAGTTCGCCGGCAGCGGGACCAGCGTCGACGTGCCGTCCTCGTGCGTCGTCTGGTCGTACTGCATGAGCACGAGGTTCCAGAACTCCATGAAGCGGTCGGACTCGTCCTCGCCCGGCTTCGTCGCGGCGCCGTAGGCGGGGCCGCGGTCGAGGTAGAGCTCGGTGCAGGGGCCGCACGGGCCGTTCGGGCCGGCCTGCCAGAAGTTGTCCTCGCGGCCCAGCTCGACGATGCGCTCGCGCGGCACGCCGACCTCGAGCCAGAAGTCGATGGACTCCTGGTCGACGCCCAGGCCCAGGCCCTCGTCGCCGCCGAAGACGGTGACCCAGATCTTCTCGGGGTCGAAGCCGAAGCCCTCGGTGGAGAGCTTCCACGCGAAGGCGATCGCCTCGCGCTTGAAGTAGTCGCCGATCGAGAAGTTGCCGAGCATCTCGAAGAACGTCAGGTGGCGCGCGGTCACGCCGACGTTGTCGATGTCGGGCGTGCGGAAGCACTTCTGGCAGCTCGTCAGGCGCCGGGACGGCGGCTGCTCCGCGCCGAGGAAGTACGGCTTGAGCGGGTGCATGCCCGCCGTCGTCAGCAGGACGGACGGGTCGTGCTGCGCCGGGACGAGCGATGCCGACGCCAGGCGGCGGCTGCCCTGGGCCTCGAAGAAGCCGAGGAAGGTCTCGCGGATCTCGTCGCTCGTGGTGGGGCGCTGGGAGGTCACGAGGGGGATTCTGCCGCAATCGGGCGTCGGGCCCGCGACGCCGCGCCGCGGCGGCCGCGCGAGCAGCCGCGGCCGGGCGTCGCGGGGCCGGTTCTTCGTCCGTTCTTCGCCGCCGGAGAGGGGCGGCGCGCGGACGCCGCCCTACGCTGGCGTCATGCCGCAGGTCCTGGTCGTCGACGACGAGCCCGCGCTCGTCACCGCCCTCGAGCGCGCGCTGCGGCTGGACGGCCACGAGGTGCGTGTCGCGACGGACGGCGAGGAGGCGCTCGACCGGCTGGCGCGCACGACGCCGGACCTGGTGATCCTCGACGTGATGATGCCGCGGATGGACGGCCTGGAGGTGTGCCGGAGGCTGCGCGCCGCGGGCGACCGGGTGCCCGTCCTGATGCTGACCGCGCGCGACGGCGTCGACGACCGCGTCGACGGGCTGGACGCCGGTGCGGACGACTACCTGACGAAGCCGTTCGCCCTGCGCGAGCTGCGGGCCCGCGTCCGCGCCCTGCTGCGCCGCGCCGACGCCGCGCCCGACGCGGACGACGACGCCGAGCCGCTGCGCTTCGCCGACCTGCGGATGGATCCGGCCACCCGGCAGGTCTGGCGCGGCGAGCGGCCCGTCGAGCTGACCCGCACGGAGTTCGCGCTGCTCGAGCTGTTCCTGCGCCACCCGCGCGTCGTGCTGTCCCGCTCCCAGCTGTTCGAGCACGTGTGGGGCTACGACCTGGGCGCGACGTCGAACGCCCTCGGCGTCTACGTCGGCTACCTGCGGCGCAAGACCGAGGAGGGCGGCGAGCCGCGGCTGCTGCACACGATCCGCGGCGTCGGCTACGCGCTGCGGGAGCCGTAGGCCGTGCCGCTGCGCCGGCGCCTGGCGCTCGTCGTCGCGCTCGTCGCCGCCGCGGTCGTGCTGCTGGCCGGCGGCGCGGCGTGGATCACCACCCGGTCGCTGCTGCAGGGCAACGTCGACGACAGCCTGCGCGCGCAGGCGGACGCGGTCGTGGACCGGCGGCGCGTGCTGCGCTTCCGCCCGCCGGCCGACGGCCGCACGGCGGCGCTGGGCGGCCCGACCGCCGCGCCCGCGCCGCCGCCGCGGCTGGGCGGGCCGGCCGAGTACCAGCAGGCGCTGACGTCGGCCGGCGCCGTCGTCACGCGCGGCGAGGTCGCCCTGCCCGTCGAGCGCGTCGACCGGGCGGCGGTGCGCGACGGGGCCGCGACGGCGCCGCGCGACGTCCACGTCGGCGACGTGCACCTGCGGATGATCACCGTGCCGATCCCCGCGGACGTGCGCGAGACCCTGGCGACGGTGACCGGCGTGACGGTCGCCGCGTGGCAGTTCGCGCGGCCGATGGCCGGGGTCGACTCCGCGCTGCGGACGCTGTGGATCGTGCTGCTGGGGATCGGGGCGGCGATCGTCGCGCTCGCGGCGGCGCTCGGGCGCTGGACGGCCCGCCGGGTGCTGCGGCCCGTCTCCGACCTGGCGGACGCCGCCGCGCACGTCGAGGCGACCGCCGACCTGGACCGCCGGCTGCCCGAGGGCCCGGCGGACGAGGTGGGCGAGCTGACGCGCCGCTTCAACGGCATGCTGGCGCGGCTGCAGCGCTCGCGCGCCGACCTGGACCGCTCCGTCGCCGAGCAGCGCCACCTCGTCGCGGACGCGTCGCACGAGCTGCGGACCCCGGTCACGAGCCTGCGCACGAACGCCGAGCTGCTGCTCGAGGACGAGGGCACGCTGGACCCCGAGGAGCGACGCGGGATGCTGGAGGACGTCCGCGACCAGGCGGAGGACCTGGGGCGCCTGGTCACCGACCTGATCGAGCTGGCGCGGGGCGACGAGCCCGATCACGGGATGGACGAGCCCGTCGCCCTCGACGCCCTTGTGGCCGAGTGCGTGGACCGCGCCCGGCGCGACCACCGCGGGATCGCGTTCCTCGTCGAGGCGGAGCACCTCGTCGTCTCCGGCCGGCCCGACCGCCTGGCGCGCGCGGTGTCGAACCTCGTCAACAACGCCGCGCTGCACGGCGCCGCCGTCGGCGGCGGGCCGGTCGAGGTGCGGGTGGCGGGGGTCGCCGAGGAGGGCGCGGACGCGGACGGCGGGGCGGCGGGGGGCGGCGGGGCGGCAGGGGGCGGCGGGGCGGCTGGGGGCGGCGGGGCGGCTGGGGGCGGCGGGACGTCGGGGGGCGGCCGGGCGTCGGGGGGCGGCGGGACGTCGGGGGACGGCCGGGCGTCGGAGGGCGGCCGGGCGTCGGAGGGCGACGGGGCGGCGAGCGACGGCGGGGCGTCGGGGGACGGCCGGGCGTCGTTTGACGGCCGGGTGTCGGGGGACGGCCGGGCGTCAGGGGACGACGGCGTTCGCCGGGACGGCCGGGCGACCCGGGGCGACGGCGGACGCCGGGCGCGCGCGACGTCGAGGGACGACGGGCCGCTGTGGGCCGGCCGCATGGCGCCGCGCGAGGCCGCCGTGACCGTCGTCGACCACGGTCCGGGGGTGCCCGCGGACGAGCGCGCGCGGATCTTCGACCGCTTCCGCCGCGGCCACGCCGCCCGCGGGCGGCACGGCAGCGGTCTGGGCCTGGCGATCGTGCGACAGGTGGCCGTCACCCACGGCGGAACGGTCGCGGTACGGCCGACGCCCGGCGGCGGGGCCACCTTCGAGCTGCGGCTGCCGCTGGCGCCGGACGAGGAAGTGGAACGGGCGGCGGACTAGGCGGGGACGCGTTCCGGATCGGGACCGCTATCCGGACCTCAGCCGGAACGGCCCGGGCGGCGGGAGCGTGTTCCGGGTCGGGACCGCTATCCGGACCTCAGCCGGAACGGCCCGGCCGGCGGGGACGTGTTCCGGGTCGGGGCCGGTATGCGGACCTCAGCCGGAACGGCCCGGCCGACGGGGACGTGTTCCGGGTCGGGACCGGTATGCGGACCTCAGCCGGAACGGCCCGGCCGGCGGGAGCGCGTTCCGGGTCGGGACCGGTAGGCGGACCTCAGCCGGAACGGCCCGGCCGGCGAGAGCGCGTTCCGGGTCGGGGCCGGTAGGCGGACCTCAGCCGGAACGGCCCGGCCGGCGGGAGCGCGTTCCGGGTCGGGACCGCTATCCGGACCTCAGCCGGAACGGCCGGCGCGGCGCCCGCGCGTTCCGGGTCAGGACCGGTATGCGGACCTCAGCCGGAACGGCCCGGCCGGCGCCCGCGTGTTCCGGCTCAGGACCGCTATCCGGACCTCAGCCGGAATGGCCGGGACCGCCGCGGCCGCGTTCCCGACCGCCCACCCCGCCCCTAGGCCAGGACGCCGGTCCCGACGACGACGTCGCCGTCGAGCAGCATCGCCGTCTGCCCCGGGGCGGCCTGCAGCAGCGGCTCCTCCAGGACCACGGTGGCGGGCGCGCCCGCGCCGGCCTCGCCGTCGGCGGCCGGCACGATGCGCGCCCGGCGCGGCGGCTGCTTGTAGCGCAGCTTCACGGCGTCGACGCACCACGGCTCGCGGTGCAGGACGACGTCGCGCAGCGTGACCCGGTCGGTCATCAGCCGCTCGCGGGGGCCGACGAGCACCACGTTCTCCGTCACGTCGGTCCCGACGACGTAGCGCGGCTCGCCGGCGGCGACGCCCAGGCCGCGGCGCTGGCCCAGGGTGTAGAGGTGCGCGCCGCGGTGCTCGCCCAGGGTCTCCCCCGTGTCGGCGTCGCGGATCGGGCCGGGGCGGCTCTCGAGACCGCCGTGCCGCGCGAGGAACGCCGGGCGGCCGGTGCCCGCGAGGAAGCACAGGTCCTGCGAGTCGGGGGTGCGCGCGACGGGCAGGTCGGCGTCCTCCGCCAGCGCCCGCACCTGGGGCTTGCGCAGCCCGCCGAGCGGGAAGCGCATCCGGGCGATCGAGGACGGGCGCAGGCCGGCGAGCATGTACGCCTGGTCCTTCGCCTGGTCGGTCGCCAGCCGCAGCAGGCCGTCGTCGGTGGTGCGGGCGTAGTGGCCCGTCGTCAGCGTCGCGCAGCCCAGGCGGTCGGCGAGCTCCAGCATGGCGTCCAGGCGGACGTTGCCGTTGCAGCGCACGCACGGGTTCGGCGTCAGCCCGTTGCGGTGGTCCTCGATCCACGGGGTGACGACGCCGTCGCGGAAGGCGTCGCGCAGGTCGAGGGTCAGGTGCGGCATGCCCATCCGGTGCGCCAGGTCGCGCGCGCGGCGGACGGCGGAGTGCGAGCAGCAGGACGACTCCGCGTCGTTCTCGGGGTCGCGCCACAGCTCGAGCGTCACCGCCACCGCGTCCGGACCGGCCTGCAGCGCCGCCACCGCGGAATCGACCCCGCCGCTCATCGCGGCCAGGGTCCCCCGGGCCGGGCCGTCCGGCGCCGCGTCGGCGGCGACGGCGGCGCCGAGCGCCCGGTGCAGCGCGTCGACGACCAGCTCGGCCGCGTGAAGCTTGCCCGGCGTCAGGCCGCCGACCTCGTCGCACACCGCCGCGACGGACACCCGGGCGGCGTCGCGCACGCTCGCGCCGTCGAGCAGCTCGCAGGCCACGGACCCGCAGACGGTCAGCGCGCCGCAGCCCTCCGCGACGAACCCGGCACCGGCGATCCGCGCGCCGTCGACGGCCACGACCACGCGCACGAGGTCGCCGCACGCCGCGCCGCCCGCGACGCCGTCGTGCCCGCCGGGCGGCAGCGCGCCCCGACCGACCGGGGAGCGCAGGTGCTCCTCGTACCGCCAATCAGCCATCGGACCGAGAGTAGCCATCCGGACCGTCGTCCCCGCCGGCACGGGGAAGCGTACGCCGAACGCGTCCGCCGACCGTCCGGAAGCCGCCGCGATCGCCCCCACGCCCGGCACCGCACGTGAGAGGCTGCCGTACCGACGGGCGCCCGCGGGTACGCCGCCGCCCGACCCCGTCCGCCGCGCCCCCGACCCGGAGCCCCGCATGGCCACCACCGACCTGCCGACCACCGCCGCCTCGTCCGCGCTCGAGGAGACCGTCGCGCGGGCCCGCCGCCAGACGCTGGCCGACCTGCTGCACCGCTCGGCGCGCCGCTTCCCCGACCGGGTCGCGGTGCTCGAGGAGGGGGTCCCCGACCCGCGCTCGCGCACGTTCGCGGAGCTCGAGGCCGACGCCAACCGCCTGGCCGCGGCGCTCGCGGCCCGCGGCATCGGCCCCGGCGACCGCGTCGCGCTCCTGTCCCGCAACGGCCTGCCCTACGTGCAGGCGATCTTCGGCGTCGCGAAGGCCGGCGCCACCCTCGTCCCGGTCAACTTCATGCTCGGCGGCGCCGAGGTGGGCTACGTCCTGCAGCACTCGGGCGCGAGCGGCCTGCTCGCCCAGGACGCCCTGCTGGAGACGGCCGAGGAGGCGATCCGCGTCGCCGGCTTCGAGGGGCGCCTGAAGGTGCAGGCCGTCCTGGGGGCCGACGACGTCGAGGAGCGGATGCAGTGGGAGCGGCTGCCCGACCTGGTCGGCGCGCCCGGCGACCCGGATCCCGGCGCCCCCGACCACCTCGTCGCCTCGGACGCGCCGGCGCAGGTGATGTACACGTCGGGCACCGAGTCGCGGCCGAAGGGCGCGGTCTTGTCGCACGAGGCGCTCATCGCGAACTACTCGACCTGCATGGTCGACGGCGAGATGGGCTCCGACGACGTGCAGGTGCACGCGCTGCCGCTCTTCCACGTCGCGCAGCAGCACGTGTTCCTGCTGCCGGCGATCCAGCTGGGCATGACGAGCGTGATCCTGCCGGCCCCCGATCCGGCCGCGGTGCTCGCGGCGATCGAGCGGCACGGCGCGACGATGTTCTTCGCCCCGCCGACGGTGTGGATCGGGCTGCTGCGCCACCCCGACTTCGACGCGCGGGACCTCTCCACGCTCCGCAAGGGCTACTACGGCGCCGCGATCATGCCGGTCGAGGTGCTGAAGGAGCTCAGCCGTCGCCGGCCGGAGCTGCGGCTGTGGAACTTCTACGGCCAGACCGAGATGGCGCCGCTGTCGACCGTCCTGCGGCCCGAGGACCAGCTGCGCAAGGCCGGGTCGGCCGGGCGCGCGGCCCTGAACGTCGAGGCGCGGATCGCGGCGCCGGACGGCAGCGAGCTGCCGCCGGGCGAGATCGGCGAGATCGTCCTGCGCTCGCCGCACGCGATCCACGGCTACCTGGACGCGCCCGACAAGACGGCCGCGGCGTTCGCCGGCGGGTGGTTCCACTCCGGCGACCTCGGCGTGGCGGACGAGGAGGGCTACATCACCGTCGTCGACCGCATCAAGGACATGATCAAGACGGGCGGCGAGAACGTCGCGTCGCGCGAGGTCGAGGAGGCGATCTACGCCCACGAGGCGGTCGCCGAGGTCGCCGTCGTCGGCATCCCCCACCCCGAGTGGATCGAGTGCGTCGTCGCCGTCGTGGTGGCCCGCGAGGGCGCGAGCGTCGACGAGGCGGGCCTGGCGGCGCACTGCCGCGAGCGCCTGGCGGGCTTCAAGGTGCCGAAGGCGTTCCGCGTGGTCGACGCGCTGCCGAAGAACGCCAGCGGCAAGATCCTCAAGCGGGACCTGCGCGCGGAGCTCGCCGACGTGGCCGGCGGCATCGCCGGGCCGCGCGGCGGGCGCTAGGACGGACGCGACCCGCCGGGCGGACGAGCAGGCCCGGACGGCGGGGCGGGCGCGCGAGCGGCACCGGCGGAGCGGACCGGCAGGTGCGACGGCCGAGCGGACCGCCAGGCCGGTCCCGCTCTGGCGACCCGCTCGACATCCCGGCCCTTTCGGTCTACAGTCGTATACCGATGCTCGTCCCCGACGCCGTCCCGCGCCGATGACGCCCGCCGAGGCCCGCGCCGCCGGCGTGGCCGCCGCGCGCGCGTTCGCCGGCGCGGTCGGCCACGTCCAGGCCACCCACCGCGCCGTCGCCGCCCGGGCGTTCGGCCGCGGCGAGGACCACGCCGGCTGGGCGCCGCCCGTCGCGTGGGCGCACGACCGCATCGCGGACGGCACCTACGCCGCGGTCCGCGGGATCGGCAGCACCGTCCTGCGCGCCGCCGGCCTGGCGCTCGCCGCCACCCGGCCGCCGCACGCCCGGCCCCTGGGCGACCACCCCGCCGGCGACCGCGTGCTCGGCGCGCTGGGCGGGGCCTTCGGCGACCGCTGGGCGGCCGAGCGCAGCCCGCTCGCGCTGCCGATGACCCTGCGCCGCAACGGGCGCGACCTGCCCGTCGACGGCGCCGCACTGCGTCGGGCGTTCCCGATGACGACCGGCCGCGTCGTCGTGCTCGTCCACGGCCTGTGCCTGACGGACGCCTCGTGGGCCGGGACGCCGGCGCACGAGGGGTTCGCCGCCCGCCTGCACCGCGACCTGGGCGCCGACGTCCTGCTGCTCCGCTACGACACGGGGCGTCGGATCCCGGCCAACGGCGCCGACCTGGCGAACCTGCTCGAGCGGCTCGTCGCCGCGTGGCCCGGCGGGCTGCGCGAGCTGTCCCTCGTGGGGCACTCCATGGGCGGCCTCGTGGCCCGCGCCGCCTGCGTCGAGGGCGCCGCCGCCGGGCACGGCTGGATCGGGCCGCTGCGCCACGTCGTCACGCTCGGCTCGCCGCACCTGGGCGCGCACCTGGAGCGCGCGTCCGCCACGGCGTCGTGGGCGGCGGGGCTGGCGCCCGAGACGCGGCTGGTCACCGACCTGCTGGGCCTGCGCTCGGCCGGCGTGCTCGACCTGCGCCACGGAGCGATCGTCCCCGAGGACCTGCCGCCCGCCGTCGACCGCTGGCCGTGGGGCGAGCGGGGCACCGCCGTCCCGCTGCTCGAGGGCGTGCGCCACCACGCGCTCGGCGTCACGATGGCCGGCGATCCCGCGTCGTGGCTCGCCCGGACGGTCCTGGGCGACCTGCTCGTCACGCCGGACAGCGCGACGGGGCGCGCCCGCGGCGAGCGCCGGCTGGCGTACGGCGAGGAGGACGCCGTCCTGCTGGGCGGGCTGCACCACTTCGACCTGCTGCACCACCCCCGGGTGTACGCGCAGCTGCGGCGGTGGCTGCGGCCCGCGCCCGGCCTGCCGGCCCCGGGGACGACGGGCGACGGGCTCGTCGCCGCGACCGCGCTCGACGCGTAGCGCCCGCCGGGCCGGGCCCGCCGCGGGCCCCCTCTACGATCGCCGGATGGCGTCCTCCTCCCCCGCGCTCGCCCCGCTCGGCACGACCGTCGCCCACCACGGCGAGGGGGCGGTCTGGCACGCGCGGCGCGGCGTGCTGCTGTGGGTCGACATCACCGGCCGCTGCGTCCACGCGACCGCGCCCGACGGCACGACCACGACCGTGGGCCTGGCGGACCAGACCGGCGCGCTCGCCCCCGCCGCCGACGGCACGCTCGTCGCCGGGAGCGGGCGGACCGTGGCGCGCGTCGCGCTGCCCGACGGCGAGGTCACCCCGCTCGCCAGCGCGCCGGGCGCCGACCGGCCGGTGCGCACGAACGACGCCGGCGTCGACCCCGACGGCCGGCTGTGGCTCGGCACGATGGCGCGCGACGAGGACGCGGGCCACGGCACGGTGCTGCGGCTGGACGGCCGCGACGAGCTGGCCGTGGTCCAGCGCGGGGTGAGCATCCCGAACGGTCCCGTCTGGTCGCCCGACGGCGCCACGATGTACCTGACCGACACCCCGACCGGCCAGGTCCGCGCGTACGCGTACGACCGGCAGAGCGGCGCCCTGGGCCCCGACCGCGTCGTCGTCGACGCGCGCGGCCTGGACGGGCACCCCGACGGGATGGCCGTCGACGCGAACGGCGACCTGTGGATCGCGTTCTTCGGCGGCTCGGCGGTGCGCTGCTTCACCCCGGCCGGGGCGCTCGTCCGCGAGGTCGCCCTGCCGGTGGCCCAGCCGACGCGCCCGGCGTTCGGCGGCCCGGACGGCCGGACGCTCTTCGTCACGACCTCGCGCAAGGGGCTGGACGACGCCGCGCTGGCGGAGCAGCCGCTCGCCGGACGGCTGTTCGCCGGCGACGCGGGCGTGGCGGGCGTGGTGCCGCCGCCCGCGGTCCTGCCGCGCTGATCCCGGGCGCCGTCGCCGGGCTCGGCGGGCGACGCCGTCGGGCGGTCCCGCCCCGGGACGACCGCGGGGCGGGGCGCCGTCCGGCACCCCGCCCCGCCCGTGCTGCGTGCGCGGGGCCCCGGGGCCTAGACCGTCAGGCGGAAGCGCCCGATGACGCTCGCGACCTCGTCGGCGGTCGACGCCAGCGAGTCGGTCGACGCGGCGATCTGCTGCGCGGACGCGGACGTCTGCTCCGTCGACGCCGAGACGTCCTCGGTCGCGGCGGAGGAGCGCTGCGCCAGCTCGGCGACCTCGCGGATGCGCTCGTCGACCTGGGCGGCGCCGGCGTGGATGCGGTGCGTCAGCTCCGTGATCGACCGGACGCGCGTGTCCATGTCCTCGACGGACGCGCCGATCCGCTCGAACGCCTCGCGGGCGTGCTCGACGGTCTCCGTGCCGGCCTCGGTGCGCTCGACGGTGCGCTCGACGACCGCGACGGCCTTCTGCGTCTCGCCCTGCATGTGCCCGATCAGGTCGGAGATGTTCGCCGCGGCGCCCTGGGACTCCTCGGCCAGCTTGCGGACCTCCTCGGCGACGACCGCGAAGCCGCGGCCCTGCTCGCCGGCGCGCGCCGCCTCGATCGCCGCGTTCAGCGCCAGCAGGTTCGTCTGCTCGGCGATGCCGGTGATCGTGACGACGATGCCGCCGATCTCGTCGCTCTTCGCGCCGAGGTCGCGGATCGCGGCGGCGACCTCGGCGGACGAGTCGCGCAGCGCCTGCATGGCGGACGTGGCCTGCTCGGCCGCGCCGACGCCGTCGCGGGCGATCGTGCGGGCGCCGTCGGCGGCCGACGCGGTCTGCTCGGCGGCGGCCGTGGACTCGTCGATGCTGGAGGAGACCTCCTCGACCAGCTCGCGCGTCTCGGCCAGCGAGACGGCCTGCTGCTCGGCGCCGCGGGCGATCTGGGCGATGGCCTCGGCGATCTCGGCGACGGCGCGGCCGGCCTCGTCGGCGGCCGACGACATCTCGTGCGAGGCGGTGGAGACGGTGCCGATGGAGCCGGCGACGTCGCCGAGCGCC
Source organism: Patulibacter sp. SYSU D01012 (assembly GCF_017916475.1). Lineage (GTDB taxonomy): Bacteria > Actinomycetota > Thermoleophilia > Solirubrobacterales > Solirubrobacteraceae > Patulibacter. The sequence continues at coordinate 400,390 of NZ_JAFMTB010000002.1, forward strand.
CCGCGCAGCGACTCCGTCATGCCGACGAACGCGTGGCCCAGGGCGTCGCGGTCGCCGCGCGGCTCGACGTCGACGGACACGTCGCCGGCGGCGATGCGGTCGGCGATGACGACGGCGTCCTGCAGGTAGCCGACCATGTCGCGGAACGCCTCGCCGGCGTCGCCGACCTCGTCGTTGGAGTGCAGGTCGAGCTGCTGCTGCACGTCGCCCTGGGCGATCCCGCGGGCGGCGGTGACGATGGCGCGCAGGCCGCGCGCGATCGTGCGGACGAGCAGCGCGGCCATGCCCGCGGCGACCAGGATGCCGGCGACGAGCAGGATCAGCGTGGTGGTGCGGGTGGTGCTGGCGGTGTCGCGCGCCTTCGCGTCGGCGGCCTGCGCGACCTTGTCGACGGCGCCGCTCCATCCGGCGATCGCGGACTTCGTGTCCTCCCACGCCTTGTCGCCGTCGCCCTCCGCCAGGATCTTCATCGTGGCGTCGATGTCGTTGCGGGCGACGTCCTTGAACCCGGCGGTCGTTTCGCGGTACGTCTTCCACTGCGCGACGAACGCGTCGAGCGCGTTGCGGTCGCTCTCGCCGGAGACGTACTTCGTCTCGTAGTCCTGGATCGCCGCGTCGATGTCGGCCTGGTTCTCGGCGAGCTGCTTGTCGTTGGACTGGCCGGCGACGTAGAGGATCTGGTTGCGGCGGTACGAGCCGGTCTTGTCCTTCAGCGTGCCGATGGTGGTCGTGGCCGGGACGACGCGGTCCGTGAGGGCCGTGGTGGCGTCGCTCATGGCGGACGTGCGGGTGATGGCGTAGACGCCGATGACGGCGGTGATGACGACGACCGCCGCGAAGGCGAGCGCCAGTTTGAGAGCGATCGTGAGACGCACAGGGACTCCAGGGGTGGGTGGACACCCAGGTGGTCGGACGGAGCGAGCGCAGCTTGACGACGTCAACCTGGCGGTACGACGGGAGATGCACCCCCACTTCCCGAACAACCGGTAGGTACAGGGAATGCGGTGCCGGGGTGCCGTTCCCGCCGGTCCGCGGCGCCTACGACGGGCGTCCAGCGCTTCGCCGCGCAACCATCCTGCGCGGCCCCGGGACGCCGGCCCGGGGGTCGCTACGGTCGCCAGACGAGCGGCACGCGGAACGCGTCCGGCACCCCGTCGTCGACGAAGCCCAGGCGCCGGTAGAGCGCCTCCGCCGGGCCGCCCCGGTCGGCGTGCAGCCGCAGCGGCACCGCGGCGGCGGCCGCGCCCGCCTGGGCCCGCCGCAGCACCGCCGTCCCGGTCCCCCGTCCGCGCGCGTCGGGCAGCAGCGCCACGTCCACGACGCGGTGGTCGTCGCGGCCCCGGGCGAGCAGCAGGCGGCCGACCGCCCGTCCGGCGACCTCGATCACCAGGTCGTCGCGGTCCGGGTGCGCCGCCGCGTACCCCTGCTCGCGGGCGTCGTGCTGCTGGGCCAGCAGGCCCTCGAGCGCGGCGGCCGGCAGACCGGCGGCGGCGAACGCCGCGGCGGCCGGTCCCGTGCGGTACAGGGTGACGAGGAGCGCGGCGTCGTCGGGGCCGACGGGACGCAGGCGCGGCGCGGCGGCGGACGACGGGTCGACGGGCACGCCGCGACCGTAGCGGTCCGCGCCGTGCGCGCGCGAGCGGACCCCGGCGCGCGCTTTGCAGGATCATGGGGGCGGGATGCCCGCCGCCGACCGCCCCGCCCCCGCCGCCGACGCGGCCGCCGTCGCCGGGTTCCCGCACGGCCGCGTGCCGCGCGCGGTGCGCGAGGAGCAGGTGCTGGCGATCGCGCAGGGCCTGTTCGCCGAGCGCGGCTACCAAGGCGCCTCGATGGACGAGGTCGCGCTGCGCGCCGGCGTCTCGAAGCCCGTGGTCTACGACCTGGTCGGCAACAAGGAGGCCCTGTACCTGCGCTGCGTCGAGCGCGCCGGCCGCGCCCTGGCCGACGTGGTCGCGACCGCGGCGCTCGCCGAGCAGGACGCCGCCGGGCGGATGCGGGCGGGCGCGATCGCCTTCCTGCGCTTCGTTGCCGAGGAGCGCGGTGGCTGGGACCTGCTGCTGACCGCCGGCCCCGAGCCCGGCGCCGAGCCGATCCTCGCCGTGCGGGCGCAGCAGAGCGCGCTGCTGACCTCGCTGGTGCGCGAGACGATCGACGCGCAGGGCCTGGACCTGGAGCCGTGGCGCACGGAGTCCGTGGCGCACGCCCTCAACGGCGCGTTCGAGGGCCTGGCGTACTGGTGGCGCGCGCACCGCGAGATCGACGCCGAGGAGCTCGTCGACTGGATCACCCGGCTCTTCCTGCCGGGGATCGAAGCGCTGGCCGGCCCCACCGGCGGCGACGGGGGCTGACGGCGGCCCGGGCGCGCCCGGCCGCCGTCGCGCCCGGAATCAGCCCGCGGCGGGCGGCTCGACCGTCGAGCGCAGCGCCAGCTCGCCGAGCTGCCCCGCGTCGACGGGCGCCGGCGCGCCGGTGAGCGGATCGCCGCCCGACGACGTCTTCGGGAAGGCGATGACGTCGCGCAGCGAGTCGCGGCCGGCGCACAGGGCGGCCAGGCGGTCGACGCCGAACGCGATGCCGCCGTGCGGCGGCGCGCCGGCCTTCAGGGCGCGCAGCAGGTGGCCGAACTGCTCCTCGGCCTCCTCGGCGTCGATGCCGAGCAGCTCGAGCACGGCGAGCTGCTGCTCGACGCGGTTGATGCGGATGGAGCCGCCGCCGACCTCCCAGCCGTTGACGACCAGGTCGTAGGCGCGGGAGCGCAGGGCGCCGGGGCCGCTCGCCTCCGGCGCCGGCGCGGGCGCGTCGTCCGGGGCCGCGCCGCCGGTGGCGCTGGGGCCGTCCGGGTGCGGCGCGCCGAAGCGGCCGCCGGGCGCCAGGTCCTCGGGCGTCAGCGCGCCGCCGCCGGGCGCGGACGGCTGCGTGAACGGGTGGTGCACCGCGTCCCAGCGATCCCCCTCGGCGGAGCGCTCGAACATCGGGAAGTCGACGACCCAGAAGACGTCGTTGCGGTCCTCGCGCAGACCGAAGCGGTCCGCGAGCTCCAGGCGCAGGACGCCGAGGACGTTCGCGGCGACCGCCGCCTGGTCCGCGACGATCAGCAGCAGGTCGCCCGGCGAGGCGTCGAGCGTCGTCTTGATCGCGTCGATCTCGTCGGACGTGAGGAACTTCGCGATCGGGGAGCGCCAGGAGCCGTCCTCCTCGACGAAGCCCCAGACCAGGCCGCCGGCGCCGGCCTTCTTCGCGATCTCGGTCAGCTCGTCGAGCTGCTTGCGCGGGACGGTCAGCCCGCCGGCGTTGATGCCGCGGACGACGCCGCCGGACGCGAGCGTGCCGGCGAAGACCTTGAACTCCGTGCCGCGCAGGGCGTCCGAGAGCTCCTGGATCTCCAGGCCGAAGCGGCGGTCGGGGCGGTCGTTGCCGTAGCGCAGCAGCGCCTCGTCGTAGGGCATGCGCTCCCACGCCGGGGCGGCGACGTCGAGGCCGCCGGCCGCGAACGCGCGCGACATGACGCGCTCGAACGTCGCGATGACGTCGTCCTCGTCGACGAAGCTCAGCTCGGCGTCGAGCTGCGTGAACTCGGGCTGGCGGTCGGCGCGCAGGTCCTCGTCGCGGAAGCAGCGGACGATCTGGTAGTAGCGCTCGAAGCCCGCCACCATCAGCATCTGCTTGAGCTGCTGCGGGCTCTGCGGCAGCGCGTAGAACGAGCCGGCCTGCAGGCGCGAGGGGACGAGGAAGTCGCGGGCGCCCTCGGGCGACGAGCGGGTCAGGTAGGGCGTCTCGATGTCGAGGAAGCCCTCCTCCTCCATCGCGTCGCGGATCGCGCGGACGATGCGCGAGCGCAGCAGGAGCGCGTCGCGGTTGACCTGGCGGCGCAGGTCGACGACGCGGTTGCGCAGGCGGACGAGCTCGTCCACCGGGCCGTCCTCGTCCACCGGGAACGGCGGCGTGTCGGCCTCGGCCAGCGTCTCCAGGGTCGCGGCGCGCAGCTCGACGGCGCCCGTGGCCATCTTCGGGTTGACGTGCTCGGCGCCGCGGGCGGTCAGATCGCCCTCGACCGTGAGGACGTGCTCCGAGCGCAGGCGCTCGGCGGCGGCGAAGACCTCCGCGCCGCACGTGGCGGGATCGAAGACGACCTGCAGCAGGCCGGTGCGGTCGCGCAGGTCGACGAAGATGAGTCCGCCGTGGTCGCGGCGGCGGTGGACCCAGCCGGCGACCCGCAGCGTCGTCCCGACGGCGTCCTCCCCCGCCAGGCCCGCCCACTGCGTGCGGAAGCGGTTGGCGTGGACCGGCGCCGCCCCGACCGTCTCCTGGACGAGGCGGGCGATCCGCTCGCTCTTCGTGGCGTCGGAGTCGGGGACGGTGGACGCGGGCTCCGGAGCAGGCATGACGGCCTACGGTACCGGCCGCCCGCCGCGCGCGGCGGTCAGCCGCGCGCCGCCGCGATCGCGGCCCGCGCGTCGGCCACCGGCCCGCGTTCGGCCCCGCGCTCCACGCGCAGGCCGTCCTCGTCCACCACCACGATCGTCCGGGCCCCCGCGCGGTCGGCGCGCCGCAGCTGGCCCTTCAGCCCGCGCGCCGGCGCCTGGTCCAGCCGGACGGCCAGCCCGTCGCGCGCGGCGGCGTCGGCGAGGGCGAAGGCCGGGGCGCGGTGCCCGTCGGCCCACGCGACGTACAGGTCGCAGGCCTGCTCGGCGGGCTCGGGATCCTTCCCGCCGGTCTGCGCGAGCAGGATCCGCTCGATCCCCGCGCCCCAGCCGAAGCCGGGGGTCGCGGGCCCGCCGATGAGCTCCATGAGCCCGTCGTAGCGGCCGCCACCGCCCACCCCGGACTGGGCGCCGAGGGCGTCCGAGGTGAACTCGAAGAGCGTCCGCGAGTAGTAGTCCAGCCCGCGGACGAGCGTGGGGTCGATCTCGTACGCCACCCCGGCGCCGTCGAGCAGCGCGCGGACCTCGGCGAAGTGCGCGGCGTCGTCCTCGGCCAGGTGGTCGAGCAGCAGCGGCGCGCCCGCCATGACCTCGCGCGTGCCCGGGTGGTCGCTGTCGAAGGCGCGCAGCGGGTTCAGGTCGATGCGGCCGCGGACCTCGTCCGACAGCCGGTCCTCGTGCTCGCGCAGGTACGCCACGAGCAGCTCCCGGTAGCCCTCGCGGCCGGCGGGCGTGCCGAGCGAGCCCAGACGCAGCCGCAGGTCGGGCACGCCGAGCGCCCCCAGCAGCCGGTGCAGCAGCACGATGCCCTCGGCGTCCACGGACGGGTCCTCGGACCCGAGCGTCTCGATGCCGAGCTGCCAGAACTGCCGCTGGCGGCCCTTCTGGGCGCGCTCGTAGCGGAAGAACGGCCCCCAGTACCACAGCTTCACCGGCTGGGGCAGCTTGTGCATGCCGTGCTCGAGGTACGAGCGGACGACCCCCGCCGTGCCCTCGGGCCGCAGCGTCAGGCTGCGCTCGCCGCGGTCCTCGAAGGTGTACATCTCCTTCTGGACGACGTCCGTCGACGCGCCGACGCCGCGGGCGAACAGCTCGGTGGCCTCGAAGATCGGCGTCTCGATCCGCCGGTAGCCGGCGCCGCCGAGGATCTCGCGCGCCAGGCGCTCGACCTCGGCCCGGCGCTCGGCCTCGTCGGGCAGGACGTCGTGGGTGCCGCGCGGGGCGGTGACCTTGCCGCCGCCGCTCACGCGCCGGTCCCGTTCGCGAGCAGATCGAGCACGAACGGGTTCGTGCGGCGCTCCTGGCCCAGCGTCGTCGGGGCCATGTGGCCGGGGCAGACCGTCGTCGCGTCGTCGAAGCGGTCGAGCAGGTCCTTGATCGAGCGCATCAGGCGGCCGTGGTCGCAGCCCGGCAGGTCGGTGCGGCCGACGGAGCCCTGGAAGAGGACGTCGCCCGAGAAGATCGCGCCCTCGTCGGGCAGCGCGTAGGTGACGTGGTCGGGGCTGTGCCCGGGCGTGGAGACGACCTGGAAGTCGAAGCCGGCCAGCGACACGACGTCGCCGCCCCGCACGAGGTGCTCGGGGTCGTAGCCGCGGAACGGCCCGAAGCCCTGCCAACGCATCACGGCGTTGGGGTCGCGCAGCGTGTCGGCCTCGCCGGCGGGGCACCAGACCTCGGCGCCCGTGGCGTCGTGCAGGTCCGCCACCGCCCCGATGTGGTCGAAGTGCGTGTGCGTGACGAGGATGCCCTTCAGGGTCAGCCCGTGCTCCTTCAGCGCGGCGAGCAGCTTCGGGGCCTCGGCGCCGGGGTCGACGACCACGGCCTCGTCGGAGCCCTCCTGGGAGACCAGGAACGCGTTCTCCTGGATCATCCCGACGGTGTACATGCGGACGTCCATGACGGACCCCTTCCCCCTGGTGGACGGTGGCTACCGCTTCTTGCCGCGCGGCTTCGGCGCGGGCGCCCGGCCGGCGGCCTGCCCGAGCTTCGCCATGCGGCGGCGGTACATGAAGCGGTCGAAGTAGAAGCCGAACGGCGTGTAGACCGCCACGAGCATCAGACCGGTCAGCAGCACCGCGGCGGGCTGGCCCTTCAGCGCGAGCAGCATGACGAGCACGAACACGCCGGCGGCGAAGAGCGCCCGGATGAACGCGGAGCGCCAGGACGGCTCGCGGAGTCGAGGGTCGACGCGCGCGCGGCCCGGAGCGGATCCGGTGCCGGTGCTGCGGGAACGGGCGTGGGTGACGCCCCGGGATTCGATCATCCCGGCGGCGTTGCCGCGGTGCTTCGTGCGGCGCTTCGTGGGGCGGGCCATTGGCCCGTCCAGACTAGCGGCGCCCCGCCACGACCGGCACCGCGACGGCGCTGCCGTACGCTGGAGCGGATGTCGCGACACCGTCTCGGCCTCGTCCTCACCGGGGGGACGATCGGCTCGACCTCCGCCCGCGACGCCGACGTCGTGCGCCTCGTCCGCGGCCCCGGAGCGGGCGGCCTGCCGGGGTGGCTGGCGGGGCCGCTCGCCGCGTTCGGGTCCCACCAGCTGCAGATCGAGCGGCCCGTCGAGCTGCACTCCGAGGAGGCGCGCCCGGCCGACTGGGAGGCGATCGCCGCGGCGATCCGCCGGCTCGTCGCCCGCGGCGCCGAGGCGATCTGCGTGCTGCACGGCTCGGACACGATGGGCTACAGCGCCGCGGCGCTCTCCTTCGCCCTGGCGGACCTGCCCGTCCCCGTCGTGCTCACCGGCAGCAACCTGCCGCCCGACGACCCCGAGAGCGACGCGCGCAACAACGTCCGCAGCGCCCTGATCGCGCTGCGCACCCTGCCGGCCGGCACGTACCTCGTCTTCGCCGGCACCCCGGACGGCGACGCGGCCGTGCACCTGGGCACCCGCGTGCGCAAGGAGCGCGCGTCCGGCCGCGCGTTCGTGTCGCCCAACGGCGGCCCCGTCGCGGTCGTGCGCCGCGGCCGCCTGGAGCGCCTGGTGCCCTGGCCCGCGCCGCAGCCGCTCGGTCCCCGCGACCGGGTCGTCGGCGTCGCCGCCCACCCCACCGTCGCGCGGTTCGACCCCCGCGTGCTCGAGCTGCGCGTCCACCCCGGGATGCCGTTCGGCGCCCTCGAGGCCGCCGTCGAGGCGGGCGGGCTGCGCGGCGTCGTCGCCGAGCTCTACCCCTGCGCCACCGGCCCCACCGGCGAGGACGACGCGTCCCTCTCGCGCTTCTCGGAGTTCGTCACCGCGCGCGGCGGCGTCGTGGTCGGCACCGTCGCGGCGGCCCCCGACGTGGCCGGCTCGTACTACCCCTCCCTGCCCGTGCTGACGGGCGCGGGGATCAGCTTCCTGCCCGGGGTGCTGTCGTCGGCCGCCACGGTGAAGCTGATGTGGGCGCTGGCCGTCGCGGGCGACGACCCGGCCGGGGTGCGGGCGCTCATGCGCCGCGTGGTCGCGGGCGAGGTGGCGCTCGTCGGGCGGCCCGAGCCGCGGCCGGGGCGCGCGCGGGCCGCGTCGCGCGCCGCATCGCGTGCCTGACGGTCGCCGGCGCTCGCCCGGCGCGGCCCGGCGAGCGGTCGACGCGGCGACGCGGCGACGCCGGAGCCGCGCCGGCGGCGCCCCAGCGGGTCGCCCAGGCGGCCGCATCCCGGCCCGCCCGACCGGGTAGCCGCCGGCCATGAGCACCGACGAGACGAACGCGGACCAGGTCCCCGACCGCGACCCGGCGCCCGAGACCGAGGCGGGGAAGGGCGATGGCCAGGAGACGGAGACGGGCCGCACCGAGAGCGGGTCGGGCGGCGACGCCGGCGGCGGGTCCGACGACCCGTCCAGCCCCGAGGCGATCGAGCGGGACCCGTCGACGGCGGGTGGGCCGAGCGGCGAGGTGCCGGACGCCGTCGAGCGGCTGCGCGGCGGCTGAGCGCCGCCCGCGGCGGGGCGTCGACCGGCGCCCGGCGGTCAGCCGGCGGCCAGCGCGTCCTCGAGCGTCCGCCGGCCCCGGACGGGCACGTCCTCCGGGAAGCCCGCGAACGCCTCGGCCGGCGGCAGCCCCACGACCTCGCAGGCCGCCACGTCGGCGTGGCGCGCGACGGCCGCGACGAGGCGGGCCAGCGGCACGGCCCGGTGGTCCTCGACGTTGCAGGACACCTGGGCCAGCGGCGCGCCCCCGCCCGCGAGGCCCTCGGCGTGCGCCAGCTCCAGGCCGATGGCGCGGACGCCGGGCAGCCCCTCCTCCCCGCCCTCGCGCACGAGCGCAGCGATCCGGCGGGCGTCGTCCGGGGTCGCCGGCGCGGCGAGCTCGACGTTGAAGGCCAGCAGCGGCGGGCGGGCGCCGACGAGGACGGCGCCGGCCGTCGGGTGCGGCCGCGCGGGGCCGAAGTCCGGCCGCAGCTCGCCCGCGGCCAGGCGTCGCGTCAGCTCCTCGACCCCGCCGCGGCGCACGTCCGCGCGCGTGCGGCCGTCGCCGAGCAGCCCGTAGAGCAGGACGGGCAGCCCGAGCTCGCCGATGCCCGCCGCTGCGGACAGCGCCTCGAGCACCGCCACGCCGCGCTCCTCCGGCGTGCGGAAGACCACGGGGCAGACGTCGAGGGCGCCGACGTGCGGGTGCACCCCGCGGGGCGTGCGCAGGTCGACGTGCGCCATCGCGGCCTCGGCGCCGGTGACGAGCGCGTCCGCCAGACGCCCCGGGGGCGCGGCCAGGGTGTGCACCGCGCGGTGGTGGTCCGGGTCGGCGTGGACGTCGAGCACCCGGGCGCCGCCCTCGGCGTACGCGCGGCCGATCGCGTCGACCGTCGTCCGGTCGCGGCCCTCCGAGACGTTCGGGACGGCGATGAGCGTCGGCGGCACGGGCAGCGGCATCGCGGCGGACGCTAGCCGACCCTCGCCGTAGGCTGCCGCCCATGTCGTCGACCGTCCCGGCGCCCGGCTCCGCGGCCGCCGACGCGCAGCCGCGCCGCCTGTCCGCCCGCGCGGTGCCGTACTGGCGCCTGCACCTGGCGGCGCAGGGCCTGCCGGCCGCGGCGGTCGCCACCGTCGTGCTGGCGCTCGTCCCCGTCCCCGGGTGGGTCGCGGCGGTCGGGACCGCCGCGGCGTGGGTCGCGGCGCTCGGCACGGTGGCCGTCGTGCCGGCCGTCCGGCGGCGGATCTGGTGGTACGCCATCGGCGCCGAGGAGGTCGACCTGCACCACGGGCTCCTCGTCATCACGCGGACGGTGGTGCCGATGGTGCGGGTGCAGCACGTCGACCTGCACCACGGGCCGCTCGCGGACCGCTTCGGCCTGGCCGAGATCGAGCTGCACACCGCCGCCGGGTCGGTGACGATCCCGGCGCTCGACCGCGACGAGGCCGAGGCCCTGCGCGCCCACATCGCCGCGCTGGCGCGGGTGCCGGATGAGCTCTGAGCCGGACGCGAGCCCCGGTCCGCCGACGGACGCGGCGCCCCCGACGGACGAAGTCCCGCCGCGGCGGCTGCACGTCGCCTACGTCCTCGTCCGCCTGTTCCGCGTGCTGCGCGGCGGCCTGCCGGCGCTGCTCGGCATCGCGGTCGGCTTCGGCGACTACGCCGTGGCGGCCATCGCCACGCTGATCGGGCTGGCGTGCGTCTCCGTCGTGCTCGAGTGGCGCGCGACGACGTACCGCGTGACGGACGGCGCGCTGCACCTGCGCAGCGGACTGCTCAGCCGCTCGGACCGGGCGGTGCCCGCGTCGCGGATCTCGGCGCTCGACACGTCGCGCGGCCTGGTCCAGCGGCTGTTCGGGCTCGTGTCGCTCGAGGTGCAGACCGCCGGCGGCGCGCGCGGCAAGGCCGAGGTGCGGCTGGACGCGCTGACGTACGCCGAGGCCGAGCGGCTGCGCGGCGTCCTGGGGCATGCGCGCCGGGGCGCCGCCGCCCCCGCCGGCCCGGCGGCGGACGACGCCGCGACCGCCGAGGCGTCCGGCGAGACCGTCTACGCGATCACCGGCCGCGAGCTGCTGGTCGCCGCGCTGACGGGGCCGCAGATCGGCGTCGTCGCCGCGCTCGTCGGCGCCGTCTTCTCGCAGGCCCAGGACCTGCTGCCCGGCAGCGTGCGGCACGCGGTGCGCGACGTCGTCAGCGACGCGTCGGTGACGACGATCGCCGTGCTCGTCGGCCTGGCGCTGCTGCTCGCGGCGGTCGTGTCGGTGATCGGGACGGTGCTGGGGTTCGCCGAGTTCACCGTCACGCGCGACGAGGGACGTCTGCGCGTGCGCCGCGGCCTGCTGACGGAGCGGACGGCGACGATCGCGCTCGAGCGGATCCACGGCGTGCGGATCGTCGAGGGGCTGCTGCGGCGACCGCTCGGCTACGCGACGGTGCAGGTCGAGGTGGCCGGCTACGGGCGCGAGGAGCTGACCCGGACGCTGGTGCCGCTCGTCCGGCGCGACGCGGTGCCCGCGCTGCTGGCCCGGATGGTGCCCGACCTGGCGTGGCCGGCCGCGCCGTACGAGCGTCCGCCGGCGCGCGCCCGCCGCCGCTACTGGACGCGGCCGGTGCTGACGCTCGCCGTCCCCGCGGCGGCCGGGGCGATCTGGCTGCCGGGCGCGTGGCGCGCCGCGGCCCTCCTCCCCCTCGCGCTCGGCGTCGCGCTCGGCGAGTCGCGCTGGCGCGGGGCGGGGTGGCGGCGGCAGGACGGGACGCTCGCGATCCGCCGCCAGCTCCTGGCCCGGACGACGCTGCTGGCGCGGGCGCGACGCGTGCAGAAGGTGCTCGTGCGGACCACGCCGCTGACCCGGCGGGCGGGCCTGGCGGGCTTCGCGGTCGTGCTGGCGACGAAGCGCGGCGGACGGGTGCGCTACATGCCGGCGGCCGACGCCCGCGCGCTGCAGGACGCCGTCCTGGCGGAGGCCGTCCCGGGCCGCCGGACCGCCGAGCCGTCACGCTCGCCCGCCGCCCGCTAAAGTGGTCCGCCCCCGCCGGAGTAGCTCAGTCGGTTAGAGCAGCGGAATCATAATCCGCGTGTCGGGGGTTCGAGTCCCTCCTCCGGCATCCTGAAAGGCCCGCAGACGCGGGCCTTTCGCGTTCCGAGGGCGCGCCGCCCGCAAGCCTCCGGCGGAGGGACAGCCACGGGACAGCGGCCGCGGCCGACCCGCAGCCACGATGAAGCGCGCCGTCGAGCGCCCACCCGCCAGAAGCCCGTTCCCCCGCCACGCCCGCGACCGGCTAGGTTGGGCGCGTGCTCATCGCCGGGATCGTCGTCGTCTGCCTCGTGCTGCTCGTGCTCGCGTTCGTCTTCCCGCGCCTGTCGCGCGGGCCGGAGAACGGCGGCAAGCGGGTGATGGGCGTCGGCAGCAGCGGCGCGTCGAAGGCGCCCGGCCGCCTGGGCCACTGGCTCGCGAAGCCGTTCTCGAACGCCTCGAAGGCGATGGGCAAGAGCGGCGAGACCGGCCGCAAGGGCCGCTCGAAGCTGCCGTTCTGACCCGCCGCGCCCGGAGACGGCGCCGCCGCGCGGCCCCCGGGCGTCGGCCCCGATCGGCGGGCCGGCATCTCCGTAGAACTCCGGTCCGGATGCCGCCCTTCCCCCGATGACGCGGCGCAGCGCGCGCGGCACGCTGGACCCATGCTGTCCGACGCACGCCCCGACGCCCACGATCCCCGGCCGTTCGGCGGCCGCGACGCCGTCCTCGTCGCGTACGCCAGCAAGCACGGCAGCGCCCGCGAGATCGCCGAGCGCCTGGCCGCCGGGCTGCGGGAGCGCGGCGTGCCGACCGGCCAGGCCGACCTGGAGGCCGCGCCAGACACCGACGTCGCGCCGTACAGCCGCGTCGTCGTCGTGGCCGCGATCCACGCGGAGCACCACCACCCGGCGGCGGTGGCCTGGCTGCAGGCCCGGCACGCCGAGCTCGCCGGGCGGTACCTGGCCCTCGTCTCGGTGTCGCTCACCGCCGCGACCGGGGCGGCCGGGGACGAGAAGACCGCCCGCTACGTCGACGCGCTCGCCGCCGAGACGGGCACCCGCCCCGACCACGCCCTGCGGGTCGCCGGCGCGCTGCGCTACCGGGCGTACAACCCCGCCACGCGGATGCTGATGCGCGGCGTCGCGGGCACGAAGGGCCTGTCCAAGGACACCTCGCGCGACCACGTGTACACGGACTGGACCGCGGTGGCGTCGTTCGCCGCCGAGCTGGCCGACCAGGTGCGACACGGCGCCGTGATCGTCGGCTGACGCACGGACGGACCCGGACGCCGCTCCGGGGAACCCACGGATGCGCGACGCCCGGGGCGACCGTAGCGTCGACGACACAGCCAGCCAGCGGAGACCGCCATGTTCACCACCATCCTCGTCGGCTTCGACGGGACCCCCGAGGCCCTCGGTGCGCTCGACCTGGCGCGCCGGCTCGGCGCGGACGACACCACGCTGATCGTCGCCGACGTGCTGACGGACGCCCGAGCCGCCGCCCGGGCGCTCGTGCCCGGCGGCCACCCCGACGACCTGGCCGCGGCCGACCTGGCGCCCGCGCGCGAGATGCTCGACGACCGCCCGTGGGTGGAGTACGCCGCCCCGCGCGCCCGCTCCGTCGCCGAAGGCCTGCACCGCACGGCCAGCGAGACGATGAGCGACCTGATCGTGGTCGGCGCCACCCGCCACGGCGCCGCCGCGCGCCGCGTGCTCGGGGACGACGCCGAGGCGACGCTGCACGGCGCCCCGTGCGCCGTCGCGGTCGCCCCCGCGGGCGCCACGGAGGAGGTGCGCCACGTCGGCGTGGCGTTCGACGGCACCGCCGCCGGCCGACGCGCCGTCGCCGTCGCGGCCGCGCTCGCCGCCGAGCACCACGCCGACCTGACGCTGCTCTCCGTGGTCGACACCACCCGCGCGTACGCGACGTTCGGCACCGCCGGCGGCTTCGGCGACGTGCGCCGCGAGGCCCGCGAGGCGCTGACCGACGCGGCCGCCGGCGTGCACGGCGTGCCCCGCGTGCGCCGCCGCCTGCTCGAGGGCGACCCGGTGCGCGAGGCCGTCGCGCTGTCGCACGAGGTCGACCTGCTCGTCCTGGGCGCCCGCGCCAACGGGCCCGCGCTGCGGCTGCTGCTCGGCAGCGTCTCCTCGCGCGTCGTCCGGCGCGCCGAGTGCCCCGTCATGGTCGTGCCCGAGGCGGTCCGCGTCGCCGACGGCGCGGTCTCGGGGACGTAGACCCGTGCCCCACGCGCCCGACGCCCCCGACGCCCTGCTCGTGCCCGATCCGCTGCCCGCCGCGGCAGGCGACGACGCGTGCCCCGCGCCTCGGCCCGCCGCCGGGGCGCCCCGCACGCCGACCGGCACGTCCCCGGCCGCGCCCCCGTCGACCGGCACGGCGCCCGCCGCCGCCCCGGTCCCCGCGGCCGGCGACCCCTCGGCCACCACCCTCGACGAGCCGCGCCTGCGCCGCCTGATCGCCGTCGGCCGCACCCTCGTCGGCCAGCTCGACCCCGACGCGCTCCTCGAGCACATCCTCGCCGCCGCGCAGGAGCTGACGGGCGCGCGCTACGCCGCCCTCGGCGTCCTCGACGACGACCGGCGCGGGCTGCGCCGCTTCCTCTCGCGCGGCCTGAGCCCCGAGCAGGAGCGCGCGATCGGCCACCCGCCGCGCGGGCACGGCCTGCTCGGCGAGGTCATCCGCGCCGGCGCGCCGCTGCGCATCGACGACCTGTCGGCGCACCCGCGGTCCTTCGGCGTCCCCGACGCCCACCCGCCGATGACGTCGTTCCTCGGCGTGCCGATCCTGGTGCGCGGCCGGCCGTGGGGCAACCTGTACCTGACCGAGCGGGCCGGCGGCCCGTTCACCGCCGCGGACGAGGAGGCGCTCGTCGTCCTCGCCGACTGGGCGGCCATCGCCGTGACGAACGCAGGGCTGTACGACCGGCTGCGGGAGCGGCACGACGAGCTCGAGCGCGTCAACGCCGGCCTGGCCGCCACGACCGCGATCGCCCGCGCCATCGGCACCGAGACCGACCTGGACCGCGTCCTCGACCTCATCGCCAAGCGCGGGCGGGCGCTCATCGACGCCCGCACCGCGGCGATCCTCCTGGCCGAGGACGACGGGCCGCTGCGCGTGGCGACCGTCGCCGGCGACCGCGAGCCCCTCGCCCCCGGCGACGCCGTCGACCGCGCGTCCTCGGTGGCCGGCGAGGTGCTCGACGCGCGGCGTCCGCGCCGGGTGCCCGCCGCCGCGCTCGGCGCCGGGACCGTGGGCCACGCGCTGCTCGTCCCCCTCGTCTTCCGCTCCCGTCGGCTGGGCGTCTTCGTGGCGCTCGACCACCACGGCACGCTGGCGCCGTTCACCGCCGGGGAGGAGGAGCTGCTGCTCGCCTTCGCCGCGTCGGCCGCCACCGCGGTCGCCACCGCCCAGACCGTCGGGGAGCAGCGGCTGCGCGACGCGCTCGACGGCGCCGAGCAGGAGCGGCGCCGCTGGGCCCGCGAGCTGCACGACGAGACGCTGCAGGGGCTGGCGGCGCTGCGGATGCAGCTCGTCGCCGTCCGGCGTCTGGCCACCGCGCCCGACGTCGCCGGCGCGCTCGATGGCCTGCTCGAGGGCGTCGCGGACGAGATCCGCAAGCTGCGCACGCTCGTCACGGAGCTGCGGCCCGCCGCGCTCGACGACCTGGGGCTGGCGCCCGCCGTCCAGAGCCTGGCCCGCGACGTCGCGGCCGCGACCGGCCTGCGCGTGGACGTCGCCGTCGACCTGGAAGGGCGCGGGCGGCCCCGACGGGCGGCTGTCGCCCGAGCGCGAGACCGCCGTGTACCGCCTGGCGCAGGAGGCCCTGACGAACGTCGTCAAGCACGCAGGTGCCCGCGCGGCGTCCGTCGCCGTCACGCACGACGGCACCGCCGTGCTGCTGACCGTCCGCGACGACGGTCGCGGCGTCGACGCGGACGCCGTCGCCGAGCGCACGGGCTTCGGCATCACCGGCATGCGCGAGCGCGTCCGGCTCGAGGGCGGCACGCTCCGCATCGGGCCCCGGCCGGGCGGGGGCACCGAGGTCGTCGCCCGCCTGCCGTCCGCCCGCTGACCCCGCCGGAGGGCTCGTTCGGCGGCCGCCGGGCCGGCGGCCACGATCCCCGGGCCCATGGACGCGGCGCGGTGCCCGCCGGCCGTCCGGCGCGCGGGCGTGGCCCGGCGCCGCCGATCCGGCGCGGAGCCGTCGGTCGTCCGCCCGGCGCGGGGCGACCGGCCGCCCGCGGGCCGTTCAGTCGACGAGCGCCGTCTCGCGCGCGGCCAGGTACGCCGCCAGCCGGCCCCCGGCGATCTTCGTCGGCGGCCACCACAGCGGCTCGCGCGAGACCACCGTCGCCCAGCCGTCGTCGCCGTGCTCGGCGCGCAGGTAGAGCGTCCCCTGGCCGTCGAGCAGCGCGGCGCGCACGACCGGGCGTGCGGGCGCCGTCTCGCCGTCCTGCAGGCCGAGGTGCCGCAGCACGTCGGCCGCGGCGACGTCCGCCTGCTGGACCGCCAGGCCCCCCTGCTTGACCGGCCGGTCCGTGACGTCCCCGACCGCCCACGCGTCGTCCTCGCCCACGATCCGCCCGCGCACGTCGACGGGCACGAAGCCCGCGCGGTCGTGCGGCAGGCCCGGGATCGCCGGGCCCTGCGGCCGCGCGAGGGCGACGACCGCGTCGAGCGGCACCGGATCCCCCAGCGGCACGGGCAGCGTCCCGCCGGCCACCGTCTCGGGCGGGCAGGACGTCCGGAGCTCGACGCCCCGACGCCGCAGGAGGGAGCGCACGGCGTCCCCCGCGGCGTCGCCGAACGCCTGCAGCGGCGCGTCCTCCGCCGTGAGCACCGTGACGAGCGTCGTCTCCGGCGGCGCGGCGTGCGCGAGCAGCAGCGCCACCTCGTAGGCCGGCAGCGTCCACGCCACGCCCGGCGGCACGACGACCGCCAGGCGCGTGGCCTGCCCCGCGCGCACGCGGGCGACGAGCGCCGCGAACGCGGGCTCGTCGTGCGGGGCGCCGAGCGTCACGGCGCCGGGCACCGCGGCCTCGGGGGCGGCCCCCGACGCGACGACGAGCGCCTCGTACGCGATGCGGCCCCCGTGGGTCGTCGTCGCGACGCGCCGATCCAGGTCCACGCTCGCCAGGCGGTCGCCCACGACGCTCGCGCCCCATTCGGCCGCGAGCGGCGGCACCGCCACGGTCTGCCGGGTGTCGGGGACCAGTCCCGCGTACGCGGCCAGCGGGCGGTAGCGGAAGTGGGGATCGGGCGCCAGCAGCGTCACCCGCACCTCGCCCGCCGCCCGCTCGTGCAGCGCCATGACGACCTCGAGGGCGGCGGTGCCGCCGCCGACGACGAGCACCTGGGTGTGCGCCGGCGCCGCGGCGGCGTCGTGCGGGAGGACGGCGGGGACGGTCATGGGGCGACGGTACGCCCCGGCGGGCCGCGTTCCATCGGGGAAGGACCGTCCCGGAGACCGTAGGGACCACGGAGCGGCCCGCGCGCGCCGATCGCGGCCGCTCCGGTGGGCCGCTCGACCGGAGCTTCGTCACGTACACCGTACTTTCCCCGCATCTCGTCGCGGCCGATCCCCGTGGCCGCCGGGACCGCCGGTCGGCACCGTATACAGGCATGCTGACGCTCGCGCCCACCCTCACCCCTCCCGGCGGCCGCCCCGGCGGCACGGTGCTCGTCGCCTTCGCCAGCGCGCACGGGACGACGCGCGAGATCGCGGAGCGCATCGCCTCCCGGCTGCACCTGCGCGGCATCGGCACCGTCCTGGCGGACGTCGCGGCGGAGCCCCTGACCTCGGTGGCCGCGCACGACCGCGTCGTGGTCGCCGCGCCGGTGCGCGGAGACCACCACCACCCGGCGATGGTCGCGTGGCTGCAGCTCCGGGCCCGCGAGCTGGCGGGGCGCGACGTCTCGCTCGTGTCCGTCTCGCTGAGCGCCGCGTCGGGCGACGCGTGGGCGGGCCGCACCGCCCGCTACGTCGAGACGCTCGCCGCCGAGACGGGCGTCCGGCCGGACCGCGTCCTGCAGGTCGGCGGCGCCCTCCGCTACCGCTCGGCCACCGTCGCCACGCGCCTGCGGATGAAGCGCGTCGCCGCCGTCCGCCACCTCGACACCGACGCCTCGCGCGACCACGGCTACACCGACTGGGACGCCGTCGACGGGCTCGTCGGGCTGCTCGCCCGCGCGGTGCACGGCGGCGCCGGGGCGGCGCTGCGCCTGGCGGGCTGACCGGCGCGTCCGCGCGCTCCGGACGCGGCGTCCGGCCGGGCGCGCCTGCGAGACTCCGTGGGGTGATCCAGCCCGAACCCGTGAACGCGCGCTTCGTCGGCGGACCCCTCGACGGCGAGACGCACCTCCTCGCCCACCGCCTGCCGTTCGTGCAGGTCCCCGGTCCCGGCGAGACGTTCTTCGCCCGTCTGCACGTCGACGCCCCGGACGCCCCCGACCACCTCGTCTACGCCCTCGACGGGGCGGACGACGCCGAGACGCTCGTCTACCGCTGCCGCGCCGACGCCCCCGGGGCGTGACCGTGCCGTCCCGGCACGAGGTCCTCGCCCGCGCCGTCGAGCGCGGCGCCCGCACCGCCGCGCGGGCCGCCGGCCGCGACTGGTCGCGGCTGAGCGAGGAGGAGCGCGCGCCGCACCGGCAGCTCGCGCGCCGCTGGGCCGAGTTCGTCGGGCTCGACGGCGCGATCGCCGCGCTCGACGAGATCGCCACGAAGGCGCCCGTGGAGACGGAGCACGGCATCGAGGTGCGCACCGTCGACGGCGCGCACGCCCAGGCGCTCGCGGCCGAGGCGCTCGCCCGCCTGGGCGCGGACGACGTGCCTGCCGACGGCGACGCCGACGCCGGCTAGGCGCTGCCGCCGGCCCAGGCCTCGCGGCGCCGGACCGCCACGACGGTGACGTCCTCGGACGCCGACGGCGGAGCGGCGGCGTCCGTCACGCGCGCGACGGCCTCCTCCGCGCTGCGCGCCCCTGCGACGAGCGCCCCGACCGTCGCGGGCGTCGGCGGCCCGTCGCCCAGCACCAGGCCGGCGCCCCAGGCCACGAGCACCGCGCCCGGGGGCAGCTCCACGTCGGTCGGCGCGTAGGCGGCGCCGTCCGTGGTGCCGAGGGGCGCGCCGGCGACGAACGGGCGCACCGCCCCGTCGGGCGCCACGACCTGCGCGCGCCCGTGCCCGGCGTCCGCGCACGCCACCCGTCCGCCGTCGCGCAGGGCGAGGACGAGCACGCCGGTGGCGCGGCCGGCCGTGCCGCCCTCGGTCGCCACCTCGGCGGCGAGCCGGCCGAGGGCCGCCGCGGGATCGGCCTCGTCGCGGGTCGCCGCCCGCAGCGCCGAGCGGACGACCGCCATCGCGATCGCGGCCGGCATCCCGTGGCCCGCCACCCCGCCGAGCGCGACGACGGTCGCGTCCGGGCCGTGGTGCCAGTCGTAGAAGTCGCCGCCGACCCGGGGCGACGCCCGGCAGCGTCCCGCGACCTCCCACGCGTCGTCCCACGGCGGTCGGGTGGGCAGCAGCGAGCCGTGGATCGCGGCCGCGCGCGCCAGGGCGTCCTCGCGGCTCAGCTCCTGCTCCGCCCACTGCCCCAGGTCGCGCAGCAGCGCCCGGTCCGCGTCGGTCAGGCGCCGGGGCCGGCGGTCGGCGACGCAGAGCGTGCCGACGCGATGGCCGCCCGCCGTCGCCAGCGGCACCCCGGCGTAGAAGCGCAGGCGCGGGTCGTCCGCCACGTAGGGCACGTCGCGGAACCGCGGGTCCGCGCTGAGGTCCTCGACCTCGAGCCCGTCGGGGTCCAGGATCGTGTGCGCGCAGACCGACAGCCGCCGCGAGATCTCCAGGCCCTGCCCGCCCGCGACGGACTTCGTCCACTGGCGGTCGTCGTCGATCAGGTTCACGAGCGCCATGTCGACGCCCATGAGCCGGCGACAGAGGCGCGTGACGCGGTCGAAGCGCTCCTCGGGCGAGCTGTCCAGGAGCTCCGTCTCGTGGAGCGCGGCCAGGCGCTCGAACTCGTCCGCCGGGATCTCGGGCGCCGTCACGCCGCCGGAGGGGTCGGGTCACGCATGCCGCCAGCGTAGCCCGGAGATACGGCGCACACCCGCCGGGTCAACGGATGGCGGCGCCGGCGCGCGCCGGCGGGCGGACGGATGGTCGCGCGCCCGGCGGCCGCGGGCTACGGGCGGTCCACCCGCAGGCTCCAGCGGTTGCGGCCGCCGTCGCGCTCGAGCGCGAGCGCGTCGAGCGTCGCGCGGGCGAGCTCCAGGCCCCGGCCCGACTCGGCCAGCGGGTCCACGTCGAGCGCGGGCGCGCCGCCGCACGGTCCGGGGTCGGGTGCCGCGCGGCCGTCGTCCTCCAGCGTCCCGAGCACCGCGCGGGGCGTCACCCAGACGTCGAGCACCATCCGGGGCGGCCCGCCGGTCGGTCGCGCGCCGTGCTCGACGACGTTCGCGGCCAGCTCGGCCACGGCCGTGGAGAACCGCGCCTGCAGCGGCGCGGGCACGGGCGGCCGCGCGTCGCGCCACACCGCGTCCAGCAACGCGTGGACCCGTTCCAGGCACGCGGGCACGGCGTCGATCTCCAGGTGCATCGGCCTACAGCCCGTCGAGCGCCTCGGCGACCGTCTCGTAGGGCCGCAGGACGCGGTCCAGCCGCATGAGCCGCAGCACCGACAGCACCTGCTCGCCGGGGGCGGCGATCCGCAGCTCGCCGCCCGCCTGCCGGGTGCTCTTCAGGCCCCCGATCAGCGCCCCCAGGCCCGACGAGTCCACGAACGGCACCGCGGCGAGGTCGACGACCAGCCCCGTCCGCCCGTCGTCCACCGCGTCGCGGACGACGGCGCGCAGCGCGGCGGCGCTGACCAGGTCGAGGCGGCCGGTCAGGCGCACGACGCCCCGCCGATCGCCGTGGTCCTCGAGCTCCAGCTCCATCTAGGCCTCCTGGGGGTCGGGCTGCGGGGCGAACCCGCGGTAGAACGCGGCGTCGACGACGACGCTGAGCGAGATCAGGTCGTAGACGACCCACGCGACGTTGAGCATGATCGCGCCGCCGGCGTCGGTGGCCCCCACCATCAGGCGCACCAGGCCGATCACGACGGCCCCGCACAGCACCAGCATGGTGGCCACCTGCACCCGCACCAGCCGCAGCGACGCGCCGGCCTGCCGGGTCTTCGGGGTGACGACGAACCCCAGGTCGCGGCCGGTCAGCTGGTTGCGCACGACGCTGGTGACCGCCTGGATCCACAGCGGGAACAGCGCCAGGCTGTACTGCTGGCCGCGCCAGGTGCGCATGCCCCAGCCGACGAGCAGGAACAGCAGCTGGTTGACCAGCAGGTACGGCAGCAGGTGCCACATGAAGTCGGCGCCGAGCGAGCGCACCGGCAGGACGCCGAAGAGCAGGTAGACGATCGGGGCCGCCAGGTAGACGACGGCGGCGAAGCCCGACAGGTACGTCCACATCGTCGCGAAGTACATGAGCCGCTGGCCGACGGACAGGCCCGGCTGGCGCAGCGGGTTCTCCCGCAGCATCACCTGCATCGTCCCCTGCGACCACCGCAGCCGCTGGGCGAGCATGCTGCGCAGGTCCTCGGGGGCCAGTCCGTGGGCGAGGATCTCGTGGTGGTAGACGCTGCGCCAGCCCAGGCCGTGCAGGCGCATCGCGGTCGCCATGTCCTCCGTCACCGAGATCGTCGCCATCGGCATGACCGGCTGCGCCTCGTGCGCCTGGACGGCGTCGAGGTCGGCGATGATCCGGCGCACCGACTCGATCGCCCCGAGCGGCGACAGGTCGCGCACCGCCAGGCCGTCGAGGGCCGCCTCGTCCAGCACGAGCTCGCCGGTCTCGGCGTCCGCCTCCACGGGCCCCGGGCCGAGCGCCTCCAGGTCGGCCTGGATCGCGCGGACGTCGCGGTCCACGAGGCCGCGACTGATGCGGTCGACCTCGCGGCGGAACGCGTGCGTGACCTCCTGGGTCGTCAGCCCGCGGCGCTGGCCGGCGCGTACCTCGCGCAGCGCAGCGGCGAGCTCCTCGAGCGCGGCGGCGGCGTCCTCGTCCCCCCGCTCGCGGGCGGCGGCGCGGGCGCGGCCCACCACCCGGTCGGCGGTGCGGAGCACGCGCCGCAGGGCGGTCTCGACGTCGCGCACGTAGCCGACGATCCCCAGCTGCATGAGCGCCTCGCGCCGCAGGATGGCGTTCGACCCGCAGAAGAACGCGGCGTTCCACCCGTCCTTGCCCTGCTGGATCGGCCCGTAGAAGAGCGGCGCCTGGCTGCCCATCGGATCGGCGTCGTCGACGTTGACGAAGTACTGCGGGGTCTGGACGAGCGCGACCTGCGGGTCGGTGAACCACCCGAGCGTGCGGTCGAGGATCGCCGGGTCGGGGATCTGGTCGGCGTCGAGGATCAGCAGGAACTCGCCGTCCGTCTGGAACAGCGCGTTGTTGAGGTTGCCGGCCTTCGCGTGCCGGGGGCGGTCGTGCCAGTCGGCGCTGCGGGTGATGTAGCCGACGCCCTCCTCGGCCGCCATCGCCGCCATCTCCGGGCTCGCGCCGTCGTCGAGGACGTAGGTGCGGTGCGGGTGGCGGATGTCGCGGGCCGCCCGCGCCGTGCCCCGGACGAGCTCGATCGGCTCGTTGTAGCAGGTGATGAACACGTCGACGGTGGCGTCCGGCGGGGGCGGCGGCGCCGCGCCGCGCTCCTTCAGCCGCCACATCGTCAGGCCGAACAGCCACGCGTCCAGGTACGAGTACGTCTCGGCCAGGATCAGCGGGACGGCGATCCACCACGCCGACCAGTTGACCGACGACGTCCAGCGCCACGCGAGGTAGTAGGTGCCCAGCGCGAGGTTGGCGGCGACGAGCACGCGCAGGACGTCGCGGCGCAGCCGCCGGCGGTCCTCCGGGGCGTCCGGGAGCAGCGGCGCGAGGACCCGCTCGACCGCGCGGCGGCGGGGCGCGGGGGCTGGCGGCGCGCTCACGTGCGCCGCGCCCCGCCCCAGCGCCGCCGCGCGACGAGCAGGACCACGGCCACGAACGCGACGAGCACGACGGCGGCCGGGATCGCCCAGCGCGGCGCGTCGTCGACGGCGGAGGCCTGCGCCACCGGGGCGAGCTCGTCGGGCGGCTCGGCGCCCGGAGCGGTCGCGGCCAGGGCGCCGGGCGCCGAGGACGGCACGACGAGCATCGCGCGGCCGACGAGCCGTTCGACGGTGCTGGCGCGCGTCAGGGCGCGCGCGGCCCGCACCAGGCCGGCGCCGTCGGCGCCGCGGACCGCGAGCACCGTGCCGTCGTCCGACCACGGCGACGCGTCGAGGACGAGCGTGCCGGTGTCGGGCCCCGTCGCGCGGCGGCCGCCGGGCACGGCGATCGGGCGGCCCAGGTCGCGGTCGGCGCGGCCGACGAGGACCAGGTCGGCCTGGCCGCGGCGGGCGTCGCCGACCCGGTCGGCGGTGACCAGGCGCGGGCTGGGGGCGCCGGGGGCGGCCCAGCGCCCGATCGCGGCCGCGACCTGCAGCGCCGCCGTGCGCTCCGCCGGGGCGGGGTCGCGCGGCAGCACCACGTCGACGGGCCGGCCGCCGGTGCCGAGGGGCGCGGGGAAGCGCGCCAGGTCGCGGGCGTCCGTGTCGTCGTGCGGCAGCGTGATGCGCGACGTGTCGAGGATCGTCGCCGTGGCGCCCTGCGGGTCGCGCGGCGCGCACCGCTCCTGGCGCGGCGGCAGGCCGAAGCGCAGGCGGAGGGGCAGCCGGCGGACGGCGCGGCCGTCCAGGTCGGCGTCGAGCAGGCCGGCGGGCAGGGCGAAGCGCAGCCGGACCGGGCCGGCGCCGGGGCGGAGCGCCCGGCTGCCGAGGTCGCGGCCCGCGAGCGACGCCGTCACGTACGACGCGTCCGGCCGCAGGGCCGCGCCCGCGTCGACGACGAGCTCCAGGGTGCCGTCGTCGGTGATCGTCCAGGCCGGCGGCCGGTCGACGGTCAGGTCGACGGTCGCCGTGCCCGGCCCCAGCACCTGGCGCGTCCCGATCCCGAGCTGCGCGAACGTCGCCGCGTCCGACGACCACGCCCGGGCGCGGCGGGGCCGTTCGGGCCGCGGACCCCGCACGAGCGCCGCGCGCCCCGGCAGCGGCGTGAGGGCGTCGGGGGCGTCCAGGGCCGCCGCGGCGCGGGCCGTCCCGCGGGCGTCGGCGCCGCCGAGCGCCAGCCGCGGCGTGCCGTCGCGGCGCACCGCGAGCACGCCGTCCCCGGGGGCCGCCGTCGGGGCCGGCGTGCCGGCGAGGGCGCGCGCCAGGCCCGGGCCCGTGCCCACGGCGAGCACCGGGCCCGCGGCGTCCTCGCGGGCGCCGGCGACCTGCACGAACGGGTCGGCGCCGACGGCCCCGGCGGCGCGTCCGACGGCCGCGACCGCTCGTCCGGCGGCGGCGAGCGACGCCGGGTCGTCGTCGGTCGCGACGGTCAGCGGCGCGCCGTCCGCCGCGGGCACGAGCGTCGGCAGCGCGTCCGCGAGCGTGCGGTCGGCCGGCCGCAGGCGCGGGTCGACCGTGCTGTCGTCCCGCACGACCGCCCAGAGCGCGCTGTCGTCCGGGTCCTCGCAGACGTCGCGGGTCAGCCGCATCGAGAAGCGGGCCGTGAGCGTGACGCCCCCGGCGGCGTCGGGCAGCGGGGGCAGCGCGACGCGCAGGCGCCCGCCGCGGGCCGTCTCGCGCGTCAGCCGGGCGCTGCCGAGCGGGCGGTCGCCGGCGTAGAGCGTGACGGTCGAGCGACGCGGCTCGAGCAGCGGGGAGTGCTCGAAGCGCAGGTCGACGGTGCCGCCGCGCACCGCGTAGCCGGCCGGCAGGGGGAAGAACGCGGTGGCGGTGCCGTCGCGGCCGCGGACGGTCGTCGTCGGCACGCCGCGGTCGGCGAAGGTGCCGGCGGCCGCGGACGGGCGCTCGGCGGCGCGGGCCGCGGGGGCCGCGAGCGCGGCGGCGAGCGCCACCGGCGCGAGGGCCCGCCTCACGCGTGGGCCTTCCGCCGCACCGCCATGACGGTCACGTCGTCGGGCGGCGCGCCCCGGCCGGTCAGGTGCATCAGGCGGTCCACGGCGTCCTGGGCGGTCGTCGCCCCGACGACGAGGGCGGCGGCCTGCTCGGTGGTGCGCGGCCCGCCGTCCAGCTCGAGCAGCCCGTCGCTGTGGACGAGCAGCAGGTCGTCGCCGCGCAGGTCCAGCTCGACGTCGAGGTAGTGCTCGGAGTCGTCGATCCCGACCGGCAGGCCCTGCGCCTGCAGCAGCTCGGTCTCCCCCGTCTCGCGCACCACGACGGCCTGCCCGTGCCCGGCGTCGGAGCAGGTGACGTGCCCGTCGTCGCTCAGGCACGCGACGAACGCGCTGGCGAACGTCGCGGTGCGGGCCAGGTCGTCCGCCAGCGAGCGCGCCGCGTGCTCGAGCGCCGCGCCGGGATCGAAGCTGCGGGCGCCGGCGCGCAGCGCGGAGCGGACGCTGGCCATGACGATCGCGGCGGGCATGCCCTTGCCCATGACGTCGCCGAGCGCGACGACGGTGCCCTCCCGGGCGGGGTGCCAGTCGTAGAAGTCGCCGCCGACGTCGCGCGACGGCCGGCAGACCGCGGCGACGTCCCACGCGTCGTCGCTCGGCGGCCGCGCGGGCAGGAGCGCGCGCTGCACCTGCGCGGCGCGACCCAGCTCCTCCTCCAGGTTGAGCTCCTGCTCGACCCACAGGGCCATGTCGCGCAGGATCGCCCGGTCGGCCGGCGAGAGCGTGCGCGGCCGGCGGTCCGCGATGCACAGCGTCCCGACCCGCTGGCCGCCGGGGGCGGCGAGCGGCACGCCGGCGTAGAAGCGCAGGTTGGGGTCGTCGACGACGAACGGGCTGTCGACGAAGCGCTCGTCCGCGGTCAGGTCCTCGACCACGATGCCCTCGGGCTCGAGGATCGTGTGCGCGCAGACGGACGTCTCGCGCGGGATGTCCAGCCGGTCCAGGCCGACCGCCGACTTCGACCACAGGCGGTCGTGGTCGACGAGGTTGACGAACGCCATGTCGACGCCGAACAGCCGCCGACACAGCCGGGTGACGCGGTCGAAGCGCTCCTCGGGCGCGGTGTCGAGGACCCCGCTGCGGTGCAGGGCGTCCAGGCGCTCGAGCTCGTCCGGCGGCGTGGCGGCCGCGATCATGCCTGACGCTCCGGTGCGGTGTACACGGTGGATCCGTACCCGGCATGGACGGCGCACATTCGCGCCCCCGAGCGGGGGCGCGCCACCGCCCGCGCCGGCACGCGGGTGCGCCGGCGCCGATCGGGGCACAGGTCCTTCCATGCGTCCCCCATCCCCCACCGTCCTGCGGCGGGCCGCCCTCGGCCTGACCGTTCCCACGCTCGCCGCCGCAGCCCTGGCGCCGGCCGCCCGCGCCGACGGCCCGGCCGTCGCGTCGGGCACGGGCGGCGCCGTCGCCTCGGTCGACCGCGACGCGACCGACGCCGGCCTGCGCGTGCTGCGCCAGGGCGGCAACGCGGTCGACGCGGCGATCGCGACCGCCGCCGCCCTCGGCGTCACCGAGCCCTACTCCGCCGGCGTCGGCGGCGGCGGCTACATGGTCGTCTGGGACGCCCGGCGGGGCCGCGCCGTCACGATCGACGGGCGCGAGACGGCGCCGCGATCCCTCGGCCCGAAGGGCTTCCTGGACCCGCGCACGAAGAAGCCCCGCGACTTCGACGACCTCGTCACGAGCGGCCTCTCCGTCGGCGTGCCCGGGACCCCGCTGACGTGGGCGGAGGCGTCCCGCCGCCTGGGCCGCCTGCCGCTGCGCCGCGCGCTCGCGCCCGCCACGACGCTCGCCGCCAAGGGCTTCCGCGTGGACCAGACGTTCCGCGACCAGACCCTGCAGAACAAGGCGCGCTTCGCCCGCTTCCCGTCCACGCGGCGGCTGTTCCTGCCCGGCGGGACGGCGCACCGCGTGGGCCAGACGTTGAAGAACCCCGACCTGGCCCGCACGTACCGCCTGCTCGCCCGCGACGGCGTCGACGCGCTGTACCGCGGGGCGATCGGACGCGACGTCGTGCGGACGGTGCGCCGTCCGCCCGTCCGCTCCGGCCGGGTGCTGCGCGGCGGGATGACCACCGCCGACCTGCGCCGGTACGACGTGCGCGTCCGGGGCGCGCTGCGCTCGACGTTCCGCGACCTCGAGGTCGTCGGGATGCCGCCCAGCTCGTCCGGCGGCATCGCGATCGCCGAGGCGCTGAACGTCGTCGAGGCCCTCGGGCCCGCCACGCCCGACCGCGTGCAGGCGCTGCACCGCTACCTCGAGGCGTCGCGCATCGCCTACGCCGACCGCAGCCGCTGGGTGGGCGACGACCGCTTCGTGGACGTCCCGACCGCGCAGCTGCTCTCCAAGCCGTTCGCCGCCAGCCGCGCCTGCCTGATCCGGCCGGACGCGACGCTGAAGAGCCCGCTGAAGGCGGGCGCCGTCGGCACGCCCGGCGCCGCCCCGGCGTGCGGCACGCCGGCCCCGGACGGCGGCGCGTCCGACCGCGAAGGGGACTCCACCACCCACCTCGTCGCCGCGGACCGCTGGGGGAACGTCGTCTCGTACACGCTCACGATCGAGCAGACGGGCGGATCGGGGATCGTCGTCCCGGGTCGCGGGTTCCTGCTGAACAACGAGCTGACGGACTTCGATCCCGCGCCCGCCGCGGGCCTGACCGCGAAGACGGACCCCAACCTGCCCGGCCCGGGGAAGCGGCCGCGCAGCTCGATGAGCCCGACGATCGTCCTGCGCGGCGGCCAGCCGTGGCTCGCGGTCGGGAGCCCCGGCGGCGCGACGATCATCACGACCGTCCTGCAGACGCTCCTCAACCGCATCGACGGCGGGATGACGCTGCCCGACGCGGTCGCCGCGCCGCGGATCTCGCAGCGCAACGCGCCGAAGACCGAGGCCGAGCCGACCTTCCTGCAGACCGCGGACCGGCGCGCGCTCGAGGGCCTGGGCCAGGCGTTCACGAAGGCCCCGCCGACGTTCACGCCCGACCCCGAGATCGGCGCCGTCGCCGCGCTGGAGCGGCAGCCCGGCAACGCCTGGCAGGCTGTCGCCGAGCCCGAGCGGCGCGGCGGCGGCGCGGCGGGCGTCGTCACTCCCGCCGGCCGCTAGCCCTCGGCGGCCCCGGCGCCCACGGCGGGCGCCGGGGCCGCGGCGGGCCCGAGCAGCCGGCGCGCCGGCAGCAGCCCCAGCACAGCGACGAGCGCGAGCAGGCCGAACGCGCTCAGCCGGTGGTCGAGCAGCGTGCCGACGACCGCCGCGACGAGCAGGCCGCCGACGTTGCCCGCCAGCCACATCAGCGTGACGCCCGTCCCCGCCGCGGCGCCCGCCCGGCGCTCCGTCATCGCGAAGACCACGGGCAGCGCCGCGGCCAGGAGCGCCCCCGCGGCGATCACCGCGACGGCGTTCACCGCGGCGACGTGCACGGCGCCCAGCACCACGCACGCGCCGGCGGCCACGACGAGCACGGTTCCCAGGAACGGCACCTCGCGCCGGCCCGCCACCCGCGGCGGCAGCGCCGCGGTCGCCGCGACGCCGACCACGAGCATCAGGACGAGCATCAGGCCGGCCGCGTCGTCGGAGACGCCGGCGGGCTCGAGCAGGGCCTGCAGCCACGTCGTCAGCGCCACGAAGACGCCGAAGCCGACGAACACGACGGCCGCGAGCGTGCGGATGCCGCGGTCGGCCCAGACCGCCCGCACGGGCACGGGCGCCGCGCCGGCCACGCCCGCCGGCACCCGGCGCAGCACGACGAGCAGCGCGCCGGCCGCGAGCACCGCCAAGGCGGCCTGGACGGCGACGAGCGCGGGCAGCCGTCCCGCGCCGAGGACGGGCCCCAGGACGAGGGCGACGAGCTGGCCGACCACGACGCCCGCCGAGCCGAGCGCGATCCCCGCGGGCCGGTCGCGCGGGACGAGCGTCGCCACGGCCAGCAGCCCGACCGCGCCCAGCACGAGCGGCTGCCCCGCCGCGGCCAGCAGCTGTCCGGCGAGCGCGGTGCCGAACGCGTCGCCGCCGCCGAGCGGGCGCACCAGCCCGCCGGCCGCGGTCAGCACCGCCCCGGCGGCGAGCGCGGGGCGCAGCCACCGGTCCAGCAGCATCGCCGCCGGCAGCGCCAGGACGACGTAGAGCAGCGGGTAGAGCTGCGCGAGCCAGCCGACCGCGGTCTCGGACACGCCGAGGCGCTCCGCGCTGGCCGTCGTGATCGGCGCGTACGTCAGCCACAGCGTCTGGTTGACGCCCGCGACGGCGGCGTAGGCGGTGAGCGGCAGCCAGCGGGCGGCGCCGCTCGCGGCCGGGGATGGGACGGGCACGGCGCGCTCCGGGATCGGGTTGCGGGCACCCTAGGGCAGGGTCCCGCCCTCGACAAGGCGCCGGGACGACGTGACAACGCCGGGCGTCCGGGCTAGCGTGCGCGCCATGGGGAGCGTGGTGGACGGCAGGCCGACGACGTGGCGGAACTGGTCGCGCGAGCAGACGTGCCGCCCGGCGCGGATCGCGCGGCCCCGCAGCGCCCGCGAGGCCGCCGACGTCGTGCGCCGCGCCGCCGCGGACGGCCTGCCCGTCAAGGCGGTCGGCTCGGGCCACTCGTTCACGGGCGCCGCCCTGACCGACGGCGTGCTCGTCGACGTGTCCGCGATCCGCGGCCTGCAGGACCTCGACCCCGCCACGGGGCTCGTGCGCGTGGGCGCCGGCACGAGCATCCACGAGCTCTCGTCGCTGCTCGCCGACCACGGCCTGGGGATGGAGAACCTGGGCGACATCGACCGGCAGACGATCGCCGGGGCGATCGCCACCGGCACCCACGGCACCGGGGCGACGCTCGGCAACCTGCCGTCGCAGGTGCGGGCGATCGAGCTCGTCACCGGCACGGGCGAGATCGTCGACCTGGACGCCGACTCCGACCCGCTCGGCCTGCGCGCCGCCCGCGTCGGGATCGGCGCGCTGGGCATCGTCACCGCGGTGACGATCCAGGCGGTCCCCGCGTACGTGCTGCGCGGCGTCGACACGACCGAGCCGCTCGAGGAGGTGCTCGCAACCCTGCAGGAGCGCGTCGACGGCCACCGCCACTTCGAGGCGTACGTCTTCCCCCACGCCCCGCTCTGTCTGACGCGCACGAACGACGTGGTCGACGCGGCCGCGGCGCCGCCGAGCCGCGCGCAGCGCTGGCTGCGCCAGGGCGGCCTGGAGACCGCCGCGCTGGCGACGGTCAGCGAGATCGGCCGCCGCGTGCCGGCGGCGATCCCGCGCCTGAACCGCTTCGTCACGCACGTCGCCGGCACGAGCGTCCGCACCGACCGCTCCGACCGGATCTTCGCGTCCCCGCGGCACGTGCGCTTCGTCGAGATGGAGTGGGCGCTGCCGCGCGCCGAGGTCGAGCCGGCGCTGCGCGAGATCCTGGCGCTGATCGCCGGGCAGGGGCTCGCGGTGAACTTCCCGATCGAGATGCGCTTCGTCCGCGGCGACGACGCCCTGCTCTCCCCCGTCCACGGGCGCGAGAGCGGCTACCTGGCCGTCCACGTGTACCGCGACATGCGCTGGGGCCAGTACTTCCGCGGCGTGCAGGAGATCGCGGCGGCGCACGGCGGCCGGCCGCACTGGGGCAAGCGCCACTTCATGACCGCCGACGACCTGGCCCCCCGCTACCCGGAGTGGGACGCGTTCGCCGACGTGCGCGCGCGGCTGGACCCGGAGGGGCGCTTCCGCAACGAGTACCTCGACCGCGTGCTCGGTCCCGTGCGGACGCCCGCGACGCGCCTCGGCGTCCCCGTCGAGCACGTCGAGGCCGCGCGGTGACCGCCGCGGGCGCCGGGGACGAGCAGCACGCGCGCCTGGAGCGCGCGACCGCCGACCTGGACGCGCCGTTCGCGGTCGTCGACCTGGACGCCTTCGACCGCAACCGCGCCGACCTCGCGCGGCGGGCCGGCGGCACCCCGATCCGCCTGGCCAGCAAGTCGGTGCGCTGCCGGGCGCTGCAGCGCCGGGTGCTCGACGGCCCCGACCGCGCGTTCCGGGGCACGCTCGCCCTCACCCTCCCCGAGGCGCTGTGGCTGCAGGACGAGGGCTTCGACGACCTCGTCGTGGCCTACCCCACCGTCGACCGCGGGGCGCTGCGCGAGCTCGCCTCGCGCGCCGCCGCCGGCCGCCCGCCGATCACGGTGATGGTCGACGACGTCGCCCACCTCGACGCGCTCGACGCCGCGGGGGCGAGCGCCACCGCACCCGTCGCCGTCGCGCTCGAGCTCGACGCCGGGCTGCGCCTGGCCGGCGGCCGCGTCCGCGTCGGCGCCCGCCGCTCTCCCCTGCACGAGCCCGAGCAGCTCGCGGCGCTCGCCGCCGAGATCGCGCGCCGCCCCGGCCTGCGGCTGGACGGCCTGATGGCGTACGAGTCGCAGATCGCCGGCGTCGGCGACCGGCCGCCCGGCCGCCGGCTGTACGGGCGGGTCGTCCAGGGGATGCAGGCGCTCTCCGCCGCCGAGCTGCGCCGCCGCCGCTCCCGCGCGGTGCAGGCGGTCCAGGCCGTCGCCGGCCCGCTGCGGTTCGTCAACGCCGGCGGGACCGGCAGCCTCGAGAGCTCGTCCTCCGAGCCCGCGGTCTCCGAGGTGGCGGCCGGCTCGGGCCTGCTCGCCCCCGCCCTGTTCGACACCTACTCGCGCTTCACGCCGTCGCCCGCCGCCTTCTACGCCCTGCCCGTCGTGCGCCGCCCGGGCCCGGGCGTGGTGACCGCGCTCGGGGGCGGCTACGTGGCGTCGGGTGCGGCCGGTCCCGACCGGCTGCCGCGGCCGACGTACCCGCCGGGGCTGCGGCTGGACCCGCTCGAGGGCGCCGGCGAGGCGCAGACGCCGCTGCTCGGCGCGGCCGCCGACGCGCTGGCGATCGGCGACCGCGTGTGGCTGCGCCACACGAAGGCCGGCGAGCTGTGCGAACGCTTCGACCGCCTGCACCTGGTCGCCGGCGACGAGGTCGTCGACGTCGTCCCGACGTACCGGGGGGACGGCCGGACGGTCCTCTAGCCTTCACCGGCTCATGCCTGCTCCGCGTCGCCGCCCCGCCCGCAAGAAGATCGAGGAGACCCCCGCCGTGCAGGGTGCCGGCGAGTGGATGATCTGGACGGACGGCGCGTGCAAGGGCAACCCGGGGCCGGGCGGCTGGGCCGCCATCGTCGTCCCGCCGGCGGAGTCCGGCGAGGAGCCGCGCGAGCTGTCGGGCGGCGATCCCGCCACGACGAACAACCGCATGGAGTACACGGCCGCGCTCGAGGCGCTGCGCGCGCTGCCGGCCGGCTCGACGGTCTGCATCGTCACCGACTCGCAGCTCATGCTCAACTCGATGACGCAGTGGATCGCGGGCTGGAAGCGCAAGGGCTGGAAGACCGCGTCCGGGCAGCCGGTGAAGAACCAGGACCTGGTGATGGCCCTCGACGAGGAGATCGGCCGGCACGCCCAGGTGCGCTGGCACTGGGTGCGGGGCCACGAGACGGGCGACGAGCACGCCCACAAGGCGTACAACGACCGCGCCGACCGCCTGGCCGTCGCGGCCGCGGCGGACGCCGCGCTCGCGTAGCCACGGGGCCGCGGCCCCCAGCGCGCCTCAGCCGCGGTCGTCGATGCGCCCGCCGACGCCGGTCCGCAGCTCGTCCGCGCGCAGCGGGCCGCCCGCGTCGGTCCGGAGCGGCGGAACGGCGTCGTCGCCGGCGCGGTCGCGCAGGCCCTCGAGCAGCTGCCGCAGCGTCGCCGGGCCGTCGTGTCGCGGCGTCCAGCCGGCCGCGCGAAGGCGCGAGGCGTCCATGAGCGGCGACTCGTACGCCAGGTCGACCCAGCTCGGCGGCGTCGGCTGGGCGCGGGTCCGCCACGTGACGGCGGCCAGCGCGCGGAGCGCCCGGCGCGGCACCGGCAGCGGCAGCCCGCCCAGGACGGCCCGCAGCCGCCGCGGCGTGATGACCGGCTCGGTCGCCACGTTGTACGCGCCGCGCATGTCGGGCCGCACGACCGCCAGCCGGTACGCCTCGGCCAGGTCGTCCGTGTGCACGACCTGGAAGCGCAGGCCGACGGGCGTCGGCGCGAGCGGCAGCCGTCCCGGCCGCACGAGCGCGCTCGGCCACAGCGGGCCGAGGAAGTAGCGGCGCACCTCCTGCGCGGCCGTCCGCTTGAAGACGAGCGCGGGCCGCAGGCGCACGACGCGCACCTCGGGGTGCTCGGCCTCGAACCGCCCGACGAGCTCCTCGGCCGCGACCTTCTCGCGCGAGTAGAAGTTGGAGCGGACGCCGGTGATCGGCCACGTCTCGTCGACGCGCGTCTCGTCCGGGCCGGACGGCCCCGGCCCGTAGGCGGCGATGGACGACGCGTGCACGAACGTCCGCACGCCGGCGGCCGCGACGGCGTCGAGCACCCGCTGCGTGCCGGCGACGTCCGTGGCGTACGTGTCGGACGTGTCGCGCGAGGGCTGGATCCGCCAGACGAGGTGGACGACCGCGGCGGCTCCGCGGAACAGCGCCGTCAGGTCGTGCTCGCGGACGTCGCCCGCCACCCACGTGACCCCCGGCAGCTCGAGCTGCGGGAGCCGCCGGGCGAAGCCGACGACCTCGGTGATCTCGGGGTCCCGCGCGAGCAGCCGCACCAGCGACGAGCCCGTGTTGCCGGTGGCCCCGGTGACGACGACGCGCATGCTCGTCGGCTACCCGGGGCCCCGACGCAGGAAACGGGCCGGGCGGGCGGTCCGGCGGCGCTCAGGCGGCGTCGGCGAACGCCTGCAGCGCCGCGCGACCGTCGCCGACGATCGGGTCGCCGTGGGCGAACAGCAGGTGCGCGAAGCGCTGGTCCAGCAGCCGCCGGGCGGCCATCCGCAGCCCGGTCTTCACGGCCTCGGGGTCCGACCCGAGCAGCTCGTCGGGCACGAACCCGATCCGCCCGTCGCCCTGCGGCACCAGGCCGTCGGCGAACGCGAGCGCGCCGTCGCCGACGTCGATCCGCAGCGCCGTCTCCTCGGGCGTGATCGACCCGACCTCGAGCGCGGTGATGCCCGGGGCGACCTCCTCCCCGAACGCGAAGCCCTCGGCCGGCGCGGCCGCGACGCCGCCCAGGCCCTTGCTGCTCGCCTTCACGGTGCAGCCGAACGCGTCGCGGATGGCGGCGGCGTCGCGGCTGTGGTGGCGGTTGGTCAGGAGGATCGTCTCCGGCCGGACGTAGCGCTCGATCCCGTCCAGGCCCTCGTCGGGCAGGAGCGGGTCGATCAGCGCCCGGGACGGGACGACCAGGTAGGAGTGCACGCGCGCCCCGATGCCGGGGTGCTGCTGCGTCCAGTGGACGATGCCTTCGGCGATCTCACGCATGCCGTGCGCGTACCCGCCGCGGCGCGCGCGGATTCCGCGTGCGGCGTCCGCCTCAGTCGCCCTCGCCCGTCGTGCGGTGCCGCGGCTCGCGCCCCGGCGGCTGCAGCGGCCGACGCAGCTCGGGCGCCGCGGGGATCGGTCGCCGCTCGGGCCGGCCGGCGCGCACGTCGACCTCCTCCCCCCAGTGGGTGATCCGCACCGAGGCGTCCTCGGGCGCGTCGTCGGCCAGCCGGTACGTCGCCTCGCCCGGGCGCACCTCGACGATCAGGCGCACGCCGCGCCAGGCGATCGGGAAGCGCAGCAGCGGCAGGCGCGGCGGGATCCGCGGGGAGAACGCCAGGCGGTCCCCGTGGTCGCGCAGGCCGCCGAAGCCGTTCATCACGGCCGCGAGGGTGCCCGCCATCGACGCGATGTGCAGGCCGTTGTCGGAGTCCCCGCGCAGGTCGTGCAGGTCGGCCAGGCCGGACTCGGCCAGGTAGTCGTACGCCAGGTCCAGGTGCCCGACCTCGGCCGCGATGACCGCCTGCACGGCCGCCGACAGCGACGAGTCGCGGACGGTCAGGCCCTCGTAGTAGTCGAAGTTGCGCCGCTTCTGGTCCAGGTCGAACGCGTCGCCGCGGCGGAACATCGCGAGCACGAGGTCGGCCTGCTTGACGACCTGCTTGCGGTACAGGTCGAAGTAGGGCTGGCTGAGCAGCAGCGGGTAGTCCTCGGGGGCCGTGGCGTCGAAGTCCCAGCGCGCGTGCTGAAGGAAGTCCTGGTCCTGCGGGTGGATGCCCAGGCGCTCGTCGAACGGCACGTGGACGTTGCGCGCGGCGACCCGCCAGGCGGCGATCTCGTCCTCGCGGACCCGCAGCTCGCGGGCCACGTCGGGATGACGCTCGGCCGCCGCGGCGGCCTCGAGCAGGTTCATCTGCGCCATCAGGTTCGTGTAGACGTTGTCGTCCA
The DNA here is from genome assembly GCF_017916475.1 of Patulibacter sp. SYSU D01012. Taxonomy (GTDB): domain Bacteria; phylum Actinomycetota; class Thermoleophilia; order Solirubrobacterales; family Solirubrobacteraceae; genus Patulibacter. The sequence goes on from NZ_JAFMTB010000002.1 coordinate 435,022, forward strand.
CGAGCGCCGAGTACTCGTCGGGCCCGGTGACGCCGTCGATGCGGAACGCCCCGTCGGCGCCGTGGTGGCCGAGGCTCATCCACAGGCGCGCGGTCTCGGCGAGCAGCTCGACGGCGTGCTCGCGGTCGAAGCGCTCGTCGCCCGTCGCCGCGACGTAGCGCCGCACGGCGTCGGCGATCGCGGCGTTGATGTGGAACGCGGCGGTGCCGGCCGGCCAGTAGCCCGAGCACTCCTCGCCGTGGATCGTCCGCCACGGGAACGCGGCACCGAGCAGCCCCAGCTGCCGCGCGCGGTCGCGGGCCTGGTCGAGCGTGTCGTGCCGCCAGCGCAGCGCGTCGCGCACGAGCTCGGGCCGCGAGTACGTCAGCACGGGCAGGACGTACGCCTCCGTGTCCCAGAACGCGTGGCCGTCGTAGCCGTTGCCCGTCAGGCCCTTCGCCGCGATCGGCTGCGTCTCGGCGCGCGCCGCGGCCTGGAAGAGCTGGAAGAGGGCGAAGCGGATCGCCTGCTGCAGCTCGTCGTCGCCCTGCAGCTCGACGTCGGCGACCTCCCAGTAGCGGTCGAGGATGCGGCGCTGCGCGGCGACGAGGCCGTCGAAGCCCTCGGCGAGCGCGTTCTCCAGGCTCGCGTCGACCTGGTCGCGCAGCCACTCCACGGACTGCTGCGAGGACCAGTGGTACGCGAGCACCTTCGTCAGCCGCAGCGGCTCGCCCGGCTCGAGGCGGGCCGAGATCGTCACGCGCCCCAGGTCGTCGTCGATCTGGGTCAGCGACGTCGGGTGGTCGTGGACCTCGAGCACGTGGTCCATGCCGGCGGCCATCGCCAGGCCGCTGTTGCGCGTCCGGTGCGCGAGCACCACCCGCATGTCGTTCTTCGTCGCCAGGCAGCCCTCGAGCGCCGACTCCAGCTCGGCGGCCGAGCGCGGGTCGTTGCGGGCCCGCGGCTGGCGCTGGTTGGCGAGCAGGCTCGACTGCAGCGCCACGCGCACCGGCTCGTCGCCCTCCACCTCGACCTCGTACTGGATCGCCGCGACGCTCCGCTGCTCGAACGACACGAGCCGGCGGGTGCGGACGACGACGGTGCGCCCCGCCTGCGAGGTCCAGCGCATCGTCCGCTCGAGGACGCCGGTGCGGAAGTCCAGGTGGCGCTCGTGGCGCTCGAGCCGGCCGCGGTGCACGTCGAGCGGCTCGTCGTCGACGAGCAGCCGGATGATCTTGCCGTCCGTGACCGAGACGACCGCCTGGCCGTCCTCGGGGAACCCGTAGCCCTTCTCGCCGTAGCTCAGCGGGTAGGACTCGTAGAAGCCGTTGAGGTACGTGCCGCCGGTGCCGCGCGGCTCGCCCTCGTCGAGGTTGCCGCGCAGGCCCAGGTGGCCGTTCGTGAGGGCGAACAGCGACTCCGTGCGCCCGAGCGCCTCGATGTCGAGGCCGCGCTCGCGCACGGCCCAGGGCTCGACGGCCAGCCGCTCGACGCTCATGCGACGAGCTCCTGCAGGTCGGCCACGACGCGCCCGGCGCCGTGGGCGCGCAGCGCGTCGGCCTGTCCCACGCGGTCGACGCCGACGACCAGGCCGAACCCCCCGGCGCGCCCGGCCTGCACGCCCGCGAGCGCGTCCTCGAAGACGGCGGCCGCGGCCGGCTCGACCCCCAGGTCGGCGGCGGCGGCGAGGAAGGCGTCGGGCGCCGGCTTCCCGCGCAGCCCCCGGTCGGTCAGGGCGGTGCCGTCGACGACGGCCGCGAAGCGGTCGAGGATGCCGCCCGCGTCGAGGATCCGGCGGCAGTTCGCGCTCGACGACACGACGCCGCACGGGACGCCGTCCGCGCGCAGCGCGTCGAGCAGCGCCACCGACCCCGGGTACACCTGCACGCCGCCCTCGTCGATCAGGCGGCCGACCAGCGCGTTCTTCCGGGTGCCGACGCCGTGGACGGTGTCGGCGTCGGGCGCGTCGTCCGGCGTGCCCTCGGGCAGGTGGATCCCGCGGGAGGCGAGGAAGTTCCGCACCCCGTCCTCGCGCGGCAGGCCGTCGACGTGCGCGTCGTAGTCCGCGCGCGCGTCGAACGGCCGGTGGTCCTCGCCGGGCGCGTCCGGGCGCGCGGCGAGCAGCGCGTCGAAGGTCTCCTTCCACGCCCGGGCGTGCACCCGGGCGGTGTCCGTCAGCACCCCGTCCATGTCGAAGAGGCAGGCGCGGATCTCGGCGGGCAGGCGCGTCGGCACGCCGGGAGCCTCGCACACGCCGGGGTCGGGACCCGCGCCTGCACGTCGGCGCCCCGAGCGGACGCCGGACGGTCGCCGGGGGGCGGGGCGCGCCGTCCGGGCGCGTCGGCGCGCATCGGGCGCGGTCGGATGCCCGTCCGTGTACCGGGTCGACGAGGTAGGGTGCCCTATCATTTAGGCATGCCTGAAACCGCCGCGCCGTCCCGCGAGTACGACCACGACGTCCCGGGCGGCGGCCCGTCCGTCCCGCCCCCGCTCACCGACGTCGAGGACGCGGCCCGCCGCTCACCCGCCGAGGAGGCGCGGACGATCATGTCCGCGACCACGATCGGCACCCTGGCGACGCTGTCCGAGGACGGCAGCCCCTGGGCCTCCGTCGTGGCGTTCGGCCTGCTCGTCGACGGCTCCCCGGTCCTCGCGCTCTCGCGCCTGGCCGAGCACGGACGCAACGCCGCCGCCGAGCAGCGCGCGTCGATCGCCGTCTCGGGCCCGGTCATCGGCGATCCGCTCGACTCCGCGCGCGTGACCCTGGCGGGCCGCCTGGTCAAGCCCGCCACGGCGACGGAGGTCGCCGCGGCGCGCGCGGCGTACGTCGCGGCCGTGCCGGCCGCCCCGGCGTTCATCGACTTCACCGACTTCACGACCTGGGTGCTGAAGGTCGAGCGCGTGCGCTGGGTGGGCGGCTACGGCCGGATGGGCTCGACGACGGCCGAGGAGTACGCCCTGGCCGCGCCCGACCCCGTGGCGGCCAACGTCCCGCGCGCCGTCGAGCACCTCAACGACGACCACGCGGACGCGCTGCTCGACATGGCGCGCAACCTCGGCGGGCACCCCGACGCGACGCACGCCCACTGCACGAGCGCCGACCGCTACGGCCTCGACCTCGTCGTCAAGACGCCGCGCGGCACGACGATCAGCCGCCTGGGCTTCGCGCAGCCCATCACCGAGCCGCACGGCCTGCGCTCGGCGACCGTCGAGCTGGCGCGCCGCGCCCGCGCCTGACCGCCCCGGCCGGCCGCGCGGCCCCGCGCCGCGCGGCCGTCGCCGCCGCCCGCGGCCGAACGCCGTTCCCCGCCGCCGCCCGCCGGACGCCGTAAGCGGCAACGCGCCAGGCCGGGGCCGCCAACCGGCCCCGGTGGTACCTTTTCGGCCGCCCTTAGAAGGGCACCCGAACCCCGTTCGCTGCCCCGATGACCGCCCTCGCCGCCCTGCCCACCGTCCAGTTCGTGATCGGCCTGCGCGAGGGCGTGGAGGCGTCGCTCATCGTGGGCATCGTCGCCGCCTTCCTCGTGCAGGAGGGCCGCCGCGACGCGCTGCGCCACATGTGGATCGGCGTCGGCGCCGCGATCGCCGTCTGCGTCGGCGTGGCCGCCGCGCTGCAGATCCTCGACGAGGCGCTCCCCCAGCGGCAGCAGGAGGCCCTCGAGACCGTCGTCGCCGCGATCGCCGTCGTCATGGTCACCGGCATGATCGTGTGGATGCGCGAGAACGCCCGCACGATGGGCCGGGACCTGCGCGCATCCGCCGCGACCGCCCTCGCCGCCGGGTCCGCGTGGGGCCTGATCGCCATGGCGTTCCTCGCCGTCCTGCGCGAGGGCATCGAGACGGCGTTCTTCCTGCTCGCCACGTTCCAGTCGGAGTCGACGCAGATCTCCACGCTCAGCGCCTCGATCGGCGCGGTGCTGGGCGTCGCGATCGCCGTGCTCATCGGCTGGGGCATCTACCGCGGCGGGGTCCGGCTGAACCTGTCGCGGTTCTTCCGCGTCACGGCCGTCTTCCTGGTGATCATCGCCGCCGGCCTGGTCGCCGGCGCCTTCCACACCGGGCACGAGGCCGGCTGGGTCAACTTCGGGCAGGGTCAGGCGTTCGACCTGACGTGGCTCGTGCGGCCCGAGGCCGACTCCGTCGTCTCCGGCCTGCTCACCGGCCTGCTCGGCCTGCAGCCGTACCCCCGCCACGTCGAGGTGATCGGCTGGCTCGCGTACGCGGTGCCGATGCTGCTCTTCGTCCTGTGGCCCGCGGGGCGCCCGCGCGCCGCCGCCGCCACCTCCGAGACCGAGGTCCCCGCATGACCCCCACGCCGCGCCCCGGCGTCCGCACGCTCGCCCTCGCCGCCGCGGCGGTCGCCACCCTCGGCCTGGCCGCCTGCGGCGGGGACGACGACGGCGGTGCCGGCGGCGGCACGACGCTGAAGGTCGAGCTGACCGACGCGGGCTGCACGCCGACGACGCTGAAGGCGCCCGCCGGCAAGGTCGTCCTCGAGGCGTCGAACCCCGGGACGTCGAAGACGACCGAGGTCGAGCTGAAGAACCGCGACGGCATCATCCTGGGCGAGCGCGAGAACCTCACCCCCGGCCTGTCCGGCGACTTCTCGCTCAAGCTCGACCCGGGCGAGTACGTCGTGTACTGCGCCGTCCCCGGCGACACGGCCCGCAAGCCCGGCAAGCTCGTCGTGACGGGCGCCCCGGCGAAGAAGGGCCCGACGGACCCGGCGCTCACGAAGGCCGTCCGGCAGTACAACGCGTACGTCCAGGCGCAGTCCGACGAGCTCGTCAAGCGCACGAACCGCTTCGCTGCCGCCCTGCGCGCCGGCGACCTGCAGCGCGCCAAGGACCTGTTCGGTCCCGCCCGCCTGCCGTACGAGCGGATCGAGCCGGTGGCCGAGAGCTTCGGCGACCTCGACCCGAAGATCGACGCCCGCGTCAACGACGTCGGCGAGGGCGACGAGTGGACCGGCTTCCACCGCATCGAGCAGATCCTGTGGAAGGACGGCACGACGAAGGGCACGCGGAAGTACGCGGACCAGCTCGTCGCGGACGTCGGCACCCTCGACGGCAAGATCCGCGACATCGACCTGCAGGCCGCCCAGCTGGCCAACGGCGCGGTCGAGCTGCTCAACGAGGTCTCCGCCGGCAAGATCACCGGCGAGGAGGACCGCTACTCGCACACCGACCTCTCCGACTTCCAGGGCAACCTGGAGGGCTCGCGCAAGGCGTTCGAGCTGCTGAAGCCGGCGCTCCGGGCGCGCAAGCAGCAGGCCCTGATCGACGAGATCGAGCCGCGCTTCGCCGACGTCCAGAAGGGCCTGGACGCCTACCGGCGCGACACGCCCCTGGGCTTCGCGCTCTACGACGAGCTGACGGCGAAGGACCGCCGCACGTTCGCCGCCCAGATCAACGCGCTCGCCGACCCGCTGTCGCTCGTGGCCGGCAAGGTGCTGGAGTAGGACCGGAGGCACCGTGGACGGGGACCGGGAGCAGCGCACGCACGACGAGGAGCACGGCGCGGAGGAGCGCGGACGCCGCGGCATGACGCGGCGCCGCGCCCTGCTGGCCGGCGGCGGCCTGCTCGGCCTGGCCGCGGCCGGCGGCGGCGGCTACGCGGCCGGCACCGCGCGCGCCGACGACCCGGCGGCCGGGGTGGCCGACGCCGTCCCGTTCCACGGCCCGCACCAGGCGGGCATCGCCACGCCGGCCCAGGACCGCCTGGTCTTCGGCGCGTTCGACCTGACCGTCGACCGCGCGGCCGACCTGCAGGAGCTGCTGCGCGAGTGGACGCGGGCGGCCGAGCTCATGACCGCCGGCCGGCCGACGGGCAGCCTGGGCCACGACCCGAACCTGCCGCCGGACGACACCGGCGAGGCCGCCGGCCTGCCGCCCGCGCGCCTGACGATCACCTTCGGCTTCGGCCCCGACCTGTTCGAGCGCGGCGGCGAGGACCGCCTGGGCCTGCGCGCCCGGCGGCCGTCCGCGCTGCGGCCCCTCCCCGACCTGCCGGGCGACCACCTCGAGGCCGCCCGCAGCGGCGGCGACCTGTGCGTGCAGGCGTGCTCGAACGACCCGCAGGTGGCCTTCCACGCCGTCCGCAACCTGGCGCGCATCGGCTCGGGCCACGTCGCGCTGCGCTGGATGCAGCTCGGGTTCGGCCGCACGTCGTCGACCAGCCGCACCCAGGCGACGCCGCGCAACCTCTTCGGCTTCAAGGACGGCACGAACAACCTGCGGGCCGAGGACACGGCGGGCATGGACCGCTTCGTGTGGGTGGGCGCCGAGGAGCCGCAGCGCTGGTTCCGCGGCGGCACCTACCTCGTCGCCCGCCGGATCCGGATGCTCATCGAGACGTGGGACCGCGACCGCCTGAGCGACCAGGAGGCGGTCTTCGGCCGGACGAAGGCCTCGGGCGCGCCGCTGACGGGCACCGACGAGTTCGACCGCGTCGACCTGGCGATGAAGGGCAGCGACGGCGTCACGGTGATCCCGCCCGACGCCCACATCCGCCTGGCGTCCCCCGAGGTCCACGGCGGCATGAAGATCCTCCGCCGCGGCTACTCCTACACGGACGGCATCGATCCCCGCACCGGCAACCTCGACGCCGGGCTGTTCTTCGTCGCGTTCCAGCAGGACCCCGAGAAGCAGTTCGTGGCGCTCCAGCGCAAGCTCGGCGTCGGCGACGCCCTCAACGAGTACATCCGGCACACGGGCTCCGCCCTGTTCGCCGTGCCGCCCGGCATCCGCCGCGGCGGCTTCGTCGGCGAGGGGCTCTTCCGCTAGTCCCCGGGCGGGCGGGGCACGGCCCACGGGCCGCCGGGCTCGGCGCCGCGCCGCGCGTCCTCGCGCGCCAGCCACCGGCCCGTCGCCCAGCGCGTCGCGCGCCAGAGCAGGGGCGTCAGCACGGCGCCGAGCGCCGCCAGGCCCGCGTGCCCCACGGCCGCGGACGGGTCGCCCGTGGCGGCGGCCCGGACCGCGAGCACCGCCGCCACCCCGGTCTGGATCGCCCAGGCGGCGCCCAGGCTGGCCACGACCGCCACGCCCAGCAGCCCCCAGCCCGCCCGCGGCCGCGGCAGGCCGCGCGGCAGCGGCACGCGGCCGCGCGCCGCGAAGACGTCCGGGAGCCGCCGACCACGCACGCCGCCCAGCGTAGTGCGCGGGCACGCGCGGCGGCCGTTGCACGGGCCAAGCACCGGCGCGCGCGTGTGCGCCACGTCCCACTATCCTGGGGCGATGTCCACCCCGCTTCCCGGCCGTTCAGCTCCGGTCGCCGCGCGCCTGCGCGGCGTCGCGAGCTCGCCGGTACGCGAGATCCTGGCGCTGACCGAGCGGTCCGGCGTCCTCTCCTTCGCCGGCGGCCTGCCGGCGCCCGAGCTCTTCGACCGCGAGGGCCTGGCCGACGCGTTCGCGGCCGCGTTGCACGACGCCCACGCCGGGCGCTCGCTGCAGTACTCGACGACCGAGGGCGACCCGGCCCTGCGGGCTCGGGTGGCCGAGCGCCTGACCGCCCGCGGGCTCCCGACCGGGCCGGAGGACCTGCTCATCACCAGCGGGTCGCAGCAGGCGCTGACGCTCATCGCGGCCGTCATGCTCGAGCCGGGCGACCGCGTCCTGGTCGAGGACCCGAGCTACCTGGCCGCCCTCCAGGCGTTCCAGCTCGCCGGCGCGGTGCCGGTCCCCGTGCCCTGTGACGGCGAGGGGCTGCTGCCGGACGAGGTCGAGCGGCTCGTCGCCGAGCACCGCCCGAAGCTGCTCTACACCGTGCCGACGTTCCACAATCCGACGGCGCGGACGCTCGGCGAGGAGCGCCGGCGCGAGCTCGCGGCGGTCATCGAGCGCTGCGACCTGTGGACGATCGAGGACGACCCGTACGGCGAGCTGCGGTACAAGGGCGAGCCGTCGACGCCGATCGCCGCCATCCCGGGCGCCGCGGAGCGCACGCTCGCGCTGTCGACGCTGTCGAAGGTCGCCGCGCCCGGGCTGCGGATCGGCTGGGTGCGCACGCCCGCCGACCTGCGCGGGCCGCTGACGATCGCCAAGCAGGCGGCGGACCTGCACTCCTCGACGATCGACCAGGCCGCGACGGCACGCTGGCTGGCGGGGGTCGACCTGGACGCGCACCTGGCGCGGCTGCGGCACGTCTACGGCGAGCGCCGCGACGCGATGGTGGCGGCGCTGCCCGACGTCCTGCCCGCCGGCAGCCGGTTCAACCGGCCCGACGGCGGCATGTTCGTGTGGGTGCGCCTGCCGGACGGGCTGGACGCCACGGCGCTCCTCCCCCGCGCCCTCGAGCACGAGGTCGCGTACGTGCCGGGCGCGCCGTTCTACGCGGCGACGCCCGACCCGCGCACGCTGCGCCTGTCGTTCACCACGCACGCGCCGGCCGAGATCGCGGACGGCCTGGGCCGCCTACGCGCGGCGTTCGCGGGCGCGTAGGCGCCGGGCGCGCCCCGCGGCGGCCGCGCCCGACGCGGTCGGCGCGGCCGGTCCGGCGCACCCGGTGCGCGGCGGACCGTGCCCCGGCGCCCCGGCGGCCCGGGCGGGCGCGGGCGCGGCCGAGGGATCGGCCGCGCCCGCGGCGCCGCTACGGCAGCGGAACGCCCAGGGCGCTCAGGAACGCCTGGCCGTTCGGCGTGCCGCGCCCCGTCGTGTCGTCGTAGCCGGGGGTCGACGTGAGCGTCCCCGTGTCGCCGATGGCGCGCAGCGAGGTCGTCAGCCCGCCGGAGGCGTCCGTCCCGTTCGCGTAGTCCGTCCGGACCACGGCGCGGGTCGGCCGGGAGCCCTCGGCCACGTCGTGGAACGCGCCGGCGGGCGCCGCGTACAGCGCGGGGTTGGCGAAGCCCACCGCCGACCCGCCGCGCGCCGTCCGCAGGCCGTCCGCGACGGCCGCGATGCCCGCGGTGACGGGCGCCGCCAGGCTCGTGCCGCCGATCCGGTACTCGTCGTACCCGACGCTCCCGTCCGGCGACGTCTGGGTCTGCCCGACGAGGAAGCCGGTGTTCGGGTCGCCGATCGCCGCGACGTCGGGCACCACGCGGTGCGCGGCCCCGCCGCCGGCGTACGCGGTGGCCAGCGCGTTCGGCACGACGCCGGCCTGGTACGCGGGCTGCGCGTTGTAGGCGCTCGTGCCCCCGCCGCCGCCCGAGGTGTACGCGGACGGGTCGCCGGGCGCCGGGTCCCACGCCGTGCCGGCGGCGTTCAGGACCGACTTGTCGGTCCCCCAGGGCGCCTCCCACAGGTACTCGCCGGACGCGCCGATGCCGATCGACGTGCCGCCGACCGCCGTCACCCACGGGCTGGACGCCGGGTAGTCGGCCTGCCGCCGGCCCGAGCTGACGACCTCGTCGCCGTCGTCGCCGGACGAGAAGTACAGGCCCACGCCGGTCGCCGCGGCCTCCTGGGCGATCGTGTCGAACGCGGCGCGCGAGGCGTCCGACGTGTCGGACTCCGTCTCGCCGTACGAGTTGGAGACGATCGACGCCTTGCCGGAGTCGACGACGTCGGACAGCGTGTCGTCGAGCGACACGTCGTACGGATCGCGCGCGCCGGCGTAGACGACCTTCGCGCCCGGCGCCAGGCCGTGGACGGCCTCCACGTCGAGGGTCTGCTCGCCGTACCAGCCCTGCGGATCGTCGCCCGCGTCGCCGGGCGTCTCGGGCACCTGCGTCAGCCAGTACGGCGTCAGGGACTGGTCGAGCTGGCCGGCCGCGAACGCGGGCACGCCCTGGCGGGCCGCCCACGTGTTGGCGTCCTCCTCGATCGTCGGCGACGCGTACGCGTCGATGATCGCCACGGACGCGCCCGTGCCGTCCTGGCCGGCACGCAGCCCGTACGCGGACCGCAGCTGCTTCCCGGTGTAGCCGCAGGGCACGACCGGGACGGGACCGCCGAACGCGTCGGGCGTGTCCGTGGAGAGCTTCTCCGCCCACGACGTCGAGCACGGGCCCGCGTTGCGGAAGACGGGGGCCGGGCTGGCGGCGGGCGTGGTGAAGGCGCCGGACTCGTCCAGGCCCTGCACCGCCGCGACCGACGGGGCGATCGCGGCCGGCAGGGTCGGCGTCGCGGCGGCCGCGCGCAGCGTCCGGCCGCGCACCCGGTAGGCGTTCAGGGCGGTGCCGAACGCGCGCGAGACCTGACGGGCGCTGCCGTGGGCGGTCAGGCGGCTGCCGTTGCGCGAGACGGCGTCGACCGTCAGGCCCTGCGCCCGCAGGTAGCCGGCGACCTGCGCGACGGTCGCGTCGGTCGGCGCGAAGCGGCGCCGGAACTCGGCCGGCGTGAGGTACTGCCCGTACGACGACGACGCCGGGTCCGTGACCGCGGCGATCAGGCGCGCGAGAGCGGGCGCGTCCCGCCAGCCGAGCGTCAGGCTGACGGGGATCGTCTGCGCCGGGCGGACCTGCCCGACGGCGTGGTCCGGCCGCGCCCACCCCGGCGCGGCGGTCTCGAGGGGGCGCCGCGGCCCGGCGGGCGTGCCGGCGGGGACGGTGCCGGCGGGCGCGGCGGCCAGCCCCTTCCCGACCGTGGTGGGGCGCTGCAGGCGCACGACGCCGGCGATGCGCGGCGTCCGGCGCACGCGGGCGGTGCGGACGGTCCGCCAGCCCGCGCGGGAGCGGGTGGCCTTCGCCACGATCGGCGCGGCGTGGGCGGCCGGGACGGCGGCGGCGGGGACCGCGAGGGCCGAGACGGCGACGAGGGCGATGCCGGCCCGACGGGCGGCGACGGCGGAGGCGCTCACTTCGACTCCTCGAGGATGCGGGTGTAGCGCGCGCGGGCGGCGGCGGGCAGGTCGGACGTCGGCTTCTCGGTGTCGGCGGTCGCCGCCACGCAGTTCACGTAGACGCGGAACGGCTGGTCCTCGTTCGTCAGGTTGTCGACGACGGCGACGTAGCCGCTGGGCTTCGTCGGGTCCGGGTTGACGACGGGGAACAGCCCGGAGACGGCGATGGCGCCGACGCGGCTGTCGCTCGGCAGCACGCCGCCGCCGACCGGGTAGGTGCCGGGGTCGCATGCGGCGCCGGCCGTGACGTTCGTGGCGCCGCCCGCGGTCACGGGGTACGGGTCGGCGGCCTGCGCGTCGCTCAGCGCCGGGGCGACGACGTGCGAGGACAGGCGGTAGGCGATCGTCGGCGGCGTGGCGTCGGCGTCGCGGCCGGCCGGGCCCTGCGGGCCGGCGGGGCCCGCGGCGCCCGGGGCGCCGGTCGGGCCGGCGGGCCCCTGCGGGCCGGCGGCGCCCTGCGGGCCCGTGGCGCCCGCGGGGCCGGGCGCGCCGCGCCGGACGGTGCCGCGGGCCAGGTCGGCGGCGGTGAGCGAGTGGTTCCTGACGTTGCGGCCCGTGATCGTCGACGGCGCGATGTCGCGCCCGGTGATCAGGCCCGACGCGGCCGCGGCGGTGCCGCCGGAGGCGACGAACAGGGCGAGGAGCGCCACCCCCATGGAGGGTGACGGCAGCCGGAATCGGCGTGGCATGGAGGGATCTTCCGGTCTGGGGCGGGCCGGTCAGGCAGGGTGCTTGGACCAACCACCACCCACGAACGCGGACACCCTACGTCCGGGCCGACCCCGCCGTCACGCCAACTTGGTGCCATCCCGGAGCGCCGCGACGGACGCCGTCGCGCCGCCCGGACAGGGCCCGGCGGCGGGGCGCCAGGACGGCGGCGACGCGCCGCGCGCGGCGCCGGGTGACCGCCCGGGCGGCCCCGCCGAGGGGCCGCTCGGGCGGGCGCGCCGCCGAGGTTCAGGCGGCCAGCGTGGCCACGGACGCCTCGCGGCGCACGTGCACGGTGTCGCCCTCGCGCAGGCCCAGGCGGGCCGCCTCGTCGCGCGTCGTCTGGACCGACAGCGGCTGGGCGTCGTCCGTCGTCAGCTCGACGCGCACCTCGAACCCCAGGTGCGCCACCCGCCGCACGCGCGCGGCGACCGCGCCGTCGTGCGCCTCGCGGGCCAGGCGCAGGTCGTGCGGCCGCACGAGGTCGCCGTGCAGCGTGGCGACCGGCCCCAGGAACGACATGACGAAGTCGTTCGCCGGCGCGTCGTAGAGCTCGCGCGGGCTGCCGACCTGCTCGATGCGGCCGGCGTTCATCACCGCGATGCGGTCGGCGACGTCCATCGCCTCCTCCTGGTCGTGCGTGACGAGCACCGTCGTCACGTGGACCTCGTCGTGCAGCCGGCGCAGCCACTGGCGCAGGTCGTCCCGCACCTTCGCGTCGAGCGCGCCGAAGGGCTCGTCGAGCAGCAGCACCTTCGGCTCGACGGCGAGCGCGCGCGCCAGGGCCATGCGCTGACGCTGGCCGCCCGAGAGCTGCGCCGGGTAGCGCGCCTGGTACCCCGCCAGGCCGACGATCTCGAGCAGCTCGTCCACGCGCCGCGCGATCTCGGCCTTCGGCCGCTTGCGGATCCGCAGGCCGAAGGCGACGTTCTCGCGCACGGTCATGTGCTTGAACGCGGCGTAGTGCTGGAACACGAAGCCGATGCCGCGGCGCTGCGGCGACAGGCGCGTGACGTCGGCGCCCGAGATCAGCACCGTGCCGTCGTCGGGCTCCTCCAGGCCGGCGATCACGCGCAGCAGCGTCGACTTGCCCGACCCCGACGGCCCGAGCAGCGCCGTCAGCGACCCGTCGGGGATCTCGATCGAGACGTCGCGCAGGGCGTGGAAGTCGCCGTAGTGCTTGTTCACGGCGGACGCGGAGATCACGAGCGGTCGCTCCTGTGCTCGAAGACGGTCATGAGGATCAGGGTCACGAGCGCGAGCCCCATCAGGAGCGTCGCGGCGGCGTAGGACCCGGGCAGGTTGAGGTCCTCGAAGCGGTTGGCGACGAGGAGGGTCAGCGTCTCGGACTCGCCGGAGACGCCGTTCGAGACGACGGAGACGGCCCCGAACTCGCCGAGCGCGCGGGCGACGGTCAGCACGACGCCGTAGGCCAGCCCCCAGCGGATCGACGGCAGGGTGACGCGCCAGAACGTCTGCCAGCGGCTCGCGCCGAGCGTGGTGGCGGCCTGCTCCTGCTCGTCGCCGATCTCGTGCAGCACCGGCTCGACCTCGCGGACGACGAACGGCAGCGTCACGAAGATCGTCGCGAGCACCATCCCCGGCAGCGAGAAGATGATCTTCACGCCGTGCTCCGCGAGGCCGCCGAACCAGCCGTGCACGCCCCACAGCAGCACGAGGGCGACGCCGACGATGACCGGCGAGACGGCGAAGGGCAGGTCGACGACCGCCTGCACCAGGCCCTTGCCGCGGAAGCGCCCGCGGACGAGCGCGAGCGCCGTGAAGACGCCGAAGACGACGTTGAGCGGCACGACGATCGCGACGATCTCCAGCGACAGCGAGAGCGCCGAGATCGACGCCGGGGTCGTGACCTGCTCCCAGAAGGCGACGAGGCCGTGCTCGAACGTCCGGTACAGGATGAGCGCCACCGGGACGATCAGCAGCACCGTCAGGTAGACGAGCGCGACCGTGCGCAGCGCCAGGCGCGAGCGGCGCTCAACCTGCACGGCGCTGCCTCCAGTGGGTGAAGAGCCGCAGGCCGACGAGCACGACGAACGTCAGCAGCAGCAGCGTCACCGACATCGCGGCGGCGGCCGCCGGGCGGTCCGTCTCGATCCGGTCGGCGATGTACTGCGAGGCCACCTGGTTGCGCGGCGTGTTGCCGCTGACGAGCACGACGGAGCCGTACTCCCCCACCGCCCGGGCGAACGCCAGCCCCGCGCCCGAGACGAGGGCCGGCAGCAGCGCCGGCAGGACGATGCGCCGGAAGATCGTGGCGTTGCTCGCGCCGAGCGACGCGGCCGCCTGCTCGGCCTCCTTGTCGACCTCGAGCAGCACGGGCTGCACGGAGCGGACGACGAACGGCAGCGTGACGAAGAGCAGCGCGATGCCGATCGCCCAGTGCGTGGCGACGAGGTCCAGGCCGATCGGGCTGTTCGCGCCGATGAGCGCCAGCAGCACGATGGACGCCACGATCGTCGGCAGCGCGAACGGCAGGTCGATCAGGGCGCCCACCAGCCGCTTGCCGCGGAAGTCGTCCCGGACGAGCACCCACGCGATCAGCGTCCCCATGACGGCGTTGATCAGCGTGACGACGACGGAGACGACGAGCGTCAGCCGCAGCGCGCGCATCGCGGCCGGCGCCGTGATCGCGTCCCAGAACGCGGGCAGTCCGCCCTCGAGCGACTTCGCCACGACGGCGGCGAGCGGCAGCAGGACGATGACCGACAGCCACAGCGTCGCGACGCCGATGCCGACGCCGCCCAGGCCGCCCGCCCCGGCCCGTGCGCGGCCCCGGCCGCGCACGGGCGCGGCCGGGCCCCCGGGGCCGGCCGGCGAGGCGGCCCCTTCCGGCCCCAGGTCCGGTCCGTCAGCGACTGCTCGCGGCACCGGCGGCCTCGTAGAGCTTGGCGATCTCGCCCTCGTCCGGCTCGAACAGCCCGTCGTTCAGGCGCTTCCAGCCGCCCAGCTCGGCGACGGTGTAGAGCTTCTCCGGCTGCGGGAAGTCCGACGCGAAGGCCTTCGCGGCCTCGGGGTCGACCGGGCGGAAGCCGGCCTCGCCCCAGATCTTCTGGCCCGCGGCCGAGAAGAGGAAGTCCGAGAACGCCTTCGCCTGCTCGGGGTGCTTCGACGTCTTCAGCACGGCGAACGGGTTCTCGATGCGGAGCGTGTGCGGCGGCGTGACGTGCTCGACGGCCTCGCCCTGGCGCTCGATGTTGATCGCCTCGTTCTCGTAGCTCAGCAGCGCGTCCGCCTTGCCCTGGAGGAAGGTCTGCGTCGCCTCGCGGCCCGACTTCGGCTGCGTCTTGACGTGCTTCAGCAGCGCGCCGACGTACTTCAGGCCGGCCGCCTGGTCCTTGCCGCCCTGGCTCTTGTCGGCGTACGGGGCGAGCAGGTTCCACTTCGCCGAGCCGGACGAGAACGGGTTCGGCGTCACGACCTCGACGCCCGGCTTCAGCAGGTCGTCCCAGTCGCGGATGCCCTTCGGGTTGCCCTTGCGGACGACGATCGTGACGACGGACGAGGAGACGATGCCCTTGAAGCGGTTCTGGTTCCAGCTCGGGTCGACGAGGCCGGCGTCCACCAGGCGCGTGACGTCGGGCTCGAGCGAGAAGTTGACGACGTCGGCGTCCTGCCCCGACTCGACCGCGCGGCTCTGGTCGCCGGACGGCCCGTAGGACTGGGCGAACGTGACGCCCTTGCCCGCGTCGGTCTTCTGGAACGCCGGGATCTCCTTGTCGAACCCGGTCTTCGGGACGGCGTAGGCGACGAGCGACAGCCTCGCCCCCGCGCCGTCCGAGGCCGCCGCGTCACCGCTGCCGCCGACCTCGTCGCTGGCGCCGCCGCAGCCGGCCAGGACCAGGGCGGCGGTGGCGGCCACGGGGGCCAGGGAGCGGATGGGTAGGCGCACGGCGGCTCTCTCTTCGGTCGTCGACGAACCCGAAACTCGGATCGGGTTTCGGGAAACATAGACGGTCGACGCCGGAAACGCACGAAACCCGACGGGAAAGCCGGGAATCTTCGGCGCGGGACGCTCAGCGTTCGGCGGACGGGCGCATGCGGCCCAGCCAGCGGGCCACGGCCTCGCCGGCCGGCCCCGCGTGGCCGAGCAGCGGCTCGGCCTCGCGCGCGAACCGCCGCAGCGCCAGGGCCAGGGCCTGCTCCTCGTCCGTCAGCGCCCCGTCGAACGTGGGATCCAGCAGGTGACCGAGCGGATCGACGGAGAGCATCCCCATCGCGTCCAGGGCGATCTCGAGCCGCCGCGCCGCGAGAGGCGTGCCGGCCCGCCCCTCGCCGTCGTCGGGGCGCCGGGTCGAGACGACGTCGAGCTGGCCCCGCCAGAGCTCCGAGGTGATGCTGCGCCGCGACGGCGACAGGCTCGTCGCGTACGCGGCGTCGTCGGCGCGCATCGCGGACGGCCCGCTGAGCGCCTGCCGGACGTCGTGGGCGATGCGGTGGAACGTCTCGTCCGACAGGCCGAAGCCGACGAAGAGCATGTGCCGGGTGAGCAGCAGCGCCTGGACGATGCCCGCCAGCGCGTTGCGCTCGGCGCCGAAGCGCAGGTAGTCGTCGCGCGTCAGGACGACGTCGTGGATCTCGCCGTCGCGGACGGTGCCGTGCAGCTTGACGATCCAGTGCTCGGCGTCGGTCTGTCCGTCGAGCGGCAGCACCGCGACGGGGTCGGCGCCCGCCTGCGCCCAGGCCCGCTCGAACAGGTCGTCCCAGTTCGTCGAGACGGCCTCGTGCACCGGCAGCGACGCGAGCAGCTGGTGCTGGAGCGCCACGCGGGTGGCCTGCGAGAGCCGGTCGAGCAGGAAGCGGTCCAGCTCCCCCGCCCCCAGGCGGCTCTGGATCAGCGCGGCGCGGTCGCGCAGGTCGATGCGGTCGAGCGCCGCGCGGTCCTCCTCCATGCCGGCGGCCTCGACGAGCTCGTCGATCAGCCCCACCCACGACGGCAGCCCGGCGCCCATGCTGACGCCGGCGCCGACGAAGGGCACCAGCCGGCCCGTCCGCGCCTGGGCGGCGAGCGCGCGGACGCGGTCGTGCAGGTCGCTCCCGAGCGCCCGCTCGAAGTCGGCCCCCACGTTGGCCGCCCGGCGCGCCCGCTGCACCGCCGCGTAGTGCTCGTGGGCGAAGCAGACCAGCACGACGTCCGGCCCGTCGTCGTTCGCCGCTAGGTGGCGGCGGATCGCGGCGATCTGGCCGGCCAGGACGGCGCCGCGCACGTCGCGCCCGCCGCCGGCGCCGACGCCGACCGTCGGCAGGCCCACGAGGGGGCGGGGCCGCGGCAGCTCGAGCGCGCGGCTCGGCAGGGCGTCCGCCGCGCCCACGACCGCCTCGAGCCGCGCGAGCGCCCGCTCGGCGGCCCGGGCGCAGGCGTCGACGTCGGCGTGCGCCACCGCGGTGTCGCAGGCCACGAGCCCGGGGCACGTCGCGGACGGCGACCGCAGCACGGCGGTGCCGGTCGCGACGAGGTCGCGGCAGGCGGCCTCGTCCAGGCGCCCGCCGTCCGCGTCCGCCCGCCCGAGCCCGAGCGGCGCGAGCGCCGGGCCCCACGAGGCCGTGACGCGGCCCTCGCGGTCCGTCGGCAGCACCCAGGCGTCGCAGTACAGCGCCGTCAGGTCGCCGCGGGTGACGAAGAGGTGCCGGGCCATGCGTCTAGGGTTCCAGAGGGCGCGCCCCGGCCGGCCCGGCCGCACCGTCGGGGCCGCCGCCCCCGTCCGGCGGCGGCTCGCTCTCCGCGGTCGCCGGCGCGTCGGCCCCGGCGCCCGACAGGTCGAACGCCGGCCGCTGCGCGGGGTCGTCCCCGCTCGTCGCGTCCGTGCCCGTGCGAGCGTCGCCGGCGAGCATCAGCCGGTCGCGCAGGGTCGCGGTCTCCTCGGGCGTCGGGTCCCAGGCCGACGGGTCCGGCAGGTCGGCGAGGGCGTCCAGGCCGAAGAGCTTGAGGAAGAGCCCGGTCGTGCGGTACAGGACGGCGCCGAACTGCGAGCGGCCGGCCTCCTCGATCATCCCCCGCTCGACGAGCGTCGCGCAGGCCGAGTCGGCGGCGACGCCGCGGATGCGGGTGATCTCGGGCCGCGAGACCGGCTGCAGGTACGCGACGATCGCCAGCGTCTCGGCCTGCGCGGGGGTGAGCGGCGGCGTGCGCGGGGCGGCGAGCAGCCGACGGGCCGCCGGTTCGGTCTCTGGCGCGGACGAGAGCAGCCAGCCGCCGCCGACCTCCCGCAGCAGGATGCCGCGGCGGCCGGGCGCGTAGGCCGCGCGGAGCTCCTCGAGCGCGGCCGCGACCTCCTCCGGTCCCGTGTCGCAGGCGACGGCCAGGTCGTCCAGGCGGACGGGGTCGGACGAGAGGAAGAGCAGCGCCTCGACCGTCGACGCCAGGCCGCTCTGCTCGCCGGGTCCGGCATCGCCCCGGGCGTCGGGCTCGGCGGGTCTCGGGCCGACGGGGGCATCGGTCTCCGCGGGCCGCGGCCCGTCCGGCGCGTCGCTCACGCCGGCGCCCCCGCGGGCCGGCGCTCGCGGTCCGCGGCGGACCACCGGGCCTGGCCGGCCTCCAGGCCCGCGACGTGGATCTCGGCGAACGGGGCGTCCTGCGTCCAGTCGGCCTCGCCCTGCTTGTAGAGCTCGAGCAGCGCCCAGAGCGTCACGGCGACCGTGGTGCGGTCGGCGCCGCGGACGGCGTCGCTGAACGTGAACGTGCCGCGGCGCAGCAGCGAGCGCAGGTGCGCCAGCCGCTCGGGCAGCGACACGCGGGCGATCGTCACGTGGTGCAGGTCCACGCGGGGCGGCATCCGCAGCAGCTGCCCGATCGCCCGGCCGAGCCGCGCGGGGTTGTGGACGGCGACGGCGTCGGCCTCGGTGAACCGCCGCAGGTGCGGCGGCGGGGGCGCCGTGCGGAAGCGCTTGCCGTCCTCGCGGCCCAGGCGCTCGGCCAGGTGCTCGGCCGCGTGCCGGTAGCGCCGCGCCTGGAGCATCCGCTCCATCAGCTCCTCGGCCGCCTCCTCGGGCTGCAGGTCGCCCAGCTCGTCCTCCTCCTCGCGCAGCAGCAGCCGGGACTTCAGCTCGAGCAGCGACGCGATGAGGACGAGGAACTCCGTCGCGACCTCCAGGTCCAGGTCGCCGCGCGCCTCGAGGTGGTCCAGGTACGTCAGCACGACGTCGGCGAGGTCGACCTCGAGCAGGTCGACCTCCTCCTTCAGGATCAGGGTGAGCAGCAGGTCGAACGGCCCGCTGAACACCTCCAGGTCGAGCTCGAGACCCGCGACGTAGGCGGTCGCGCGCACCCCGGGAACGCTAGCGCCGGGGCCGGTCGGCAGGACCGGCGGCGCGGCCCTCAGTCCGGGGCCGACAGGCGGGCCGAGCGCAGGCTCGGCAGGACGGCCCAGAGCACGAGCACCCACGCGGCGGTCCAGGCCGCGGGCAGGTACTGCACCCACCCGTCCAGGACCCGGTCGCCGACGAGCAGCGCCGACGCGGTGAGCGCGACGCTCGTCGCCGCGGCGCCGGCGAGCAGCAGCCGCGACCCGGTGCGCACCAGCCACACGGCCTGGCCCCGGTGCAGCAGCGCCCGGTGCAGGATGCTCGGCGCCAGGAGGAGCGCCGTGGCGGCCATCGCCGCCATCACCGCCACGACGTACGCGGTGCGCTGCAGGTCGTCGAGCGTCGCGCTGAACGGGACGGAGAGCAGGAAGCCCAGGAGCACCTGCACGCCGACGGCCGCCACGCGGGTCTCCTGCAGCAGCTCGGACATCTGCCGCGTGTGGCGCTGCGTCGGCGACTCGTCCGTCCGCGGGGCGCGGTGCGGCCCGTGCTCGGGGCGGTCCTCGTCCGCGTCGGCGAGCCGGTCGTCGTCGGGGTCGTGCGGGGGTCGGGCGGCGGTCATGGGACGGTCGGCGGCACGGCGTGCGCCGGTGAGCCCCTACCCGCGCGGGCGGACCGGGTCACGCCCACCCCGCGGAGGACGGTCCGCGTCGGCGGGACGGGCGGCGGCCCCGTGGCGCCGCCGCCCGGACGCCCCGGGACTCAGCGCCTGCGCGGCCCGACGCCCATCGCCTCGCGGACGTCCGCCACGACCGGCCGCGCGAGCGCTCGGGCCTTCTCGGCGCCCACCGCGAGCGCGGCCTCGATCGCGGCCTCGTCGCCGCGCAGCTCGGCGTACCGCTCCTGGATCGGACGCAGCAGCGCCACGACCGCCTCCGCGGTCGCTGCCTTCAGGTCGCCGTACCCGCGCGCGTCCTGCAGCGAGGCCTCGACGGCGTCCGGCGTCCGATCGGTCGCGGCGGCCAGGACGTCGATGAGGTTCGACACGCCGGCCTTGTCGGGGCCGCGGCGGATCACGGGCGGGTTCTCGGAGTCCGTGACCGCGCGCTTGAGCTTCTTCTCGATCGTCTTCGGCTCGTCGAGCAGGTACAGCGTGCCCTCGACGGACCCCGACGACGTCGACATCTTCTTCTCGGGCTGCTGCAGGTCCATCACGCGCGCCGCGACCGTCGGGTAGACGCCCTCGGGCACGCGCAGGATCTCCCGCGGCTCGCCGCCGTCCGTCGCGCCGAAGCGGGCGTTGAAGCGCAGCGCGATGTCGCGCATCAGCTCGATGTGCTGGCGCTGGTCGTCGCCCACGGGCACGCGGTCGGCCCGGAACGCCAGCACGTCGGCCGCCATCAGCACCGGGTACAGGAAGAGCCCGGCGGAGACCAGCTCGCGCTGCTGCGCGGACTTCTCCTTGAACTGGTGCATGCGGTTCAGGTCGCCGTGGGCGGTGACGGCGGTGAGCAGCCACGTCAGCTCGGGCACCTCGGGCACGTCGCCCTGGCGGTAGAGGATCGACCGCTCGGGATCCAGGCCGGCCGCCAGCAGCAGGGCGACGGTGTCGTACGTGCGGTCGCGCAGCTCGCGCGGGTCGTAGGCGACGGTCGTCGCGTGCAGGTCGACGACGCAGAAGATCGCCTCGTCGCCGGCGGCCCACGCCTGTTCCTGCCCGGTCACGTAGTGGCGGATCGCCCCCAGGTAGTTGCCGAGGTGCTTGCGACCCGTGGGCTGGATTCCGGAGTAGACGCGCACGCCTCCAGTGTATGAGCGCGCCGCCGCGATAGCGTTCGCGCTCCAACGACCCCCGGAGGCCCCTCCTCGTGTTCCAGCAGATCCTCGTCGGATGCGACCGCGGTCCGGGGACGGCCGACGCCCTCCGGCTCGCCGTCGAGCTCGCCGACCTGCGCGCCGACGCGCAGCTGACGCTCGTCCACGCCTACGCCCCGAACGCCGCGCGCTTCGGTCGCCGCGGCCGCCAGGAGGAGCTCGACGACGCCCTCCACGGCGAGGGCATGGCGCTCCTCGAGCGCCTGCGCGACACGCTCCCGCAGCGCTACCACGAGACGGCCGAGCTGCTGTCGCTGCCCGTCTCCTCCCCCGCCTTCGCCCTCCACGACCTGGCGACCGGGCGCGGCGCCGACCTGATCGTCGTCGGCTCGTCGCAGCACTCCGGACTGGGCCGCCTGCTGCTCGGCTCGGAGGGCACCGCGATCATCCACGGCGCGCCGTGCCCCGTGGCCGTGCCGCCGCGCGCCGACGGCCAGGCCCACGAGGCCGACGCGACGCGCGCCATCGGTCCGGTCGGCGTCGGGTACGACGGCTCGGGGGTCGCGGACGAGGCCGTCGACCTGGCGGCGGGCCTGGCGCTCGCGCTCGACCGCCCGCTCGACGTCGTCGGCGTGGCCGAGACGCCGGTCGCGCCGCCGACCGACGGCTTCGGCGGTCCCGCGCCGATCCAGCCGCTGCCGGTGGATCCGGAGACCCTCGACGCCCAGGTGGCCGGGATCCTGGAGGAGCGGATCGCCCGCCTGCCCGAGGGCGTCCGCGCCCGGGCGATCGCCGCGCACGGGGATGCGGTCGAGACGCTCGTGGACCGCTCCGCCGAGCTGCACCTGCTCGTCGTCGGCTCGCGGGACTACGGCCCGCTGCGGCACGTCCTGCTCGGCAGCGTCTCGCGGCCCGTGCTCGACCGGGCCAGCTGCCCGGTGGTCGTCGTCCCGCGGACCGTCGAGGTGGCCGAGCCGGAGGCCCCGGCGGCCTGACGGTCGCCCGCGCGCCGCCGCCGCGGCGGCGCGCCGGTCCGCCGCCCGGGGCGGGCGGCGGGGCCGTCAGCGGCCGGCGACCTCGCGGCCCAGACGGGCGAGGACCTCGCCGTGGATCCGCGCCAGGCCCTTCGGCGCGAACGTCCGCTCGAAGAAGCCCTTCACGCCGCCCGCGCCCTGCCACGTCGTGTCGACGCGCACGCGCGACGCCCGGTCGCCCAGGGCCTCGACCGACCACGTGGTGACGAGCGTCGAGTTGCGGTCGCGCTCGACGACGTTGCCCTGCGTGGTGATGTCGACGTCGGCCACGACGTCGCGCGAGCGCTTCGAGGTGGCCTGCAGCGTCCAGGCCGCGACGGTGCCCTGCCCCACGCCGCCCTCGAGCACGCGGTAGTCGCGGTACTGCTCGGGCAGGATCCGCGGGCGGACGGTCGCGTAGTCCGCGAGCGCGCGGCGCACGGCGTCGGCCGGGGCCTCGACGCGCGCCTCGCTGTGGGCCTCGACCTGGGCGCCCATCAGACCGTCTCCTCGAGCGGCTGGCGGATGATCGGGCGCTTCGCCGCGCCGGCCTCGTCCAGGCGGCGCACCGGCGTCGAGTACGGGGCGTTCTGGGCGATCGTCGGGTCGTCCTTCGCCTCGCGGAGGATCTCCGCGAGCGCGGCGGCGAACCCGTCGAGGGTCTCGCGGGCCTCGGTCTCGACCGGCTCGATCAGCATCGCCTCGTCGACGAGCAGCGGGAAGTAGACCGTCGGCGGGTGGTACCCGTGGTCGAGCAGCCGCTTGGCCAGGTCGAGCGTCTTGATCCCGAGGTCGCGCTTCATCGGGCCGCCCGAGATGACGAACTCGTGCATGCAGCGCGTGCCGAAGGCGAGCGGCAGGTGCTCGCGCACGCCGAGCTCGTCGAGCTTCGCCAGCAGGTAGTTCGCGTTCAGGACGGCCTTCTCGGACGCGTCCCGCAGGCCGCTGCCGCCGAGGCTGCGGATGTAGCTGTAGCAGCGCACGAAGACGCCGTAGTTGCCCTGGAATCCGCGGAGCTTGCCGATGCTCTGCGAGCCCGGGCCCTCCGTCGGCGCGTCGAGCAGCGAGAACGTCGCGCTGCCGTCGGCGGCCTCCTCCTTGCGGATGACCGGCACGGGGACGAACGGCGCGATGCGGTCGGACACGGCGATCGGACCGGAGCCCGGGCCGCCGCCGCCGTGCGGCTGGGTGAACGACTTGTGCAGGTTGAAGTGCACGATGTCGAAGCCCATGTCGCCCGGGCGGGTGATGCCCATGATGGCGTTCAGGTTCGCGCCGTCGTAGTACAGGACGCCGCCGACCCCGTGGACGATCGAGGCGATCTCCTCGATGTTCGGGTCGAAGATCCCCAGCGTGTTGGGGTTCGTGAGCATGATGAGCGCGACGTCCTCGTCGGCCTTCGCCCGCAGGTCGTCGATGTCGACGCCGCCGTCGGGGTTCGTCGCGACCTTCACGACCTCCAGGCCGGCCATCGTCACCGTCGCCGGGTTCGTGCCGTGCGCCGTGTCGGGCGTGAGGACCTTCGTGCGCGTCTCGCCGCGGGACTCGTGGTACGCCCGGGCGAGCAGCACGCCGGCGAGCTCGCCGTGCGACCCGGCCGAGGGCTGCAGGCAGACGTGCGGCAGGCCCGAGACGGCGGACAGCTGCCGCTCCAGGCCGTGCATGAGCTCGAGCGCGCCCTGGGCGTGCTCCGGCGTCTGGAACGGGTGCAGGCGGGCGTGGCCGGGCAGGCCGGCGACGCGCTCGTGCAGGCGCGGGTTGTACTTCATCGTGCACGACCCGAGCGGGTAGAAGCCCGAGTCGAGGTCGAAGTTGCGGCGCGAGATCCGGACGTAGTGCCGGACGATCTCCGGCTCCGTCACCTGGGGCAGGCGCGCGGGCGCCGTGCGCCGCAGGCCGGCCGGGATGATCTCGTCCAGGTCGACCTCGGGGACGCCCGCGGGCGGGGCCACGAACGCGCGCCGGCCGGCGACGCTCTTCTCGAAGATCGTCCGGGCGGGGTCGCGCTGGATCGGGTTGACGGAGTGCGCCGGGACCCGGGCGCCGCCCTGCTCGTCGCCGCCGTACGCGACGGCCTCGGTCGGGACCGCGTTGTCGGTCGTGCTCATGCGGAGACCTCCTGACGGGCGCCCGTTCGCTGGGCGGCGATCGCGTCGCCGAGCAGGCGGGCGAGGGTGTCGATCTCGTCCTTCGTGCGCTGCTCGGTGATCGCCACGAGCAGACCGTCGTCGAACTGGCCCTCGTGGGTGCGGGTGAGCGCCAGGCCCGGGTTGACCCCGTGGTCCTGGCAGTACGCGACGACCTGCGGGACGTCGACGCCCGGCAGCCGGACGGCGAACTCGCGCACGACGGGCTGCTCGTGCAGCAGCTCGACGCCCTCGACGGCGGCCAGCGTGGTGCGCGCGTAGTGCGTGCGCTGCGCCAGCAGGTTCGCGAGCTCGGGCAGGCCCTCGCGGCCCAGCCAGCTCAGGTAGACGACGCCGGCCAGCGCGTTGAGCGCCTGCGACGTGCAGATGTTCGACGTCGCCTTCTCGCGGCGGATGTGCTGCTCGCGCGTCTGCAGCGTCAGCACGAAGCCGCGCCGGCCGTCGACGTCGGTCGTCTCGCCGGCGATGCGGCCCGGCATGCGGCGCAGGAACGCCTCGCGCGCCGCGAAGAAGCCGAAGGAGGGACCGCCGAAGTCCAGGCGGTTGCCCAGGGACTGCCCCTCGCCGACGGCGACGTCCACGCCGACCTCGCCGGGGGGCGCCAGGACGCCGAGCGTGATCGGGTCGTACGCGCCGATGACGACGGCCTTCGGGCCGCCGGCCCGCGCAGCGTCGGCGAGCGCCTGCACGTCCTCGACGGCGCCGAGGAAGTTCGGCTGCTGCACGACCGCGGACGACGTGTCGTCGTCGAACGCCGCGGCCCACGCCTCGGCGTCCGTCACCCCGTCCTTCAGCGGCACGACGACGACCTCGGAGCCGTAGCCGACGGCGAGCGTGCGCAGGGTCTGGATCGTGTGCGGGTGCGCGCCGGCGGAGACGACGATGCGCCGCCTGCCGTTGACGAGCTTCGCCAGGTACGCCGCCGCGGCGACGGCGCTCGGGCCCTCGTAGACGGACGCGTTCGAGACCGGCAGCGCGGTCAGCTCGCTGATCGCCGTCTGGTACTCGAACATCACCTGCAGGCCGCCCTGGGAGACCTCGGGCTGGTACGGCGTGTACGGCGTGAGGAACTCCGACCGCCCCATGAGCATGTCGATGATCGCGGGGACGTAGTGGTCGTACATCCCGGCGCCGAGGAAGGTGACCTCGTCCTCGGCGGAGGTGTTGCGGGCGGCGAGGTCGCGCAGGTGCGTGTAGACCTCCTGCTCCGACTGGCCGTCGGGCAGGTCGAGCGGCTCCTGCAGCAGCAGGGCCTCGGGGATCTGCTCCGCGAGCAGGTCGCGGATCGACCCGACGCCGACGGCGGCGAGCATCGCCTCCTGGTCGGCGTCGGTGGCGGGCGTGTAGCGAGTCACGTGGTGAGGGGCCCTTCTACGGGAACCGGGCGGGGGTCGACGGACGCGGAGGGACGCGTCAGTCGAGGGTCGCGACGTACGCGTCGCGGTCGAGCAGCGAGTCGAGCTCGGAGGGGTCGGTCAGGCGGACCTTGACGAGCCAGCCCTCGCCGTAGGTGTCCTCGTTGACGGCCTCGGGGCTGTCCTCGAGCCCCGGGTTGACCTCGAGGACCTCGCCGGACAGCGGGGCGATGACGTCGGAGACGGCCTTGACCGACTCGATCTCGGCGTAGGACTCGTCCTTCGTGACGGTCGCGCCGACCTCGGGGGCGTCGAAGAAGACGACCTCGCCGAGGGCGTCCTGGGCGTACCAGGTGATCCCGAAGACGGCGGTGTCGCCATCGATCCGGGCCCAGTCGTGCTCGGGGTGGTACTTCAGGTCCTCAGGGTAGGAGGCGTCGGCCATGGAGGGTCTCCGGCGGTCGTTCGGTGGTGAGGGTGGTGTCAGCCCTGCGGGCGACGGTACAGGGGCTTCGTGGCGACCTCGGCCGGGCGCACGCGGCCCCGGACGTCGATCTCCAGCGGCGTGCCCGGCTCGGACGACGCCTGCGGCACGTAGGCCAGGCCGGCGCCGACGCCGAGGGACGGCGCGAAGGTGCCGCTCGTGACGACGCCGCCGCCCACGACGGGGTTGCCCGGGCGCGGGATGCCCTTGTCGGTGAAGCGGAAGGGGACGAGGCGCAGGCCGTCCGCGTGGGCCGGCCCGGCGGCGCGGGCCTGCGCCACCGCCTCGGACCCGACGAAGCCGGTGTCCTCCTTGCAGCACCAGCCCAGGCCGGCGCCGATCGGGTCGCGGTCCTCGGAGAGGTCGTTCCCGTACAGGTGGAAGCACGCCTCGATGCGGAGCGTGTCGCGCGCGCCGAGGCCGGCGGGCTGCACGCCGGCGGCCAGCAGCTCGTCCCACAGCTCGGGGGCGATCGCGGGCGGGACCAGCAGCTCGACGCCGTCCTCCCCCGTGTAGCCCGTGCCGGCGACGAGCAGGTCCGCGTCGCGCCAGACCGCTCCCCCGGTGCGGAAGGGCTTCGGGAGCTCGTAGCCCAGCACGGACGTGACGGCCTGCCGGGCCTGCGGGCCCTGCACGGCGAGCATCGCGAACTCGTCGAACGCGTCCTCGACCTCGACCTCGAAGTCGGCGGCCCAGCGGCGGAACCACGCCAGGTCCTTCTCGTGGTTGCTCGCGTTCGTGACGGTCAGGTAGACGTCGTCGGCCAGGCGGTAGGTGAAGAGGTCGTCCAGGACGCCCCCGTCCTCCTTCGTCAGCACGGAGTACTGGGAGCCGCCGACGGCGATCTTCGCCACGTCGTTCGACAGGATCCGCTGGAGGAAGTCGAGCGCCTGCGGACCGGACGTGCGGATCTCGCCCATGTGCGAGACGTCGAAGACGCCGGAGGCGGTCCGCACGGCGAGGTGCTCCTCCTTCACGCCCGCGTACTGGACGGGCATCTCCCACCCGGCGAACGGGACCACCCGGGCGCCGGCCGTCAGGTGCCGCTCGTACAGCGGCGTGCGCCGCAGCTCCGTCGTCGAACTCACCGCGCCAGCCTACCAACGGCAGGGGCGGCGGCCGCCCACCGGACGGTGGGTCCACGACGGCGACGGGCCCCGCGGATCGCGGGGCCCGTCGGGCACTGCTCCGGGCGGCGGGGCCGCTAGCGGAGGAAGGCGGGGATGTCGATGTCGTCGTCGCCGATCTCGAGCGACGAGCGCTGGCGGTCGGCGCGCGGCACGCGGTCCTCCTCGAGGCGCCGGCGGGGGCGCTCGACGGGGCGCTGCGGCCGCTCGGTCGCGCGGCTCGGGCGCGCGGCCGCGGCGGGCGAGCCGGCGCGCGACCCGCGGGTCTTGTCGAAGCCCGTCGCGATGACCGTCACGCGGATCTCGTCGCCGATCGACTCGTCGATCACGGCGCCGAAGATGATGTTGGCGTCGCCGTCGGCGGCCTGCTGGACGATCTCGGCGGCCTCGTTGACCTCGAACAGGCCCAGCTCGGTGCCGCCGGTGATGTTCAGCAGGATGCCGGTCGCGCCCTCGACGCTGTCCTCGAGCAGCGGGCTGGCGATCGCCTGCTTGGCGGCCTCGCCGGCGCGGGTGTCCCCGCCGGCCTGACCGATGCCCATCAGCGCGGTGCCGGCGTCGTGCATGACGGTCCGGACGTCCGCGAAGTCCAGGTTGATCAGGCCCGGGATCGTGATCAGGTCGGTGATGCCCTGGACGCCCTGGCGCAGGACGTTGTCGGCGGAGCGGAAGGCGTCGAGGATCGACGTGCGCTTCTCGACGAGGCCCAGCAGGCGGTCGTTCGGGATCACGACGAGCGTGTCGACGACCTCGCGCAGGCGGTTGATGCCGTCCTCGGCCTGGCGCATGCGCTGGCTGCCCTCGAACGAGAACGGGCGCGTGACGACGCCGACGGTCAGCGCGCCGATCTCGCCCTTGGCGATCTCGGCGATGACCGGGGCGGCACCGGTGCCGGTGCCGCCGCCCTCGCCCGCGGTCACGAAGACCATGTCGGCGCCCTTGAGCGCCTCGCGGATCTCGTCGCGCGACTCCGAGGCGGCGGCGTGGCCGACCTCGGGGTTCGCCCCGGCGCCGAGGCCGCGGGTGACGTCGGAGCCGATGTTGATCTTGATGTCGGCGTCGCACATCTGCAGCGCCTGCGCGTCGGTGTTGCACGCGACGAACTCCACGCCGCGCAGCCCCGCATCGATCATGCGGTTGACGGCGTTCGTGCCGCCGCCGCCGACGCCGACGACCTTGATGACGGCGAGGTAACTGCCGGTGGCGTCCATAAGAAGTGTCTGTCTCCGGTGCTGGGGGTGCGCTTGACGGTGAAGGAGCGGACGAGGGTGCGCGAGGGCTCCGCTCAGAAAGCGACCAGACGGCCACGGTGGCGCGTCGAGACGCCCGTGTCAACGACGAATCGTACGCCGCAACGGGCGTTGCAGCGGAACGTCTCGACGTCGACGGGAGCCTCAATCAGCGTGGCCTCATGCTCAGGTCGACGGTGAGTCTCAGGGCGTCCCGCCCGTGGTGGACGTGCTCGTTGCGGCGCCGGGGGCTGCTCCGGCGGGTGCCGGGGTCGAGGCTCCCTGAGGGACGGAGGTCGTCGCCCCGCCGCTCGCCGGGGCGCCCGCGGTCGCGTTCGGCGTCACGGGAGCGTCCGCCCCGGCCGGGGCGGCCGGCGGGCTCGCGGCGCTCGCGCCGGCCGCGGGCGCGGCGCTCGTCGCGGCGGGAGCCGCCGTGCGCGGCGTGGCCGCCGCCGGCGCCGCGCCGGTCGCGGCGCTGCCGCCGGTCGCCGGCGTGGCCGCCGCAGCGGGAGCCGCCGAGGATCCGGCGCCGCCGGCCCCGGTCGTGGCGGTGCCGCCCTCGGCGGTCGCCAGGGCGTCGGTCGCGTCGCCCACCGCGCCGGCCTTCGCGCCCTTCGGCGGGATGGTCGGCGGCGCACCGGAGCCGGCGACGGGCTGCTCCGGGATGCGCAGGTCGATCCAGGTGGCGCCGGCCGTCTTCGGGTCGGAGAGGACGGCGGCGGCCGCGGCCCACTTCGCGTGGACGCGGGTGGTGTCGCGGAAGAGGAGTGCCGGTCCGTCGGCGAGCCGCACGACGGTGGCGTCGTCGACGCGCGCGACGGTCGCGAGGAGCGCCGCGGGGGCCGCACCCAGGATGCGGACGGCGCGGCGGGCGCCGCCGACGACGGCGCCGTCGTCGGCCCGGGCCCCGGCGATCACCGGCAGGGTGCCGACGGTCCAGTCGGGCAGCAGCGTGCCGTCCGCCGCGACCGAGACGCGACGCCCGCCGCGCTCGACCGCTCCGACCGCGACGCGCTGGTCGACCTCGACCTGCACGCCGTGCGGGAAGTTCGTGTGCACGGTCACGCCGGTGACGCTCGCCGTGCCCGCGAGCACGCGCCGGACGGCGCCCTCGTCGAAGCCCAGGGTGCTCTGCCCGACGGCGGCGCGCTGGATCGCACGGCGCAGGTCCGGGGCGTTCGGGCCCTGCAGCCCGACCACGCTGACGCGCTGCACGGCGCTCAGGGGCGACAGGCGCAGCCCGGCGTAGACCGCGACGAGCAGCAGCAGGGCCGCGCCGGCCAGGAGCGCGGTCCGTCGGCCCGGCCGGCGGGCGGTCCACGTGGCGCGGCGGCCCGGGCGCGCGGCCCCCGCGCCGTGCAGGCGGGCGGTGAGGGACGAGAACGGCATCCCCGCACGGTTCGCCGCGACGCCCCCGTCCCCTTCCCGACCCCGCCGGGGTCGTCCGACCGGGGTTGCGCGTCGCCCCGCCGCGGCCCGGGCGGACGGGGCCGCTGGGCGGACGGGCGACGCGTCCCGGGTCCGCGCCCGCTACGCCGCGGCGGCGACCAGGCCGCGGGCCACGGCGTCCACGTCGCCCGCCCCCATGCACAGGCACAGGTCGCCCGCGCGCAGCAGCCCCGGCAGGCGCGCGGTCGCGTCGTCGATCGTCGGCAGCCAGACGACGGTGCGCCCCGCCCCCGCGTCGGCGGCCGCGCGCGCGATCGTCAGGCCGGAGACGCCCGGGAAGTCCTCCGCGCGCTCGCGGGCCGGATAGACGTCGAGGACGCAGACCAGGTCGGCGAGCGCGAGGGCCCGGCCGAAGGCCTCGGCCAGGAACTGCGTGCGCGAGAACAGGTGCGGCTGGAAGACGGCGACGACGCGGCGCGGCGCCAGCGTGCGGGCCGCCTCGATCGTCCGCGCCACCTCCGTCGGGTGGTGCGCGTAGTCGTCGACGATCGTCGCGCCGGCCGGCCCCGCGCCGACCGCCTCGAAGCGGCGACCGGTGCCGGGGAACGTCTCGAGCGCGGCCGCGGCGGCCACGGGATCGGCGCCCGCGGCGGCTGCGGCGGTCAGCGCGCCGGCGGCGTTCCAGGCGTTGTGGGCGCCGGGCTGGACGAGCGCGACGGGCGTGCCGTCCCACCCGTACGGCTCGCGGGCGTCGGGCGACGGGCCGGCGCCGACGTCGCGCCAGCGCAGCACCTGGCGGCCGGACGCCGGCGCGATGCCGTCCGCGTCGTAGCGGTGACGGGCGATCGCGCGGTCCGCCGGCACGATCCCGTCGAGCTCGCGGCGGTCCCAGACGACGGCGTGGCGGGCGCCCGCGAGGAACGTGCGGAAGGCGTCCTCCAGGTCGGCGTGCGAGGAGTAGGTGCCGTGGTGATCGAGCTCGACGCTGGTGACGACGGCGACCTCGGGCTGCGTCTCCAGGAACGAGCGGTCCGACTCGTCGGCCTCGACGACGAGCCAGCCCGACGTGCCGATGTGGACGTTGCGGCCCGTGGCGCGGAGGATGCCGCCGACGAGGTACGACGGGTCCTGGCCCGCGCCCTGCAGCGCGTGGACCACCATCGCCGAGGTCGTCGTCTTGCCGTGCGCGCCCGCGACCGCGATGACGCGGTGCTCGGCGCAGACCTCGCGCAGCAGCCCGTGGCGGGAGCGGTCCGGCAGGCCGCGGCGGCGCGCCTCGACCCGCTCGGGGTTGTCCTCGGGGATCGCGGTGGACGCGACGACCACCACGTCGTCGCCGGCCGGGACGTTCTCCGCCGCGTGGCCGATCGTCACCGGGATCCCCGCCTCGCGCACGCCCGCGAGGTAGCGGCTCTCCGCCCGGTCGGATCCCGTCACCTCGGCGCCGAGGCCGCGGGCGAGGACCGCGAGGGCGCTCATCCCCGCCCCCGCGATCCCGAGGATGTGCAGACGGCGGCCGCGCCAGGGCAGGGAGGACATCGGGCGGGAGGCTAGAGGACGGCCTCGCCCGTGGGCTGCTGCGCCGGGCCGGACGGCCCGTCGGCGGGTGCGCGCTCGTCCGCGTGCGCCCGGGCCAGCGCCGCGGACGCGCGGCGGCGCGGGCGGCGGGGCCGCAGCAGCGCCTGGGCGGCCAGGTCCAGCAGCAGCCCGAGCACGCCGATCGCCAGCACGGTGGCCATCAGCACGTCGTAGGCGAGCTGGTCGCGGGCGTTGAGGACGGCGTAGCCCAGCCCGGACTGCACGCCGAGCATCTCCGCCGGGACGAGGACGATCCACGAGACGCCGAGCGCCAGCCGGACGCCGGTCAGCGCGTGGACGCGCACGCCCGGCACGACGACCGTCCGCAGCACCTCGCCGCGGGAGGCGCCGAGCGAGCGCGCCGTCAGCAGCCAGTCGGGATCGAGGGCCCGGACGCCCGCCGCGGTGTTGATCACCACGGGCCAGACGGCCGCGATCGCCACGAGCGCCTCGACGGGGCGGCTGCCCACGCCGAGCAGCAGCACGGCGATCGGGGCCCACGACAGCGGCGAGGTCATCCGCAGCAGCTGGAACAGCGCGCCGGTCGCGCGGTCGGCGAGCGGGACGCCGCCGACGAGCAGGCCGACCGGCACGCCGACGACGACCGCGGCGCCCAGGCCGACGAGCAGCCGCAGCAGGCTCGTCCCCGCGTCCTGCAGCAGCGTGCCGTCGGCGAGCAGGTCGACGAGCGTCGGGAACGCCTCCTCCGGCGAGAAGCCGTGGGCGATGCTGTCCGGGGCGGGCAGCACGTCGGTGCCGACCCACCAGAGCCAGACGACGACGGCGAGCACCGCGAGCTGCAGGAGCGCGGTGCCGGCGAGCCGGCGGCCGCGGCCGGCCGGGGCGGTGCGGGCGCTCACGGGCGGATCTCCTCGCGGCGGGACAGGTCGGCGGGCAGGCCGAAGGCCGCGGGGCCGCCGGCGGCGTCGATCGCGGCGCGGACGAGCGTGTCGTCGACGAGCTCGCGGTGCGCGCGCCCGCCGTCGAGCCCGCGCAGGAACGACAGGTCGCCGTCGACGACCGTCTCGCGCAGCCGGTCGATCAGCTCGGCGGTGTAGGAGGGGAAGGGGTACGGCCGGAAGTCGATCCGCGGCTCCTGCCACTCCGGGTGGACGATCGCGCCGTCGCGGACGTAGGCCGGGTCGCTCCCGTGGGTGAGCGCCCGGGCGACCGCGGGCGCCGGCTGGGGCAGGTACCGCTCCCCCGTGAGGATCCGCGCCACGCCCGCGCGGTCGTCGCGGGCCAGCCGCTGCGCGCGGACGACGGCGCCGACGAGCGCGCGCGCCGCGTCGGGCCGGTCGCGGATCAGCTCCTCCCGGACCGCCACGACGCAGCAGGCGTGCTGGCGCCACACGTCGCCGGTGAAGCGCAGGATCCGGCCGATGCCCTTGACCTCGGCGACCGCGTTGAACGGGTCGGCGACGACGTAGCCCGCGATCGAGCCCTGCACGAGCGCGGGCGGCATGTCGGCCGGGGCCATCACCGTCAGCCGGACGGTGCGGTCGGCGGCGCGCGGCCGCCCGTCGCGGGTGGGGCGCAGGCCGCGGGCGCGCAGCAGGATCTGCAGCGCGACGTTGTGGACGGAGAACCAGCCCGGGATGGCGACGGTCGTGCCGGCCAGGTCCTCGACGTCGGCGATCTCGCGACGCACGGTGATCGCGGAGCCGTCCGTGTGGTTCCACGCGACGACCTTCACGGGCAGGCGCTGCTGGAAGCGCAGCTGGAGCGCGAGCGGCATGAGGATGTGGACGACGTCGACGGCGCCGCCCTGGAACGCCTCGGCCAGCGCCGGCCACGAGCGCAGGAGCGTCGGGCGCGGCACCTCGAGCCCCGCCTCCTCGTACAGGCCGCGGGCGTGGGCGACGAGCAGCGGCGCGGCGTCCGTGATCGGCAGGTAGCCGACCTTCAGGGCCCGGCTGCCCGACGACGAGCCCGTCCCGACGGCGGCGACCGGGGCGTCGGCGCCGGCGCCGCGGGCCCGGCTGGACCCGGTGTCGTACGCGCTGTTGCCGCACGCGGCCAGCACCCCCGGCGCGCCGACGCCCAGGGCGAGCGCGCCCGCGCGGCGCAGCAGCGCGGCGCGCGTCAGCGCCCCGTGGCCGCCGAGCTCGTCGGCGACGCCGTCGCTCAGCAGAGGCAGGTGGTCGTGGTCGTGCGGCACGGTCACGCGGCCTCCGCCGTGCGGGCGGCGCCGCGACCGGCCCGCACGCGCGTCTCGTAGAGCGAGAGCAGCTCGGCGCGGGCCGGCGCCGCCGCGAGCGCGTCGCGGTCCAGCCGCCCGGTGTCCCACGTGCGCGCCAGCCCCACCGCGCCGCGCAGCATGAGCCCGACGCGGTGGCCCAGGTGCAGCGCCTCGTCGGGGTCGTGGGTGACGATGACGGCGGCCACGCCGCGGCGGTCGACGAGCGTGCGCAGCCAGTCCTGCAGCGTCTCGCGGGCGGCCGGGTCGAGCGCCGCGAAGGGCTCGTCGAGCAGCAGCACGTCGGGGTCGACCGCCATCGCGCGGGCGACGGCGACGAGCTGGCGCTGGCCGCCCGAGAGCCCGTCGGGATAGCGATCCGCCAGGTGCGCCACGCCGAAGTCGACGAGCAGCTCGTCCACGTCGACGGCGGCGCGCCGGCCGGCGTTCTGGGCGAAGCGATGACCCAGGCGGACGTTCTCGCGGACGTCGAGCCACGGCAGCAGCGCGGGCCGCTGCGAGACCAGCACGGGGTGCCGGCCGTCGTCGGCCCGCTCGATCCGGCCGTCGCTGAGCGGCTCGAGGCCGGCGAGCGCGCGGACGAGCGTCGACTTGCCGCAGCCGCTGGGGCCGACGAGGGCGAACGTCTCCCCCGCCGCCACCTCCAGGTCCAGGCGGGAGAAGACGTCGGCGTCGGCGCCGGGGTAGCGCTTGGCGGCGCCCGTCACGCGGACGGCCGACGCGCTCACGCGGCCCTCCCCAGCTCCCAGCGCAGCTGGCCCTCCGTCGGCGACTGGACCGGCAGGAACGCGGCCTCGCGCAGGCGCCGGGCCGTCGGGCTGGTGCGGACGTAGCCGCGGCCGCCGACGACGGCCGACTCCACGCCGACCGCCTGCCCGACGAGCCGTGCGGCGTCGAGCCGCAGGCGCACGGCGTCGAGGATCGGCGCGGCGTCCGGTCCCGAGACCGCGGCGGCGAGCGCGTCGGCGTCGGCCTGCAGCGCGTCGGCGCGGGCGACGAGGTCGCGGTGGTCGTCCGCGAACTGGGCGCCCAGGCCCGTCAGGTGCCCGGCGGCCGCGCCGAGCGCCGCCCGCGTCACGCCCAGGCAGAAGGCGGTCTGCAGCACCAGGAACGTGCGGCGGACGCGGACCACGAAGTCGGGGAACGGCTCCGGGCTCACCGCGCCGGCCGGCACCCGCGCGCCCTCCAGGACGAGCATCCCGGAGTGCGTGGCCTCGAGCGCGAGCAGGTCGCGGGCGGGCCGGACGGTCAGGCCGGGCGTCGCGACGGGGAGCGCGACGACGGCCGCGCCGCGGCCCTCCACGTCGGCGGCCAGGACGACCGTGGCGTCCGCCCGCAGGTTCGACGCCCACGGGATGGCGCCGTCCAGGACGTAGCCGTCGCCGTCGGGGCGGGCGGCCACGCCGAGCGGCTTCAGGCCCAGCTGGGCGCAGAACCCGCTCGCCATCGCCGAGCTGCCGGGCCGCTCGCCGGCGGCGAGGGGCGCCGCGACGTCCGCGGGGAAGCCCACCGCCACGTACTCGGCGGCCATCCGGTGCCCCCACGCGGAGAACGCGGTGGCCATGCACTCCTCGGCGAGCGCCGCGATCACGGCGGCCTGCTCGGCGACGGTCCCCGGGTGGCCGGGCACGCCGAGCGCCAGGCGGCCGTCGGCGCCGAGCTCGTGCAGGACGTCCCACGGGTCCGCCTGCGCCGCGTCGACCGCCGGGGCGCGGGCCGCGACCCGCTCCCGCACCGCGGGGCCGAGGACGTCGGGCCGCAGCTCAGTCGCCATCGGCGCGGACGGCCGTGCCGCCGAGCTCGTGCACGCGCGAGACCGGCGTGTCGACGACCTCGCGGGCGCGGCGCACGTCGGCCTCGCTCTCCGCGTCGTAGAAGCACAGGCACTTCGTCATGTCCTCGCGCACGTAGGTGCGGAGGAACGCGACCTCGGGCACCTGCGCGTAGAGCGGGCTCTTCGCCTTCTTGCGCTCCAGGTACGTGTCCATCGTGAGCTCGGCGGGGAAGTCCCACTCGACGAGGTAGCGGGCGCCGGCGCGCGCGGCGCGGACCTCGTCCACCGTCGCGCCGACGAGGCGCACCTGGTCCGGGCCGGTGAACGGCCGGCCCGTGGCCTGGCCGACCCGCGCCGCGGCGTCGCGGTCGGGGGCCTCGATCACGACGAACGCGCGCGCCAGGTCGCCGGTGACGGACGCCTCGAGCACCTCGCCGCCCGCGTCCGGGGCCGCGGCCGCCGCCGCGTCGAGGAGGGCGTCGACCGCGGCGCGCTCGTCCGCGCCGGTCTCGACTTCGATCAGGAACAGGGACATGCCCCCACCCTAGCGGCTGAATTCCGGTCGACAATCCGGGTTTTGCCGCGCGCCCGCGGGATCGCGGGACGTACGCCGCACGCACGGGACTGCCGCGGGCTCCGGAGGCCGCCGCCGCGGCCGGCGGCCCGCGGCGCCTCGGGCCGTCGCGGCGGCCCCGGCCGACGGGCCCCGGTGCGCCCGCGGCCGGGTCACGGGGGTCAGCCGGCGGCGGCGAGGACCTCGTCGGCGATCGCGCGCGCGGCGTCCGGACGGGCGAGCGACGCGGAGACGGCGGCCATCGTCGCCAGTCGCTCGGGATCGCGCAGCAGGCCGAGGACCGTCTCGCGCAGCCCCGCGGCCGTCAGGTCGGCGTCGCGCACGACGACCGCAGCCCCGGCGTCGGCCATCCAGCGGGCGTTCGCGGTCTGGTGGTCCGCGGCGGCGTGCGGGTAGGGCACCAGGACGGCGGGCCGGCCGTGCGCGGTGACCTCGGCGATCGAGCCGCCCGAGCGGGCGACGACGAGGTCGGCCGCGGCGAGCGCCGGGCTCAGCGGCGACAGGTAGTCGAACAGCCGGTACGGGCCGCCCTCGGGCACCCGCGGAGCGAGCGCCGGGTGGTCCCGGCGGCCGGAGGCGTGCAGGACGGCGACGTCGACCTCGTCCCCCGAACCGTCGAGCGCCGGCGCGCGCAGGCCCGCGAGCCCCTCGACGGCCGCCTCGTTGAGCGAGCGGGCGCCGAGCGAGCCGCCGAAGACGAGGACGGTCGGCGTGCGCTCGTCCAGCCCGAAGCGGCCACGGGCGCCGGCGTGGTCCGTGAACGGCTC
This sequence comes from Patulibacter sp. SYSU D01012, assembly GCF_017916475.1. Taxonomy (GTDB): domain Bacteria; phylum Actinomycetota; class Thermoleophilia; order Solirubrobacterales; family Solirubrobacteraceae; genus Patulibacter. Next base: position 471,200 of record NZ_JAFMTB010000002.1, read on the forward strand.
CGGCACGGGCCGCCCGGTCACGCGGAACGTCGGCTCGTCGCGCCCCGCGATCGGGAAGCCCAGGCAGACCCGGGCGGCGCGGCGGTGCAGCAGGCGGTTCGAGACCCCCAGGTGGCTGTCGGCCTCGGTGAGCACGAGCGGGACCCGGCGGGACGCCGCGGCCGCGCCGACGACGCCGGCCACGTAGCCGCCCCCGCCCATGACGGCGTCGGGGCGCACGTCGCGCAGGATCCGGCGCGCGGCGGCGACGGCGCCCGCCGCCTTGCCGACGGCGCGCGCGGCCTTCAGCGGGTTCGAGCGGCTGATGCCCTCGACCGCGATCCGCCGCAGCTCGTACCCGGCCTCGGGCACGAGCCGCGCCTCCTCGCGGTCCCCGCCGACGAAGACGACCCGGTGGCCGTCGTCACGAAGCGCGTCGGCGACGGCCAGCGCCGGCACCACGTGCCCCGCCGTCCCGCCGGCTGCGATCACGAACGTCCTCTGCGTCACCCGGGAATCGTGACGCACGCGCCGGACCGCGGTCCTGCGCCCGCGCCGAGGCGTACGCCGGGCGGCGCGCCGGCCGCGGTCCGGCGGGGGCGCGGCGGCCGCGGACGGCGCCCGGGCGCTCGTCCCGCACCGGCCCGCGGGCGCGGCCGCGCGGGTCGTCCTCGGGCTCCGGCGCCGGCTCCAGGTACGGGGTGCCGCGGGCGATGTTCAGCAGGATGCCGACGGCGCCCAGCAGCACCATCAGGTTCGTGCCGCCGTACGAGATGAACGGCAACGGCACGCCGGTCAGCGGGAAGATCCCGAGCACGACCCAGACGTTCAGCATCGCCTGGCAGATGATCACGCCGGTGATCCCGACGGCCAGGAGCTTCTGGTAGGTCCCGCGGGTGCGGTCGGCGATCCGCAGGCCCGTGTACGCGATGCCCGCGTACAGCACGAGCAGCATCAGGATGCCGATGGCGCCGAGCTCCTCGCCGACCACCGCGAGGATGAAGTCGGTGTGCGCCTCGGGCAGCCAGTCGGCCTTCTGGACGGAGTTGCCCAGGCCATTGCCCAGCATCCCGCCGGAGCCGATGGCGATCTGCCCCTGGATCGCCTGGTAGCCGGTGCCGGACGCGTCGGTGCTCGGCGACAGGAAGCTCGTCAGGCGCGCGATGCGGTACGGGTGCATCGCCACGAGCACGAGGGCCGCGAAGCCCGCCGCAGCGCCGATCGGCAGGAAGAACCGCCCGGGCATGCCCGCGGTGATGAGGACGCAGACGGCGGCGCCCACGATGACGATCGCGGTGCCCAGGTCGCGCTGGACGCCGGCGACGATCGCGATCAGCAGGCCGAGGGTCAGCAGCTCGATCCGCAGGTCGCCGAGCGTGCGCATCGGCCGGCGGCGCCGCGACAGGCGCAGCGCCAGGAAGGCGATCATCGCGAACTTCGCCAGCTCGGACGGCTGGAAGGTCAGCGGCCCGCCGCCGAGCCAGCGGTACGCGCCGTTGACCTGCTTGCCGATGCCCGGCAGCACGACGGCCATGCAGAGGACGAGCGACGCGATCATCACCGGGACGGTGATGCCGCGGACGAACGCGACGCCGTAGCGCGAGGACGCCGCGAGCAGCGCGAAGCCCAGGCCGCCGAACATGACGTACCGCAGCAGGTACTCCGTGCCGTTGGAGCCGTCCTTGAGGATCGCCTCCGAGCTGGACGCGGAGTACACCCAGATGGCGCCGAGGACGCAGAGGATCAGCACGAGGCCGAGCAGGCGCTCGTACTCGCGGCGGAGCTCGGGAGGGCGACCGTGGCGGGGCATCACCCGGAGGGTTCGCCCCCCGGCTTATGAACCCTCCCCCGCCCGGGGAGCTCGGCGCGCGGCCGCTCGCGGCGGCGCGGCCGCTACGAGATCGACTGCTGGAAGAGCGTGAAGCCGATCGCCGAGAACGCGATCGCGACGATCCAGAAGCGCAGGATGATCTTCGTCTCCGACCACGCCTTCATCTCGAAGTGGTGGTGCAGCGGGGCCATCAGGAAGACGCGCTTGCGGAAGGTCTTGAACGAGAAGACCTGCACGATCACCGAGACGGCCTCGAGGACGAAGACGCCGCCGATGACGATCAGCAGCTCCTCGGTCTTGGTCATGATCGACAGGCCGGCGACGAGGCCGCCGAGGCCGAGCGACCCGGTGTCGCCCATGAAGACCGTCGCGGGGTGGGCGTTGTACCAGAGGAAGCCCACGCAGCCGCCGACCGTGCACGCCGCCAGCAGCGCCAGGTCGCTCGCGCCCGTCGCGAGGTACGTGATGCCGATGTAGGCCGTCATGACGATCGCGGTGACGCCGGCGGCGAGCCCGTCGAGGCCGTCCGTCAGGTTGACCGCGTTCGACACGAACGCGACGACCAGGTAGATCCAGACGGGGTACGCCCAGCCCAGGTCGATCGTCAGGTCCAGCGTGCGGATCTTCACCGTCGGATCGAGCCCCGCCGGCCCGGTGACGAACCACCAGAGCAGCAGCGAGACGACGATCATCGATCCGAGCTTGCCCTTGCCGCTCAGGCCGAGGGATCTCTTGCGGACCACCTTGGTCCAGTCGTCGACGAAGCCGACGGTCGCCAGCCCGGCGCCCGTGACGAAGACGCCCATCGCCCGCCAGTCCGGGTCGTTCCAGTCCCAGAGGATGAGGAACGGCACCGCGATCGCGATGAAGATGATCAGGCCGCCCATCGTCGGGGTGCCCGCCTTCTTCTGGTGCCCCGATGGGCCTTCCTCGCGGATGTACTGGCCGAAGCTCTTCTCGCGCAGCCACTCGATGAAGCGCGGCGCCAGGAAGACGCACATGAGCATGGCGGCGGTGCCGCCGATCAGGATCTTCAGCACGGGTCAGCGGCTCCCGGCGCGCAGGGCCTCGGCGACGCGCTCCAGGCCGATCCCGCGGGAGGCCTTCAGCAGCACCGTGTCGCCCGGCTCGAGCAGCGTCGGCACCAGCCGCGCCGCGGCCTCGGCGTCGGGCACCCACTGGACGCCCTGGCCGAACCCCGTGCCGGTGTGGCGGCTGAGCGGGCCGACGGCCACGAGCAGCTCGACGCCGCGGTCGCGGGCGTGCGCCCCCAGCTCGGCGTGGTACCGGCGCTCGTCGGGCCCCAGCTCGAGCATGTCGCCGAGCACCGCCACGCGGCGGCCGGCGGCGGACGACGCGAGGTCGTCGAGGGCGGCTGAGGTGGACATCGGGTTCGCGTTGTAGCAGTCCACGACGACCACGATGTCACCGGGAAGGTGCAGGCGCTGGCCGCGCATCGCCGAGATCTCGGGGACGATGGGGCCGGACGGCTCGACGCCGATGGCGCGGGCCGCGGCGACCGCGGCCGGCAGGTTGCGGCGCACCGTGGTCGGCACCTCGCCGGCCAGCTGCAGGTCGGCGGGCACCTCGCCGGGGTCGGCGCCGACCGCGACGACCTCGACGCCCTGCGGCAGGTGGGGGTCGAGCAGGCGCTCGTCCGCGGGGACGATGGCCGTGCCGCCGGGACGGAGGTCGTGCAGCAGCTCGGCCTTCGCCGCGGCGATCGCCTCGATCGACCCGAGCAGCTCCACGTGCACCGGCGCGATGTTCGTGATGACGCCGACGTCGGGCTCGGCGATCCGCGCGAGCTCGGCGATCTGGCCGGCGCCGCGCATCGCCATCTCCAGGATCAGCACCTCGGTGCCGGCGGGGGCGCCGAGGACGGTCAGCGGCAGGCCGATCTCGGTGTTCAGGTTGCCCTCGGTCGCGACCGTGCGGCGGTGCGGGCCGACGATGGCGCGCAGCAGGTCCTTCGTCGAGGTCTTGCCGACCGAGCCGGTGATGCCGACGACGGTCGCGCCCAGGCGGTGGCGCCACGCGCGGGCGAGGGCGCCGAGCGCGGCGACGGGATCCTCGTGCGTCAGGACGGCGCCGCGGTCGGCGGACAGCGCGGCGTCGGCGTGCTCGGGGCGGACCAGGACGCCCCAGGCGCCGGCGGCCAGGACCTCGGCGGCGAAGGCGCCGCCGTCGACGCGCTCGCCGGGGATGCCGACGAAGAGGGCGCCGTCGCCCGCACGGCGGGAGTCGATGGCGACGGCGGCGGGGAACGTCGCAGGGTCGTGGGCGTCGCGGCGCAGCGCGGCGTCGGCGGCCTCGGCGATCTGGCGGGCGGTCAGCTCAAGCACGGGCGTCTCCCCCCGCGCCGGCGGTGGCGTGGCCCGCGGCGGCGAGGGCCTCCGCGGCGACGAGCCGGTCGTCGAACGGCACGGTGCGGTCGGCGAAGGTCTGGCCCTGCTCGTGGCCCTTGCCCGCGACGAGCACGACGTCGCCGGGCCCGGCCAGGGCGACGGCGCGCGCGATCGCCGCGTGGCGGTCCTCGATCCGCTCGACGGTCGCGCGCGGCGCGTCCATGCCGGCGAGCACCTCGTCGAGGATCGCGGCCGGGTCCTCGGTGCGCGGGTTGTCCGAGGTGGCGATGGCGACGTCGGCCAGATCGGCGGCCAGGCGGCCCATGAGCGGGCGCTTGCCGCGGTCGCGGTCGCCGCCGCAGCCGAAGACGCACAGCAGGCGACCGCCGCCGTCCGGCGCCTCGTCCAGGACGCCGCGGGCGGCGCGCAGGACGTTCTCGAGCGAGTCGGGCGTGTGGGCGTAGTCCACGAGCACCGCGAACGGCTGCCCGCGATCGACGGGCTCCAATCGTCCGGGCACCCGGCCGGCGTCCGCCAGCGCGTCCGCGGCGACGTCCTCGTCCACCCCGAGCGCGACCGCGACGGCCCACGCCTGCAGGGCGTTGCGGACGTTGAAGCGGCCGGTCAGCGGCGTCGAGAGGGTGCGGCCGTCGACGACGAAGGTGCTGCCGCGCAGGCCGGTGCGGACGTCGGTGGCCCGCAGCCGGGCGTCCTCGGCGTCGAGCGCGACGGTGATCGCGTCCGGGTGCGCGCCGGCCAGCCGGCGGCCGTACGGGTCGTCCACGTCGACGACCTTCGGGGCGTCCCCGGCGGCGGCGAACAGCCGCGCCTTGGCGGCGAAGTAGTCCTCCATCGTCGGGTGGAAGTCCAGGTGGTCCTGCGTCAGGTTGGTGAAGATCGCGGCCGCCCAGTGGATCGCGTCGGCGCGGCCGAGCTCGAGGGCGTGCGAGGAGACCTCCATGACGCAGGCGGCGTCGCCGCCGTCGAGCATGGCGGCGAACGTCGGCTGCAGGTCGATCGCCTCGGGCGTCGTCCGCCCGGCGTCGCGCTCGACGCCGCCGACGACCTGCGTGACGGTGCCGAGGATGCCGGTCTGCAGGCCCCCGGCCTGCAGCAGCGCGCGGACGAGGAAGGCGGTCGTCGTCTTGCCGTTCGTGCCCGTGATGCCGACCGTCCGCAGGCGCGCGGTCGGGTCGCCGGCCAGGCGCGCGGCGGCGGGCGCCATCGCGCGGCGCACGTCGGGGACGACGACCTCGGGCGCGCCCGTGCCGAGCGGGTGGTCGACGACGAGCGCCGACGCCCCCCGCTCGAGCGCCGCGGCGGCGAAGTCGTGGCCGTCGCGGGTGAAGCCGCGGACGCAGAAGAACGCCGTCCCCGGGCCGACGCGCCGGTCGTCGTAGGCGAGCGACGTCACCTGGACGTCGGCCGCCTCCGCGGGCGTCTCTTGCAGCAGGTCCCCAAGGTTCATGCGCCTACGAGCGTAGTGCGTCGCGCCGCCCCGACCCCGGCCGGTCACTTGTTCGTCGGGACCTGCAGGTACTGCATGGCGTAGCGGGCGATCTTGCCGAACGCCGGACCCGCCACCGTCGCGCCGTAGCCGCCGCCGGCCGGCTCGTCGGCGACGACGACGATGATGACCTTGGGGTTCGACGCGGGCGCGAAGCCGGCGATCGACGCGACGTTGCGGTTCTCGACGTACTCGCCCAGCTTCTCGTCGTAGACGTTGGACGTGCCGGTCTTGCCCGCCAGCGTGTAGCCCGGGACGTGGACCTCGGACGCCGTGCCGCCCGGCTCGAAGACGCCGGTGAGCATGCCGCGCAGCTCCTGCGCGACCTGCGGCCGCAGGATGCGCTTGCCCTTCGCGCGCTCGGCGGGCCGGCCGCCGACGGTCTTGAGCAGCGTGGGGTGCCGGATGACGCCGCCGTTGGCGATCGTCGCGTAGGCGTTGGCGATCTGCAGCGGCGTGACGAGCTGCCCCTGGCCGATCGGCAGGTTGCCCATCGTGGAGCCGGAGTAGTCGGCGACCTTCGGCAGCAGCCCCTGCTCCTCCCACAGGCCCAGCCCGGTCTTGGCGCCGAAGCCGAAGTTGCGCATCCAGCCGTCGAAGGCGCCCTCCCCGCGCTTGTCGTTGAGCGCCATGCCGATCTTGATCGCGCCGACGTTGGAGGACTGCGCCAGGATGCCGCCGGGGGTCAGCGTCTCGACGCCGTGGTCGTGCGAGTCCTTGATGACGCGGTCGGCGACCTGCATCTGCGGCGGGACGACGAACTTCGTCTCCGGCGTGACGACGCGGTCCTGCAGCGCCCCGGCGACGGCGACGGCCTTGAAGGTCGAGCCCGGCTCGTACGTCAGGCTCGTCGCCAGGTTGGTGCGGTACTCCGCCGGCGCGCCGGCCGGGTCGTTGGGGTCCACGCGCGGCCAGTTGGCCATCGACAGGATCTCCCCGTCGGGCTGCATGACGATCGCGGTGGCGTGCTTGGGCCGGTACGTCTGGCCCAGCTCGCCGAGCGCGTCCTCGGTCATCTTCTGGATGTTCGCGTCGAGGGTCAGCGACACGTCCTTGCCGGGGACCATCGGGCGGTCCGTGCGCGTGCGCAGGGTGTTGCCCGAGCCCGCGTTCGTCAGGGTCTCCTCGCCGTAGGTGCCCTTGAGCGTGTCGTCCAGGGCGTCCTCCAGGCCGGAGAGCGCCTTGTCGTCGTTGCCGTAGCCGCCGAGCAGCTGCCCCGCGAGCGGGCCGCCGGGGTACGAGCGGCGGTTGCGCGGCTCGTACGACAGGCCGGTCAGGCGGATCCCGAGCTTCTTCGCCCGGTCCTTCATCGCCTGGATCTTCGTCTCGGGGACCGAGCGGCCCAGGTACTCGAAGCTCTTGCCCGTGGTCAGCGCCTTCAGGACCTCGTCCTCGTCGAGGCCCAGGCTCTCCGCGATCACCTGGGCCATCTGCGCCGGCTGCTGCGGCGGCTTGAGGGTGCGCAGCTCGAGCACCTGCTTCGAGCTGACCGCCACGTCGGCGGCGGGCTCGGACACCGCCAGCGGCGTGCCGTGCCGGTCGGCGATCTCGCCCCGCAGCGCGAGGACCTTGCGCTGGGTGACCTGCTGACCCGTGGCCCGGACGCTGAGCGTGTCGGCCTTCGCCAGGGCGAACCAGACGGAGCGCAGGCCGGCGAGGGCCACGAGGACCATCGCGACGGTGAAGAGCACGCGCAGGCGGCGGTCGGCGTACATGCCGCCCTCTTCGCCGCGCGGACGCCCGCCCCTTCCCGCGCGCGCGACCCTGGCGGGCCGGCGCTCGCCGCGGGCCCGCCGGCCGCTAGCCGCCCGCCGGGACGCCGGGCGTCGGCGTGCCGGACCCCGTCCCGGCGGCGCCGGCGCCGGCGCCGGCGCCCGCGGCAGCGGAGCCGCTGGCCGCGCCGGAGGTCCCGGACGGGCCGGCGGCGGTGGAGGAGCCGGCGGCGGCGGACGAGGACCCGGCGGCCCCGGCGGCGGCGGTGCCCGTGGCGCCCGGCGTCGCGCCCGACGGCGATGCGGCGGCCGCCGGCGGGGCCGTCCCGGCGCCCGGGGCGGCGGTCCCGTCGGTCGCGGCGCCCGCGCCGGCCTCCGGGTCGTCGCCGTTCTGCTCCGAGACGTTCGGCGCGGGCTTCCAGCCGGCGGCCGGCGGCGCGACCGCCTGCGCGGCGCGGCGGGCGTCGACCGTGCCGGCGTCGACGTACCCGATGCCCTCGGGGTCGGGCATGACCATCCCGGCCTCGCGGCCGTAGGTCGTCACCCGGTCGGGCGATCCCAGCTCGGCGACCTCGCCCCGCAGCGCGGCGGTGCGGCGCTCGAGCGCGCCGATCTTCGTCTCGCGCGCGGCGATGGCCTGGTTGGTCTGCAGCGTGGCGGCGTGCAGCGCGATGACGCCGCAGCCGAGCACGAGGATCGCGGCCAGCCACGGCCGCCCGCCGGTCAGGCGGCCCAGCAGCAGCGCCGCCAGGCGCACGGGCACGAGGGCCAGGCGGACCGGCAGGAGCGCGACGCGCACGCCGAGCGGCGCGTCGGTCCGGCGCCGCGGGCCCGGCGCGCGGCGCGGCGCGGCGGCCGGCGCACGGCGGGGGGCGGGATCGGGGACGGCGCGCAGGCGCGGGCGCACGACCCGACGACGGGCCTGGTGCTCGTGGATCGGCGCGGCGCTCATGCGGCGACCTCGTCGACGATGCGGCGGGCGCCGCGCAGGCGGGCGGAGCGCGAGCGCGGGTTGCGCGCCTCCTCCTCGGGCATCGGCGCGACGCCGCGGCGCGGGCCGATCAGCTCGGCCTGCGGCTCGTGGCCGCAGACGCAGACGGGCAGGTCGGGCGGGCAGACGCAGCCCTGCAGCAGGTCGCCGAAGAAGCGCTTCAGGCGCCGGTCCTCGAGCGAGTGGAAGGAGATGGCGACCAGGCGGCCGTCGCGGTGCAGCAGGTCCCAGGCGGCGGGCAGCGCGCGGTCGATCTGGCCGAGCTCGTCGTTGACCGCGATCCGCAGCGCCTGGAAGGTGCGCTTGGCGGGGTGGCCGCCGGCGTAGCGGGCGGGCGTGGGGATCGCGCGGGTGACGACGTCGACCAGGCGGCCGGTCGTGTCGATCGGCGCCTTCGCGCGCTCGCGGACGATGGCGCGGGCGATCTTGCCGGCGTAGCGCTCCTCGGCGTACTCGCGCAGCAGGCGCGCGAGCTCGCGCTCCTCGGCGGTCGCCACCAGGTCGGCGGCGGAGGGCAGCTCGGCGCCCTCCTCCCCCAGCCCCATGCGCATGTCGAGGGGCGCGTCCTGGGTGTAGGCGAAGCCGCGGTCGGCCTGATCGATCTGCATGGAGGACATGCCGAGGTCCAGGTACGCCCCGTCCGCCCGGAACCCTTCCTCGCCGAGCCGGGCGAACGCCTCGGCGAACGGCGCGGCGACGATCCGCACGCGGCAGGGGGCGTCGGCGGCGAAGCGCTCGGCGATCGCCAGGGCGACCGGGTCGCGGTCGACGACCACGAGCTGCCCCTCGGGACCCAGCCGCTCGGCGACCAGGGCGGCGTGGCCGCCGGCCCCGAACGTGCCGTCGACGATCGTCTGGCCCGGCCGCGGGTCGAGCATGGCCACCAGCTCGTCGGCCAGCACGGGCAGGTGCGGCGCGCCGGGCTCCTGGCCGTCGGCGTCCGAGCGCTCCGACGGACCCGCCATCGGTCAGCCCTCCGCGGGCGGGTCGAACGGGAAGGGCTGGGCGCCGATCTCGTTCGCGATGTCGAGCATCGCGCTCTGCAGGTCGGGCGCGTAGCGGGCCCAGCCCTCGCGGTCCCACAGCTCGAAGCGCCGGCCGGAGCCGACGAGCAGGACGTCCTTGGAGGTGATCTTCGCGTGGTCGAGCAACGGTCCCGAGATCGTGACGCGTCCCTGGCCGTCCAGGTCGGCCGGGGTCACCGCGGAGTTCAGCGAGCGCTCGATCTGGCGCGTGCGCGGGTCGAGCGGGTGACGGCCGCGGAGGGACGCCTCGACGAAGCGGCGGTAGTCCTCCACCGGCTCGATGCCGACGGCGGGCACGTCGAAGGAGCGGACGAGGACCAGGCCGGCCTTGAAGGGCTCGCGGAACCGCGCCGGGATCGTCAGGCGGTTCTTCGCGTCGAGCGTGAGCTCGAACTGGGACTGGAGCTGGAGGTCCGACAAGGCGGGTGACCGGCGAGATGACCGGTGCGAGCCGGGCCGGGTGCGGTGGGAGGAACCGCGCCCCGGCCCGACTCGCTGAGCGGAATGTACCCCACTGCCCCCCACCACGCACCACGATTTCGCCCCAGCGCCCCACTCGACCGTACCGGCGCCTCCGGCGGAACACGCGTTCGCACGACGTTTCTCCCGCTAGCACCGCAGAACTTGACCTGAGACAGGCCGTTTCATATCCCGTTGCAAGATCCGGTGCACGGAGAAATAGGAACGGGCGTTCGTCGGACGGACGCCGATGTTCGGTCCCGTTCGGTCGGCGCGGCCGCGTTCGAGGCCTCGTACGGGGGCGCGGTGGCGAGCCGGTGGGGCGATGTGGGGCACCTCGGTGGGCCGCGGTGGGGCGGTGGGGCGCGGTCGTCCGGCGGCGTCGGATCGGGTGCGGTCCAGGGCGCGTGGGCGGGCCGGCCGCGGCACGGCTCTCGCCCGCGAACCCGCAGGCGGCGGCACCGCGCGCGTGGTGCCGAGGGCGCGCGACCCGTCGACCGCCGCACGGCTGCTCCCGCCCGCGGACGCGCGGGCCGTCGCGCCTCCGTGGTCGCGCCGGCGCCCAGCTCCCGCGGGTACGGTCGGCCGCATGGCCGCCGTCCCTGATCCCTCCCCCGCCGTCCGCCGGCTCGACGCCCTGGACGCGGTCCCGTCCGCGGCCGGCGTGTCCTGGTCCGCGCTGCGCGACGCCGTCGGGTTCACCGGCGCGGCGGCGAACGTGTTCCGCGCCGACGGCCCGGGCGTCGTGCTCGTCGAGCCCCACGACGAGACGACGAGCGGCGCGGCGGGGCACGACGAGCTGTACGTCGTGCTGACCGGCCACGCCGTCGCCCGCGTCGACGGCGCGGAGCACGACGCGCCCGCGGGGACGCTGCTGCGCGCGGCGCCCGGCACGCCCCGCGAGCTCGTCGCCCAGGAGGCGGGCACCACGGTGCTGGTGGTGGGCGGCGCGCCGGGCGCCGCGGGGCCGCCGTCGGCGTGGACGCGCTGGACGCGCGCGTACGCACGGCACGAGGCGGGCGACACGGCCGGCGGCATCGCCGAGCTCGAGGCGGCGCACCGGGACCACCCGGGGCACCCGCTCGTGCACTACCACCTGGCGTGCCTGCGCACGGCGACCGGCGAGCTGGCGCGCGCCCGCGAGCACCTGGCGGCGGCGAACGCGGGCGACCCGCGAACGGTGGCCTGGGCGCGCCGCGACGACGACCTGGCGGCCCTACGGGCCGACCGCCCCGGCGACTAGCCGCCCAGGCGGCGCAGCCCGTCCGCCGCCTGCGCCGCCCAGTGCGGCGCGCCGACGCGGCCCGCGACCGCGGCGGCCCGGCGCAGGTGGGCCGCCGCGTCGCGCGGGCGTCCGAGCGTCTCGGCGAGGGCGGCCAGGTGCAGGGCGACGGGGCCGGTGGTCACCATCCCGCTGCCGGCGCCCGCCAGCTCGTCCGCCGCCGGCAGGAGCGCGGCGTGCAGGCGCTCGGCCGCGGCGCGGTCGCCCGTCCGCACCGCGGCGACCGCCTGCAGCGTCAGGCGCGCCTCGAGCAGGACGTCCCCCGGCGAGGCCGGCGTGCGGGCCGCCGCGGCCCGGGCCGCCTCCGCGTCGCCCTCGGCGAGGAGCAGCAACGGCCGCACCCAGGGCGCGTACGGCCCGAAGGCGGCGTCCGCCTGCGCGGCATCGACCCGGGGCAGGTCGAGCGCCAGGAGCGCGAGCGGGACGATCCCCGCCTCGACGCCCGGCATGCCCGCGCCGCGCAGCCGGACGCCGAGCGTCCGGTAGGCCGCGCGCGCCTCGTCGTGCCGGCCGCGGATCGCCGCGCGCAGCGCCGCGTAGCCCGCCGTGAACACCGCCACGAGCGGCAGCCCGTGCCGCGCCGCGAGCGCGTCGGCGGCCGCGGCGTGCCGGTCGGCGGCGTCCAGGTCGGCGAGCGCCGTCCGGGCCTGGAGCACGACGAGGTGGCCCAGGACGGCGTGGGCGGTCAGGCCCTCCCCCTTCCCGGCGATCGCGAGCAGCTCCTCGCCGATCGCCGCGCGCTCCGGCGCCAGCCCGGCGCGCGAGAACGCCTGAAGCCAGCGGGCGTTCAGCGCCAGCGCGAGCAGCGCCGGGTCGCCGCTGCGGCGGGCGAGCGCCTCCGCGGCGGCGGCCGCCTCGGCACCCCGCCCCGCGTCGGCGCGGCGCTCCGTCGCGATCGCGGCCAGCAGGCGGGTCCGGTGGACGTCGTGACCGGGCGGCAGCGCTGCGAGGGCGTGCTCGGCCGCGTCCGCGATCCTGGCCGCGAGCGCTTCGTCGTCGTTCGTCGTCCACGCCGCCGGGACGACGGAGGCGCCGATCGCCTCGGCGACCAGCACCGGGTCGCCCAGCGCCTGCGCGTCGTCGAGCGCGGCCGCGCGCCGGCGGCGGGCGGTGGCCAGGTCGCCGCCGACGGCCGCGGCGCGGACGAGCCCCATGCGGGCCTGCAGCCGCGCCCGCGGATCGGCGCTGCCGCCCCGGTGCTGCGCGTCGAGCGCCGCCTGCCACCACCCGGCCGCGTCGGCCGGGGCGAAGCGCGCCTCCGCCCGCTCCGCCGCGCGGCGGGCGTCCCGGGCGACGTCCTCCGCCGGCGCGCGGTCGCCGGCCCGCACGGCGTGGTGGGCGATCGCCTCGGCGTCGTCGGGCCGCCGCGCCCGCAGCGCCGCGGCGGCCGCCGCGTGCCAGCGCACGCGGCGCGCGACGGGCACGTCGTCGTGGACGGTCTCGCGGACCAGCGCGTGGGCGAAGCGCAGCCCCGTCCCGTCCTCGGTCAGCAGGCCGGCGAGGAGCGCGTGCTCGACGGCGTCCAGGACCGCCTCCTCGTCGCCCACGAGCGGGACGAGGACGTCCAGATCGACCGCGTCGCCCAGGATCGCCGCGCGCCGCAGCACGCCCAGGGCCGGCGCCGGCAGGCGAGCCAGGCGCTGCCGCAGGACGTCGCGCACCCCCGCCGGCACGGCGTCGAGGCCGGCGAGCCCCTCGGCGTCCCACACGCGCGCCAGCTCCCGGGCCAGGAACGGGTTGCCGCCGCTGCGCGCGTGGATCGCGCGGGCGTCCGCCTCGGGCAGCGGGCGGCCGACGACGCCGGCCGCCAGCGCCGCCACGGCGTCGCGGTCCAGGCCGCCCAGGTAGACGCGGGCCGGCTCGAGCCGCGCCGCGCGGGCGAGCGCGTCGGCGAGCGGCGTCGGCACCTCGGTCGTGCGGTACGTCCCGACGAGCAGGACGGGACCGGCGGCCGCGTCCCCCGCGACGGCGGTCAGGCGACCGAGCGTCTCCTCGTCCGCCCAGTGCAGGTCGTCGAGGACGACGAGCACCGGGCCGCGGGCGGTCACGGCGGCGAGCGCCTGCGCCGCGGCGCGGTGGCGCCGGAAGCGGGCGGCCAGCGGGTCCGCACCGGCGTCGCCGGCGTCCGCCGCGGGCGTGCCGAGCGTCGCCTCGACCTGCGCCCAGGGCCACGCGTCGGGCGCACCCGGCAGCTCCGGGGCGGCGCCGCGCCCCGTCCGCCACCCGGCGGCGCGCAGCCGGCCGGCGAGGGCGTCGGTCAGCGCGGTCTTGCCGGCTCCGGGGGCCCCGGAGACGACCGCCAGGCGGGGCGCGCCCACGGACCGGACGCCGTCGGCGGCCCGCAGCAGGGCGGCGAGCTCGGCGTCCCGGCCGACGACGGGCGGCGGCCCGGTGCCCGTCGTGCCGGCCGCGTCCGCGCGGCCCGGGTCTTCGCGGACACGTCCGGCCCCGGCGGCCGCGCCGGCGCGGTCGAGGGCCGGCGACTGCGCCAGCAGGTCGGCCTCGAGCGTCCGCAACGCGGCGCCGGGGTCCAGGCCGGCGTGCTCGCGCAGCGCCGTGCGGGCCCGACGGACGGCGGCGAGGGCGTCGCCCTGACGTCCCGCCCGGTACAGGGCGAGCCCGAGCAGGCCCCACCCGGGCTCGTGCAGCGGGCGCTCGCCGACGAGCGCCTCGAGCGCCGGGACGGCGTCGGCCGGGCGGCCGAGGGCCAGGAACGCCTCGGCCCGGCGGGAGACGGCGAGCGCGCGCAGCTCGTCCAGGGCCGCGGCCGCGGCCCGGCCCCAGTCGTGGTCGGCGGCCTCGGGGTACGCCGGCCCCCGCCACAGGGCCAGCGCGTCGTCCAGGCCCGCGAGCGCCGCGTCCGCGCGCCCGGCGGTCAGGTCGTCCCCGGCCGTGGCGACGAGGTCCGCGAAGCGCCACGCGTCGACGTCCTGCCGGGCGGCCCGCAGCGCGTAGCCGGGCGCCACGGTCACGAGCAGGCGGGCCGGACTCCGCGGCGGACGGTCCGGCTCGAGCGCCTTGCGCAGGGCGCCGACGAACGTCTGCAGCGCACCCAGAGCCCCGTCGGGCGGGTGGTCCCACAGGTCCTCGACCAGCGTCGCCGCGGGCACCACGCGGCCCTCCGCGACGAGCAGCCGCGCGAGCACGGCGCGGTGCCGGGGGCCCTTCAGGTCGACGACGCCGCGGGCGTCCTCCGCCTCGAGCGGCCCGAGGACGCGGAACCTCACCGGCGGCACGGGCGGCGCGGGGCGGACACGGTCGGGACTGTAGCCGCGCGTGGCCGGGCGCCGGCCGCTGCGCGCGCGCTGATCGGCCGCTGATCGGCGCGCCGCAGCATGGCCGTCATGAGCACCCCCGCCGCCCCGTCCCTCCCCGGCATCCCCGGCTTCGCGACGCACCGCGTGCCCGTGGCCGACGGCGTCGCCCTGCACGCGGCCGTCGGCGGGACCGGCCGCCCCGTCGTCCTCCTGCACGGCTTCCCCCAGACCCACCTGATGTGGCGGCACGTGGCCGCCGACCTGGCGGCCGACCACACCGTGATCTGCCCCGACCTGCGCGGCTACGGCGCGAGCGACGCGCCGGCCGAGGCCGACGGCGACACGTACTCCGCGCGCACGATGGCCGCCGACGTCGTCGCCCTGGCGCGCGAGCTCGGGCACGACCGCTTCGCCCTGGCCGGCCACGACCGCGGCGCGCTCGTCGCGGTGCGGGCCGGGCTGGACCACCCGCAGGCGATCACCCACCTGGCGGCGCTCGACGTGCTGCCGACGATCGACACCTGGGAGGTCCTGCACGGCACGACCGCCGCGGTCGCCTGGCACCTGTACCTGATGGCGCAGCCCGCCGGGCTGCCCGAGGCCCTGATCGCCGGGGCCTCCGACGCCTTCTTCGGCCACTTCCTCGACGTCTGGACCCGCGACCCGGACGCGATCCCCGCCGACGTGCGCGCCGCGTACCTGCAGGCGTCGCGCGCGGCGATCCCGTCGATCGTCGCCGACTACCGGGCCTCCGCCCACGCCGACGTCGCGCACGACCGCGCGGACCGAGCAGCCGGCCGGCGCCTGACCATGCCGGTGACCGTCCTGCAGCAGGACTGGGGCGCCGAGATGGCCTACGACGCGCGTGCCCGCTGGAGCGCCTGGGCGCCCGACCTGCACCACGAGACCGTGACGTGCGGGCACTTCATGGCCGAGGAGGCGCCCGCGCAGGTCGTCGCCGCGCTCCGGGGGCTGCTGACGCGCTGACGCCCCGCGAGCGGCCATGCGCCACGGCTCCCGTGGGACGCGCGGGGCGAAAGGCGTCTCACGACCGCTCGGAAGCCCGTAGGATCGGGGGCGCCCGCATCCCCGACCAGGCGGACCTAGCCCCATGACCGCGAACTCCCTTCCCCGCTCCGTGCGCCGCGCCGCCCCCGTGGCGGCCATGCTCGCCGGTGCGCTGGCCGTGGCCGGCTGCGGCGGCGACGACAAGAGCGCCGACGAGCCGCCCGCGAAGGCCACCCCCGCGTCGGCCGCGCAGGCCGGCCAGCTCAAGGCCGCGCTGTCCGACGACGTGCCCGCGAACGCCGCGGCGTTCGCCGAGACGTCGATCCGCCCCCAGGGCGACACGAAGGCGACGATCGAGCAGATCGCCGGCATGTTCGGCGTCCAGGACCCGGGCGACGAGCTGATCAAGGCGCTCGACATGGACGAGCCGCTCGACAGCGGCAAGACGTTCAAGGACGACGTCCTGCCCCTGCTCGGCGACCACGTCGGTGGCTTCGTGCTGGGCGGCAAGCCCGCGGGCAAGCAGCCCGTCGACGCCGCGGTCGTCGCCGAGGTCAAGGACACCGCCAAGCTGGAGCAGATCCTCGCGCCCGAGATGAAGGACGCGAAGAAGACGACGCTCGACGGCGCCACGGTCTACCGCGACGACGACGTCGTGGCGTGGTTCGGCGAGGACGAGCTCGTCGTCGGGACCGAGGCGGGCGTGAAGGCCGCGATCGCCGCCGCCAAGGGCGGCACCCTGGCCGAGAGCGAGCGCTACAAGGGCGCGATCGCCCAGGTGCGCGCCAGCGGCGACGCCGCGGCCGTCGTGTGGGCCGACCTGCAGCAGGCGGACACCTTCAACCGCGCGTTCAAGGTCAAGACGAAGGCCCGCGCCGCGCTGTCGTCCCGCGCCCAGCGCGACCTCGGAGGCTCGTTCGGCGGGTCCACCCCGATGATGCGCGGCTGGTCCCTCGACGGCGGCCAGATCCCGAAGGTCGACGCGACGGTCGCCGCCGCGATCCTCGGCAAGCCGGGGCGGATCAAGGTCGAGACGGGCGGCACGCTGCCGGCCGACATCGCCCAGGACGGCGCCCAGTCGGCCAAGGACGGCGCGGCCGCGGTGGCGAACCTGCCCGCCGGCTCGTGGTTCGCCGCGGGCGGCAGCACCAGCCTGAACGTCTACAAGGGCACCGGCCAGGATCCGCTCACGGCGCTGAGCCAGATCCCGGGCGTGAAGATCTCCGACCGCCTGAAGGACGCGCTCGGCAAGGTCCGCACGGCGGCGATCGGCGTGCGCGGCGACAGCCTGATGTCGATCGGCGGCGCGGTGACGATGTGGATGGCGGACGCCGCCTCGGCGAAGGCGCTGCTCGACGAGCTCGCGTCGCTGGCGCAGAAGAACGGCCTGCCGGCGCAGGACCGCGACATCGAGGGCGCCGACGCCGCGAAGGTCGCGCCGCTCGGCCAGCTGCCCACGCAGCTCGCCGCTGCGGTGAAGGGCGACACGTTCGTCATCGGCCTGGGCACCTCGTCCGTCGAGGCGGCGCTCGGCAAGGGCGGCACGCTCTCCGGCGAGCAGCTCTACAAGGACGCGCAGGCGGCCCTGGGCGGCGACGCCCCGATGGTGCTCGTCAAGCCGCAGGCGTTCGGCGACCTGCTCAACGGCGTCGCCGGCATGGGCGGGCGCATGGACCGCGAGACGCAGCAGGCCATGCAGGTGCTCAGCCGCATCAAGCTCGTGGCGGCGTCGCAGGCCTTCACCGGCCCGAAGACGTTCCGCGGCACGCTCGTCGTGGACTACGACGGCTCGGCCCCCGCGCCGGCCGGCACGACGACGTCGCCGGGCCGCTAGGCCCGGCTCTCCCGGGCGCCGCGCGGCGCCCGGCCCACGTCGCGACGGGCGCCCCACGGGGCGCCCGTCGTCGTTGCGGGTCCCGCCCGGCGGCCCCGTCGACGGCCCGCGACGACGGGCCGATCGCGCAGGGCCCGCGCGATGGCGGTGGCCGTGGGTGCCTGGTGGTGGCGGCGGGCGGCCGCGGCCGGTGGGCGGCGTTGGCCGGCGGGCGGCGGTAGCCGGTGGGCGGCGATAGCCGGCGGGCGGCCGCGGCCGGCGGGCGGCGGTAGCCGGCGGGCGGCGGTAGCCGTGGCCGGCGGGCGGCGACGGCGGGTGTCCGTGGCCGGCGGGCCCCGACCGCGGGTGCCGGCGGGCGTCGCCGTCAGGGGCGGGTCAGGCCCACGAGGTCGACGACGAAGACGAGCGTGGCGTTCTTCGGCACCTTGCCGGCACCGGCGGCGCCGTAGCCCTGGCGGGGCGGGACCACCAGGACGCGTCGGCCCCCGACGTGCATCCCGGGCAGCCCCTCGACCCAGCCGTCGATGAGCGCGTCGCGCTGCAGGGCGAGGGCGATCGGCCCGGGCTGCCCCCAGGTCGTCTCGATCGTGCCGCGGCGCCCCCACACGGCGAGGCTGTAGCGCACCTGCAGCGTGTCGCCGACCTTCGCGGCCGCGCCGCCGCGACAGCGGACGACGTCGTCGACGACCAGCCGGCGCGGCGGCGTGCCGCTCGTCGACGCGATCCGCGGCCTGCGGGCGACGTTCGTGCCGGCCCGCCGCACGATCCGCTTGACGCGCGGCGCGGCCGCCCCGGCGCCGCGGGCCTTCGGGGCGGGGGTCGTGCAGGTCGCAGCCGCGGCCGCGGCCGTCGCCGGCCCGGCGACGGACGCGGCGCCGGCGATGAGGGCCCCGCACGCCACGGTGGCCGCGGCGCAGGCGACGATCGCGCGGCGGCGGCCCGCGCCGGTCCCGGCGTCGTGCGGCGTGCGCGCGTCGGCCGGGCGGGCCGCGGCGGCGGGGTGGACGGCGTCTCCTGGGCGCATCGCGCCACTCTCGCACGCTGCGCGCCCGCGGGCGTCGGTCAGCGCATCTGCAGCAGCCCGGCCGCGATCAGGAGCATCGCGGCGGGCACGAGCAGGAGCGCCACGACGAGCTGCACCTTCGGCGCGGCGCGCGACGCCCGGTCGATCGCCGCGCGGGCGCGGCGGGCCCGCAGGTCCTCGGCCAGCGCCTGCAGTCCCGCGGCCGCCGACGCGCCGTGCCGGTGGGTGCGCAGCAGGAGCGCGGTCAGCTCGGCGGCGCCCTCGGCGGGGATGCGACGGCGCAGCGCGGCGATCGCCGGCTCCGTGCCGACCCCGATCCGCACCTCGGCCCCCACGCGGCGCAGTTCGGCCCCCACCGCCCCCGGGTGGTGGGCCCCCACGCGGGCGAGCGTCTCGGGCACGGAGCGGCCGGAGCGCAGCGCGATGCGGATCAGGTCGATGGCGTCGGGCAGCTCGACGAGCATCGCCGCGGCTCGCCGGCGGATGCGCCGGCCGACGAGCACGCCCGGCAGCACGACGAGCGCCGCCGGGACGCACGCGAGCAGCAGGACGGCGCCCGCCCCCAGCACGGGGAGCAGCGCGAGCGCCGCCGCCAGCCCGACGAGCAGGCCGGCGCCGCGGACGGCGGCCAGGTCGGCCGGGGTGACGGCGGGCGAGAGCCCCGCGGCGTCCAGGCGGGCGGCAGCGTCCGCCGGCAGCGGGAGCCGCCGCCCGGGGGCCCGCCCGATGCGGCGCCCCAGGCGCAGCGCGGCGCCGAGCACGCCGCGTTCCGTGCCGGGCGGACGCGTCGAGGCTCCGCCGCGGGCGGCTCGCCGCACGGCGGCGGCGACGAGCAGCTCCCCCGCCCCCACGCCGGCCGCCGCGCCGGCACCGGCCGCGAGCAGGACGGCGCTCACCGCGCCAGCCCCACGGTCAGGCGGCGCACGGCGACGACCGCCGCCAGCTGCAGCACCACGGCGAGGACCACGAGCAACGCGCCGAGCGGCTCGCCGGTGATCGCGCGGACCGCGCCGGGGGCGAGCACGACCGCGCCGCCCATGATGAGCGCCGGGATGCCCCCGACGATGCGGGCGGCCGCCCGCGCCTGGACGATGGCGCTCTCCGCCTCGGCGGTCGCCCGCCGGGCGCGCTCGAGCGCCGCGGCGCCGTCGCGGAGCACGTCCGCCAGCTCGCCGCCCGCCTCGCCGTGCAGCAGCAGCCCGGCGATGATCGTGCGGTGGGCGGGCTCGTCGGTGCGGGCGCGCCAGGCGTCGAGCGCGGCCGGCAGCGGGTCGCCGGCCTGCAGGCGGGCGGCGACGCGGCGCAGCTCGTCGGCGGCCGGGCCGTCCACACCCGACGCCCGCGCCGCCTCGGCCAGGGCGCGGCGCACCCCGTGGCCCGCGTCGAGCGCGTCGGCGACCGCGCGGGCGACGAGCGGCGCCCCCAGCGTGATCGCCCGGCGGCGCCGCGCCGCCCGCGCCCGGAGGACGGCGTGGACCGCCCCGGGGCCGCCGCCCACGAGAAGCGCCGCGGTGGGCGCGCCGAGCGCCAACAGCACCAGCCCCGCGGCGGCCGCGGCGGGCGCCAGCCGGCCGAGGCCGTCGGGCGCCGGGCCGTCGTCCGCGTGCCGACGCCGCAGCGCCCGGCGAGCGGCCCGCACGCCGTCGGGCGCCAGCTCACCCGCCGCCGCGCCCGCGAGCGCGCCGGCGCAGGCGGCCGCCAGGACCGCCCCGCTCACGGCGCCTCCCCCGCGTCGGGCGCGAGCGGCACGCGCTCGAGCGCCCAGCCGTCGGCCGTCGCCCGGACGTGTGCGGCGTCCGTGATCCTCCGCCGCCCGTCGGCCCCGCGGCTCTGCTGCAGGACGACCCCCACCGCGTCCCCCACCATCCGGGCGATCGCCACGTGCGGCAGGCCGACGTCGGCCATCAGGCACAGCGTCTCCAGGCGGCGCAGCGCCGCCTCGGGCGAGCTCGCGTGGATCGTCGAGAGCGAGCCGTCGTGGCCCGTCGTCATCGCCAGGACCATGTCGAGGGCCTCGGCGCCGCGGACCTCGCCCACCACGATGCGGTCGGGCCGCATGCGCAGCGCGTTGCGGACGAGCTCGCGGATGGTGATCGCGCCCGTGCCGTCGGTCCGGGGCGGCCGCGCCTCGAGCCGGATGACGTGGGGCTGCCCCAGACGCAGCTCGGCCGTGTCCTCGACGGTCACGATCCGCTCGGCGGGGTCCAGGAGCGCCGAGATGGCCCCGAGGGTCGTGGTCTTGCCCGCCCCCGTCCCGCCGCTGATCATGACGGACCGGCGCTCGGCGACCGCCTCCCGCACCACGGCCGCCACGTCGGGCGTCCAGGTGCCGCGGCGCACGAGCTCGTCCGCCGTCCAGCGGCGGGCCCGGAAGCGGCGGATGGTGACGGCCGGCCCGTCGACCGCCAGCGGCGGCAGCGCCACGTGGACGCGCGAGCCGTCGGGCAGCCGGGCGTCGCAGAGCGGATCGGCCCGGTCGACGCGGCGGCCCGCGCCCGCGAGCATCCGCTCGATCGCGTGCGCCAGCTCGGCGTCGTCGGCGAACCGCACGGCCGTCTCCTCGAGGCGGCCGCGGCGCTCGACCCACACGGGGCGGGTGCCCGAGATCATGATCTCGTCGACCTCGGGGTCGTCGAGGAGCGGCTCCAGCGGGCCCAGACCGACCGTCCGCTCGAGCAGCAGCCGCCGCACCTCGGCGCGGTCCTCGGGCGGCAGCAGCGGCGCGTCGCGGCGCAGCACCTCGTCGAGCAGCTCCTCGGGTGCGGGGCTGACGCCGCCCTCGGCGGGCGCGGCGGCCAGGGCGACGACGCGCGCGTGCAGGTCGGCGGCGATCTCGCGGTGGACGCTCATCCCAGGCCCTCCAGCGTCGAGCGGGCGACGGTGCCGTCGGCGCCGCGCCGCTCGTCCCCCGGCCCGCGCGGCAGGATCCGCAGCTCGCTGGCGAAGTTCTGCGCCGCCGCCAGGTAGACGGCCTGCTTGACCGTCACCCGCAGCCCCACCGCGACCCGCCGCCCCTGCGTCTCGCCGGTCGGGTCGTCCGGGGCGGACTCGGCGCGCAGCACCTCGGCGTCCTCGAGCGCCAGGCGCGTCGCGCCGCCCTCGCCGCCGCCGTCGCGCGTGACGAGCAGGTCGACGCGGGTGCCGGGCTGCACGAGCTTGGGGTCGCCGGTCGCGACGAGGTCGGCGACGCGCTCGCCGGGCCGCAGCTGCGGGCCGCCGCCGGTGTCGAGCACCGGCAGGGTGACGTCGCGGCCGGCGGGCACGGCCACGCGCGGGCGCAGGCCGGCGACCTCGTCCGGCGACGCGATGCGGTCGGCGGGGGCGTAGCGGGCCGGGACGCGCCGGACGGCGAGCGCCGCGACGTCCACCTGCCGGCCGGCGGGCAGGTCGCGCCCGGCGACGACGACGGGGACGCTGGGGCCGACGGCGGCGCGCAGGGCGCGCTCGCGCCGGCTCACGTCGCCCGCGGCCAGCGCGCCGAGCACGACGGCCAGGCCGAGCAGCAGCAGGGCGCGGCGCCGACGCGTCACCGGGGCACCGCCCGGGAGGAGACGGGGGTGGCGGCCGGCAGCTCGGCGACCAGGCGGGCGCCGCCGCCGGGAGGCGCGGCACGCAGCCGGCCGCCGTGGCTGGCCAGGGCGTCGGCGACGATGCGCATGCCGCGACCGCGCTGCCCGCGGGCGGCCGAGGCAAGCAGGCGCTCGACGGGCACCCGCAGGCCGTGGCCGTCGTCGGCGACCTCGACGTGCACGGCGCCGTCCCGCACGGCGACGCCGACGCGGACGGTGCCCTGGCCGTGCTCCAGCGCGTTGTGGACGAGGTTGCCGATCGCCTGCGCCAGGCGGGCGCGGTCGCCGAGGACGACGGCGTCGCCGGCGCCCGGCAGCAGCACGACGTGGCGGCCGGCGGCGCGGGCGGCGACGTCATGGACGGCGACGAGGTCGCGCACGAGGGCGTGGACGTCGACGGCGCGGCGCTCGTCGCGGCCGGTGCGGCCGCGGGCGGCGGCGCCGAGGTCCTCGACCGCGCGGCGGGCGCGGGCGAGCTCCAGCGCGACGGCAGGCAGCAGCTCGCCCCGGCCGTCCCGTCGCGCGGCGGGCTCGCGGTCGCCGGCGTCGAGGGCGAGCATGACGGTGGTGAGCGGCCCGCGCAGCTCGTGGCAGGCGCGGACGATGCGCTCGGTGCGCCGGCGGGCGCAGCGGCGTTCGGCGAGCAGCACGCTCGCGGCGGCGACGGCCAGCAGCCAGCCGGCCAGCAGCAGCGGGCTCACGCCGTCATCACCCCCTCGCGGATCACGGCGGCCTCGGGGGCCGCGTCGACGAGCCGGTAGCCGACGCCCCACACGTTGACCACGAACTCGTCGCCGTGGACGGCGAGCTTGCGCCGCAGCCGGCACGCGTGCGAGTCGATCGTCCGCGTGACGCCCGCGGAGCGGAACCCCCAGACGGTGCGCAGCAGCTCGTCCTTCGTGAACACCCGCAGCGGCTCGCGGACGAGCGCGAGCAGCAGCGCGTACTCCTTCTGCGTCAGCGCGACCGTCGTGCCGCGCACCGTGACGCGGCGGCGCGCCGGGTCGACGACGAGGGCGCCGATCCGCAGCACCCCGGCCGACGGCCGCCGGTCCACCCGGCGCAGCAGCCCGGCGATCCGCAGCCGCAGCTCGGCGTACGAGAACGGCTTGACGAGGTAGTCGTCGCACCCCCGCTCGAACCCCCGCACGCGGTCGAGCTCGCCGTCGCGGCCGGTGAGCAGCAGCACCGGGGTGGCGGGATCGACCTGCGAGACGATCCCGTCCGCCGCGCGGATCCGCTCGACGAGCTCCAGGCCCGAGCCATCGGGCAGCGTGACGTCGGACAGCACGAGCGCTGGTGACGCGGTCGCCAGGTGGGCGGTCGCCTCGGCCAGGCTCGCGGCCGGCGTCGGGTCGTAGCCGTCGGCGGTCAGGTGCTCGAGCAGGAAGGCGCGGGTCAGGTCGTCGTCCTCGACGACCAGCAGGGGGAACGGGGCGGAACGGGTCGACATGCCAGCGATACCTGCGGGCCGCGCGCTTCTCTCCCCCGCCGTTGTGCCGGAACCGTGCCGCCTTCGTGACCGAGGTCGTCGGACCGGGCCGGGATCCCGTCCCGCCCCCCACCGGCCGAGGCGATCGCGCGCCCCGGCCGCCCCCGGGGACCGGACAGGCGCCCATGCCCGGCCCGGCGCGAGCGCGCCGCCGCTCAGCCGGCCGGCGCGACCGCGCCCCGCGCGGCGCCCCGCACCTCGGGGCCGCTCGTCCCCGCCTCGCCCGCCAGCAGGTCCCGCAGCCGCGTCAGCGCCCGCTCGGTCGCCGGATACCCCTCCAGCGTCGGCAGCGGTACCCACGCCGGGGCGCGGTGGCCCTCGGCGATGTGCGCGAGCGCGTCGAGGGCGGCGTCGAGGGCCGGCAGCTGCGCCCGGACGGCGGGCGTCTCGTCCGCCGTCGCGGGGAAGGCCATCACCGCGTGCGCCAGGCGCTGCACCGCGGCCGTCGCGGGCCAGCGCTCGTCGGCCGTCCGGCTGGACAGCACCAGGTCGCCGACCGCGTCCTCGTGGACGGCCTGCAGGTTGAGCAGCGCCGTGTGGAGCGTGCGGCGGGAGCGGCGCACGAGGGCGCTCGACGGCGCCTCGGCCCGCGTGAGCGCGGCGTGCAGCACGTCGCGGGCGGCCTCGATCACCGCGCCCTGGGCGGCGCCGAGCTGGGTGGCGGCGGACCGCGGCCACAGCAGGCGCCGCGCCGCCAGGCCCACCGCGCAGCCCAGGAGCGTGTCGACCACGCGCGCGCCGACGAGCGAGCCCGCCGGCGTGCCGGGCAGGCCCAGGTCGACGATGAGGAGGGCGATCGGGGTGGCGAAGACCGTCGCCACCCCGTACGCGGTGAAGAGCGTCGCCTGCATCAGCGTCTGGCAGACCGCGAGGGCGAGCACCACCATGCCGGCGGTCGGGTCGAGCGCCAGGACGGCGGCGGCCACCCCCACGCCCACGATCGTTCCCGCGGCGCGCTGCACGGTCCGCTCGAGCGTGAGCGTCACGTTCGACGCCTGCATGACCGCCGACGTCGTCAGGCCCACCCAGATGCCGCGCTGCTCGTCGATGAGCAGCCCGACCGCGGTGCCGACGGCCACGCCGACGCCGATCCGCAGCGCGGTGGCCCGCACGAGGGAGCCCCGCCGGAGCGCGCGCCGCAGCACCGCCACGCGCCGGCGGTGCAGGCGCCGGGTGCCGAAGGGGACGAGCGTGGCCTGCAGCCCCCGCGCCGGGTCGGCGACGGCGACGAGCCGGTGCATCATCCGCGCGAAGCGGTCGCCGTGCATCGTCCCGACCGTCTCGTCCGGCAGCGGGACGTCGGCCGCCGCGGGCGGGTCGGTGAGCGACGCCTCGACGCGCCGGACGGCCCGCGCCCACCCCGGGTCGAGCCGGTCGGCGTCGCGCAGCACCAGGCCGAGCGCGGCGTCGAGCACCGCCTCGCCCGCTACGGCGATCGTCACCAGGCGGTCCTGGTCGCGGCGCGACCGGCCCGCGCGGGTCAGCACGGTCCGGGCGTGCTCGGCGGCGAAGAGGACGTCGTGGCGGGCCGCCGGGGCGTCCTCGGTCCCCACCGCGCCCAGCAGCTGGGCCAGGCGGACGAGGAAGCGCCGCACGGCGTCCTCCTCGGGCCCGCGCGGGCGGTGCAGCAGCGCGGCCATCGCGATCGCGGTGACGATCGCGGCGCCGAGCAGGACGAGCGCGGCGCGCTCGGGCACCGCGGACAGCCCGCCGCCGTACTGCGTCGATGCGAGGAACGAGAGGACGATGACGAACTCGCGCGGCTTGCCGACGTCCCAGGCGATGCCCAGGAGCGCCGCGGTGCCCGCCACCAGGCCGGCGCCGACGACCGTCGCGACGGCGGATCCGCCCACGACGGTGCCCAGGCTGACGACGAGGACGAGCCCCAGGCCGGCCGACACCAGGACGCGCAGCCGTCGGCGCACCGGCTCGTCGCGCGCGTAGATCGCCGCGAAGGCGCCCTGCGTGGCCACCGCACCCTCGTGCGGGTGGCCCAGCAGGACGAGGAGCAGCAGCGGAGTGACGAACGAGACGCCGATCCGCGCCGCGGTGACGCGCGCCGCCCACGCCGCCTGGGCGACGGAGCGGGCCCGATGCGGCAGGCGCCGCAGCGCCGGGCGTGGGCGTGCTCCGGCGGTGGGGTCGGCCACGCGGGTCAGAACGGCAGGTCGTCGTCGCCGAAGCCGAGCGTCGGCGGCGCGCCGGCCGGCGGGCCGTCCCGACGGCGGGGCCCGGACGGCGGCGGATCCTCGCCGAACAGGCCGTCCCCGGGCGGGGCCGTCGGCACGCCCGAGACGCCGTTCGACGCGCCGACGCCCGCGCCCGACGGCGCGTCCGGGGCGCCGCTCGGCGCGCCGTCGACGATCCGGAAGCGCGCGGCGCCCTCCCCCTCGTCGATCGCGCGGACCTCCTGCTCGATCCGGTCCAGGTGCTCGCGCAGCGCGCGCTCCAGGCCCTTGCCCTCGCGCAGCAGCGCGATCAGGCGCTCCGGGGCCATCGCGGCGTCGGCGCCGAGCTCGGCCGCGACCTGCTGCAGGCGCTCGTAGGCGGCGCCGAAGGACAGCTCGACGGGGGCATCGGTCTCGGGGCTCATGCGGGCTCCTCGTCGGGACGGTCGGACGCCGGGGCGTCCTCGGGGTGCAGCGCGGTGATCGTGGCGTCGGCGGTGCCGTCCTGCAGCTGCAGGGCGACCGCCTCGCCGGGGCGCAGGTCGGCGACGTGCCGGACGACGCGGCCGTCGTCCCCCAGCGCCGCGATCCAGCCGCGGCGGCGCGGGTCGGCGGCGTCGAGCAGACGGGCGTGCTCCTCGACCCCGCGGCGCAGCGTCGCGGCCGCCCGGTCCGCGAGCGCCCCGACGGGCCGGGCGTCCAGCGTGTGCCGCACCTGCGCCGTCTGCGCGCGCACCCGCTCGGGGGCGCGCTCGAGCGCGCGGCAGGCGTCGGTCAGCTCGCCGTGCATCCCGCGCAGGAACCCCTGGGCGCGCCCGTCGACCGTCCGGCCCGCGGCGTGGACGGCGGCGCGGTAGCGCTCCAGGCGCCCGCGGCCGTGCAGCGCGTGGGCGGTGGCATCCAGCCCCCGCCGCAGCGCCTCCGGGGCGCGAGCCGCCCGGTCGAGCGCCGCGGCGGCGTGGTCGACCTCGCGCAGCAGCTCGCGGCGATCGGGGACGACGCGCTCGGCCGCGTGGCGGGGCACGAACGCAGCGTGGGTGACGTGGTTGCAGACGGGGTTGTTGTCGGTGTGCCCGATCGCGGTGAGGACCGGCGTGGCGATCGCGCGGATCGCCCGGCACAGCCGCTCGTCGTCGAAGCACGCCAGGTCCTGCACCGACCCGCCGCCGCGCGCGACGACGATGACGTCCACGCGTGGGTCGCCGTCGAGGCGCGCGAGCCGGTCGACGATCTCGCCCGGCGCCGCGACCCCCTGCACCCGGCAGCACGCGGTGATCACCGGCACCGCGGGGAAGCGGTCGCGCAGGCCGCGGATGACGTCCTTGAGCGCGTCGGAGTCCGCGCCCGAGATCAGGCCGACGCCCCGGGGGAAGCGCGGCAGCGGCGGGAAGCGCTCCGGATCGCACAGCCCCTCGGCCGCCAGGCGGTCGACGAGCTCCGCGCGGCGGCGCAGCAGCTCGCCCTCCCCGGCCGTCTCGACGTCGTCGACGACCACGCGCAGCCGTCCGCCGCCGCCCCAGAACTCGGTGTGCCGCACGCGCACGCGCACGCGGTCGCCGTGCCGGGGCGTGTGCGTGGGCCCGCCCGGGCCGCGGCGCCGGGTCAGCCACGGCAGGTACGAGCACGGCAGGACGTTCTCGCCGTCGGTCAGGTCGAACCACCAGACGCCGCGGCCGCCCTGCTTGGGCCGCTGGACCTCGCCCTCGACGACCGCCGGGCCGGCCTCGCGCAGGGCCGCGCCGATGCGGGCGGCGTAGTCCGCGACGCCGATGGGCGCGGCGGTGCGGGGGTCGGTCGAGGGGCGGCTCATACGGGGACCCTCAACCGTACGCGGTGGGGCGGCCGGTCCGCCGCGGGCGCGGGGAGTCGGCGGCGTGCCGGGCGCGGATCGGCGCACCCGGCGCGCGTCGCGGCGCAGCGCCCGGCGGCGGCACCGACCGCCATACACGATCGCGGCCGATGCAACACGGAAACCAGACTCGTGCGCCGTCGAGACCCCCGTCTAGGATCCGCCGGGCCTTGGAACGCGGTTGCCGCCGTGCGCTCCGGGGCACACAATTGTCGTGTGGGTCGGCTTCGTTGCCGCCTCCGCCCCACCGCGTCCAACGAGCTTCATGGATTCCACCTTCAACGGGAACTACGACTCCGGCGAGGACTTCGTCCTCGAGTACGGAGATCTCCGGTTCACCTTCAACGAGCGCGACTTCGCCGAGCGCTGCGAGCAGGCCGCCGTCCGGCTGGGCTTCGTCCACGACCGCCTGGATCGGGACGAGGTCGAGGACCTGGTCGAGCTGACGGTGAGCGGCGAGGTCGTCGAGCCGGTCTCCCGCCTGGGCGAGCACGTCAACGAGTGCTGGACCGAGCTGTCCGGCCCCGCCGAGCGCTCGCTCGTCCACTGGATGCGCCGCCTGGTCTTCCGCGGCGCCTGGATGGACCAGCGCGTGAAGGAGGGCGAGCTCGACGTCCGCTACGACGAGGACAGCCAGCGCTTCGAGTACGTCCAGCCGTCCCGCGGCGACGAGCCGGTCGAGCTGGCCCCCGCGCCATCGTGGTTCCAGGTCTCCTACATGCCGGTGGACGACCGCCGCTAGGCCTCCGCCCCATCCCCGCGGCGCTCCGGTGCCGCCATGACGAAGGGCCCCCGATCGGGGGCCCTTCGTCGTGCGGGGGCGGCGGAGGCCGACGGGCGTCGGCGCGCAGGGCGGCGGGGTCGATCCGCGTCGAGGCCCGGCGGGTGGGGTCGCTCGGCGTCGAACATCGACGCCCATCGACCCCACCGCCTCGGCCGCGACGCGTATCCGGCCCGCGACGCCGATCCGGCCCGCGACCCGCATCCGGCCCGCGACGCGGACCCGGTCCGGCCCCGCATCGGGCCCGGCCCCCGCCCTCAGCGGAGGCCGGACGCCGGGACCAGCGGGGCCCGGCCGCCGGGATCAGGCCAGCTCGGCGCGGGCCTTCGCGATGGCGGCGGCGCCGTCCTCGCCCACCAGCGTCTCGGGGCGCAGCGTGCCCGAGCCCGCCAGGTCGAGGGCGGGGAAGCGGCGCGTCGCCGTCAGCGCGGCGTCCAGGCGGACGACGGTGCTCTCGCCGCCGGCCGGGGTCTCGCGCGTGGCGACGATCGTCAGCGAGCCGCCGTCGCGCAGCTTGCGGGCCGCGGCGAGGATGCGGCGGGCGGCGCCGTCGCCCAGGCCGTCCAGGGTGTCGATCAGCAGGACGGCGTGGCCGCCGCGGGCCGCGATGCGGCGGCCGCGCTCGACGACCTCGTCGATCGCCTTCGCTCGGGCGTCGGGGCCGGCGGTCAGGTCGAGGGCGACCGCGGGCTGCAGGCCGGCGTCGGTCCAGTCGGCGAGCTCCTCGGGGCGGACGCCGGCGAGCACGGGCAGCAGCTCGAGCCCGTCGATGCCGCGGAGCGCGACGGCCAGGCGGCGCAGCGCCTCGGTCTTGCCGGCGGCGTGCGGGCCGACGACGACGGCGCGCGAGCCGCGGCCGAGCGGGGTCAGGTACGCGATCGCGGCGACCGTCGGGTCCTCGGACTCGATCGCCAGCAGCTCGGTCGGGCGGACCGCCGCGAGCTCCTCGAAGCGGGTGCCGGTGGACGTCTCGTCGGCGGCGCGGCCGTTGATCGTCTCGACGCGGACGAGCGACGGGTAGCGCTCGGAGCGGCGCGGCGAGCGGGTCGGGCCGCCGACGCGGTCGCCGTCGACGAGCTCGCAGCGGCGCACCTGGCCGGCGGAGACGTACACCTCGGTGCCGTCGTCGGCCTTCAGCATGGCGGAGCCGTTCGACGTGATGGCCAGCACGCCCTCGACGGTGCCCTCCGTCTCGGCCTCGTCCGAGCGGTCGCGGTCGGAGCGGTCGCGGTCCGACCGGCCGTGCTCGCGCGGCGCGTCGGTCTCGGCGTCCTCGCCCCCGCGGCGACGGCGGCGGCGCGCCGGGCGCTCGTCGCCCTCGTCGTCGCCGGCGACCGGCACGGAGATCGTGGTGGCCTCGGACGAGGCCTCGTCGCGGCGCCCGCCGCGACGGCGACGACGGCGACCGCCCTGCTCCTCGTCGTCCCCGGCGCCGCCGCGGCGCTCGAGAATGGTGTCGACCAGCTGCTCGCGGCGCAGCTTGCGGAAGCCGTCGACGGCGAGCTCGCCGGCGAGGGCGTGCAGGTCGGCGAGGGAGCTGGACTCGAGGACCTCGCGGGTCAGGACGGTCATGGGACGTTCCTCCTTGGGTGATGTGCGTCGGTGGGCCCCGGCCGCGTTGTGCGCAGCGGTCGGCGACTGCCTCGACACCCTAGAGGACCCCGTGCGGCCCGCGTCTCGCCCCCGCGATCGCCCCTGCCCCGCCCGTCCCGCCGGCGAAGGCGGCCACGTGCAGGCAGAACGCGGGCGGGCCGCGCCCGCGCGCGCCGCCACCGAGGCGCCCCGCGTGCCGGCAGAACGCGGACGGGCCGCGCGTCGGCGCGGCCCGTCGGGGCGGGCGGCCGTGGCCGCCCGGTGCTGGGGCCGGCGCGGACGCCGGCGCCGGCTCAGCCCTTCTTGGACTGCTCGACGAGGCCGTTCAGCCACTCCGCCAGCTCGGGCTTCGTGGCCCAGTCCTTCGCGAAGCCGGCGTTGCCGGAGTCCGTCAGCGGGTGGTTGAGCATCTGCTTCAGCACCTTGTAGGGCACCGTGGCGACGTCGCAGCCGGCCGTCGCGGCCTTCACGACGTGCAGCGGGCTGCGCGTCGAGGCGGCGAGGACCTGGGCGCCCGAGGAGTTCTCGTGGACGGCCTCGACGATCTCGCGGAGCACGAACTCCGAGTCGATCGAGATGTCGTCCAGGCGGCCGAGGAAGCTCGAGATGTACGTGGCGCCGGCCTCGGCGGCCAGGATCGCCTGGGCGGCCGAGAAGACGAGCGTCATGTTGACCGGGTGGCCGAGCTCGCGCAGGCGCGCCGTGGCCTCGAGGCCGGCGGGGCCGAAGGGCACCTTGACGATGACGTGCTCGTGGAGCGTGCGGACGGCGACGCCCTCCTCGACCATGCGGTCGGGATCCTCGGACACGACCTCGGCCGACGTCGGGCCCTGCACGATCTCGGCGATGCGCTTGATGGCCTCGCCCGCGTCGCCCTCGGCCTTGGCGAGCAGCGACGGGTTGGTGGTGGCGCCGGCGAGCACGCCCCAGCGGGCGACCTCCTCGACCTCCTTGACGGAGCCGGTGTCGATGAACAGCTTCATGCGGGTTGTGCCTCCAGGGACCTGGGGTCGGTGCGTTGCGCTCTTCCGGGTACCCGTTCAGCGTACCGCGGGCTCGCGGGAGCCCCCGCCGTCGCCGTCGTCGTCCTCGTCATCGTCGTGCAGCCACTGCAGGCGCTCGTCGGCGTCGCGGTCCACGGACGGCATCGGCCGGCGGCCGTCGAGCACGTCGCGGACGTCGAGGTAGTCGTGCGCCTCGCGCACGTCGTGCATCCGGGCGATCGAGAACCGGGCCCGTTCGGCGCACCAGCCGAGGGCGGCGAGGGTGCCCGCCAGGCGCTCGTCGGGCTCGCGGTGGATGATCGTGCCGACGAAGTACTTGCGGGAGACCGCGAGCAGCAGCGGGTGCCCGTGGACGCCGAGCTTCGGCAGGTCGCGCAGCACCTCGACCGTCTCCGCGGGCATCTTCGCGAAGTCGGGGCCCGGGTCCAGGATGATCGAGTCCGAACGCACGCCCGCCCCGAGCGCCCGCTCGCGCAGGTCGTTCAGCACGCGGCGGACGTCGTCGACGACGCGGCCGCCGTAGTCGGGGAAGTGCTCCGTCTTCGGGTCCGCCCGCGTGTGCATCAGGATGATGCCCGCGCCGCGCGCGGCGACCACGCTGGCGAGCCGGGCGTGGTACAGCCCGGAGACGTCGTTGATGATGTGCGCGCCGGCGTCGAGGACCGCCTCGGCGACCTCGGGCTTCCACGTGTCGACGGAGACGAGGCAGCCGTGCTCGACGAGGCGCTGGACCACCGGCACCACGCGCGCGATCTCCTCGCGCGGGCTGACCGGCTGCGTGTGCGTCGTCCCCGACTCGCCGCCGACGTCGATGATCTCGGCGCCCTCGTGCGCCAGGCGCAGGCCGAGCGCCACGCGCTCGTCCACCCCCTGCGGCCGGTCCCGGTCGCTGAAGGAGTCGGGCGTGCAGTTGACGATCCCCATCAGCGCGGGGCGTCCCGCCCGCAGCGTCAGGGTGCGATCGCGCAGGCGCAGGGTCAGCTCGTCGGTCACGCGGGCTCTCCGTGGGCGAGGTGGTAGTGCAGGAAGAGGACGTCGCCGGAGCGCCACACGCCCCGGAGCCGCAGGGCGCGCAGATGCGGGCCGTCGCCGTCGCCGAGCGCGCCGCGCAGGATCGTCAGCGCGTCGTCCCCGCCGGCGAGCTTCGGCGAGACGGTGAGGAGGAGCTCGTCCAGGACGTCCTCGCGGACGAGGGCCGCGAGCAGGCTGGGGCCGCCCTCGCAGTTGACCAGGCCGACCCCGCGGGCACCGAGGTCGGCGAGCGCGGCCGCGCCGGTGGCGCGCGGCAGGCGGACGACCTCGACGTGGTCCTCCTCGACCGCGTACGTCGGCTCGGCCTCGGTGTAGATGAGCGCCCGGGTCAGCGGCTCGTGGAGCAGCGGCACGTCCTCGTCGAGCGTGAAGCCGCGGGACAGCGTGGCGAGCAGCGGCTCGGGCGGCAGGCCCTGCGCCGTCCGGGCCGCGCGCTGGTGCGCGTCGAGCGTCGTGGAGTAGCGCTCGCGGTTGAGCGTGCCCGGCCCCACGAGCAGCGCGTCGGCGCGCTCGCGCAGCCCGCGGAAGATCGCCCGGTCCTCGGGGCCGCCGAGCTTGCCGGACCGCCCCTGCACGGCGGCGTGGCCGTCCACGCTGGCGACCATCACGCCGATCGTGCGGGGCCGCCCGGCGACGACCGGCGCGGCGTCGTCGACGATCGCGTCGAGCGCCGCGGCGGCCGGCAGGTCCTCGCCGCCCGCGAAGGACCGGAAGCGCGGCTCGGCCACTAGCCGCGGACGTGGACGGTGGCGTTCGGCAGGCGCAGCGTGGCGACGATCGGGCCGCCCGGGAGCGCGCCGCGCTCCGTGCCGGTGCGCTTCCGCGTCGACGTGCGCTCGCGGGTGCTCGTGCTCTTGCCGGTGGAGGGCGTCGCCGGCGTCGGGTCGTCCTTCTTCGTCAGCATGAGGACGAGGGCGACGACGACCGCGACGAGCAGGATCCCGACGAGGGCGATCTGCCAGCGCGGCGCGCGCGCCCGGTCGCGGTCGAGGGGCTGGAGCAGGTCGCCGCCCGTCGGCTCGCCCGCGGCGGCGTCGTCGTCCCAGTCCTCCCACTCGGGGCCGCCGCCAGACGGGGCGGCCGGGGCCTCGTCGCGGCCGCGGGGCGCGCCCTCCAGGCCGAGGGCCGCGACCTCGCTCGACGACCACTCGACGGTGGCCCCGGGATCGGCCGCCGGGGACGGCGCGGCAGCCGCGGGGCGGACCTGCGTCGGCTCGTCGGCGGCGGGCGACGGCGCGGCCGGGGCGGCCGCGGCGGCGGGCGGCGCGGCCGACGAGGGCGCGGCCGCGGCCGGCGCCTGCGGCGTGGCCGGCGCGGCCGGCGCGGCGACGGGCGCCGCCGGGGTGACCTGCGCGGACGCGGCGATCACGGCCTCGCGCAGCCCGGCGGGGGCCGGGCCGGGCGTCCAGGCGCGGTACGCCGACGCGGCCTCGTCCATCGCCTCGACGACGGCGCGGTTGCCCTCGTCGGCGCGCAGCCACGAGTCCAGGCGCTCGCGGGCCTCGGGGGCCCGCAGCTGGTCGTCCTCGCGCAGCGCCGCGAGGGCCAGCGCGTGACGGTCGTCCGGGTCGGTCAGGGCCGCCTGCGCGATCTGGCTGCCGCGCAGCGCGTCGCCCAGCATCAGGCGGGACTGCGCGAGCATCGCGGCCAGCAGGCCGGGGTCGGCGCGCAGCAGGACGGCCAGCTCGGCGTGGTCCAGGTCGGCCAGCCCGCGCAGCGCGAGCACCTCGCGCTGGTCGACGGGGAGCGCGTCGTTCGCGGCGACCACGGGGGGCTGCGGCGGCGCGGCGGCCGCCGCGGCCTCGTCGTGCGCGCGGAGCTGCGCGGCGTACTCCGGGCTGGCCGCCGTCTGGCTGAGCAGGCCGCGGGCGTGCCAGCAGCCCATGAGCAGCAGGTCGCGGTCGTCCGTGCCGGCCGGCGCGTTCGCCGGCACCCGCTCGGTGACGGCGGAGAAGGCCGCCACCGTGGCGTGCCACGCGGCCCCCGGACTCGCCGTCACCCGCCGTGCGAGGTTGAAGACGGTGTCGCCGTTGCGGTCGAACCGCGCCGCGGTCACGGCCGTCACGGCGGTCGGGGTGCTCTCGTGCTCGTTCGACATCGGTCTCCGTGGATCGTAGGGCGTCGGGCGGCCCGAGACCGTCGACGCCGTACCCGGTCTCAGGCGGGCAGGAGCCCCTCGGCGGCCGCCTCTGCCCGGAAGTCGTCGGTCGCACGCGCCGCGGCGTCGGCGTCCCACCCGCGGTCCGGGGCGATCGCGTCGGCGACGCGCCGCACGGCCGCGGCGTCGTCCGCCAGCAGCGACCGCGCGGCCGTGATCCCCAGCCGCGTGCGGCGCAGCAGCACGTCGCCGAGGGTGCGCGCCTGCTCGGTGCGGACCGCGTGGACCGCCTCGGCGAGCAGGTCGAGGGGGCCGTCGCCGACGACCGGCGCCGCCAGCTCGGGGCGCTCCCGGGCCAGCGCCAGCACGTCGCGGGCGACGGTGCCGTAGCGGGCCGCCAGCTGCGCCCGGGCCGCCGCGCTCGTGCTGGGCACCGCGGGCAGGCGCTCGGGGTCGACGGGCTGGCCGAGCGGCAGCGCGTCGGTGCGGCACGGCGCCTCGCGGCCGTCGCGCTCGGTCAGCCGGTCGACGGTCTGCTTCGCCATCCGGCGCCACGTCGTGAGCTTGCCGCCCGTGATCGTGAGCATCCCGGAGGACGTCTCGTACAGCTCGGCGCGGCGCGAGATGTCGACGGAGCGCTTCGGGTCGCCCGTCGAGATCAGCGGCCGCACCCCGGCGTACGCGCCGCTGACGTCGGAGGCCGTCAGCCCGGCGCCGAAGAAGTCGTTGAGCCCGTCGAGGATGTACGCGACGTCCTCGGCCGGGGCGGGCACGTGCTCGAGCTCGTCCGACGCGTAGTCCTCGTCCGTCGTGCCGACGAGCGTGCGGCCCAGCCACGGCAGCGCGAACATGAAGCGGCCGCCGCCGGACGGGACGATCGCCCCGGAGCGCAGGGGCAGGCGCTCGGCCGGGATCGTGACGTGGGTGCCGCGCGAGGGCCGGATCACCGGCACCTCGGCCTCGTCGTGCAGCTCGGCCGGGCGCAGCCGGTCGGCCCAGACCCCCGTCGCGTTGACGACGTCGCGCGCGCGGACGGCGATCTCGTCCCCCGTCTCGCGGTCCCGGGCCGTCACCCCCTCCGCCACGCCGCCGCGCTCGAGCAGCCCGGTCACCTCGACGCCGTTGACGCAGACGGCCCCGAAGCGCTCGGCCTCGCCCAGCACGGTCAGCACCAGCCGGCTGTCGTCCGTCTGGCAGTCGTGGAAGAGCCAGCCGCCGCGCGGCTCCTGCCCCGCGAGCGCCGGCAGGTGCTCGGCGACCTGCGCGGCGTCCAGCGTCCGGTGGCGGTCCGGGGTCCAGCCCCGCTCCTGCTCGGCCGTGGCCCGCCGCAGGCGCCCCGGCCGCAGCTGGTCCACGGCCAGCGCGTCGTACAGGTTGAGCCCCACGCCGGTCATGCGGTCCGGACGATGCCGCTCCGTCGTGGCCACCACGAGCGGCAGCGGCGTCACGAGGTGCGGCGCGAGCCGGGCGTTGATCTGCCGCTCGAGCAGCGCCTCGCGCACCAGGCCCAGGTCGAAGCTCGCCAGGTACCGCAGGCCGCCGTGGACGAGCTTGGAGCTGCGGCTGGACGTGCCGGCCGCGTAGTCCCGACGCTCGACGAGCGCGACGGAGTAGCCGCGGGACGCCGCGTCGAGCGCCACGCCGGCGCCCGTGATCCCCCCGCCGACGACCACGACGTCGAAGACCTCCTCGTCGAGGGCGGCCAGGGCGTCCGCGCGGTCGAGCACCCGGCCAGCATCGCAGCCGTCGCGCGCCGTCCGCCACCCCCGGGCGTCAGACTGCGGACGCGCCCGCCGGCCCCGGGGGCCGCGCCGCGCCGCCGCCCCACGCCGGCGGGGGACGGACCCGGGGGCCGCCCGGGGCATCCCCCATAGGCGCCGGGCCGCCCCCGCGCCACCCTGGATCCATCACCCGATCCAGGACCCCGCGATGACCTCCGACACGCCCACCCCCGACCCCGAGCGCCCCGACGACGAGCCCGTGGGCGCCCCGCGCCCCGGCGCGGACGAGCAGCCCACGCGGACGATGCCCGCCGCCGGCGCCGACGCGGCCGGCGAGCCGCCGGCGTCCGGCGCGGGCCCGGCCGCCACGCCCCCGCGCGGCCTGTTCCGCTCCGAGACCGACCGGATGATCGCCGGCGTCTGCGGCGGCATCGGCGAGCGCTACGGCATCGAGCCCGTGATCGTGCGCCTGGGCTTCATCGCCGCGCTCGTGCTCGGCGGCTCGGGACTCCTCTTCTACGTCGCCGCCGCCATCCTGATCCCGCGCGGCCCCTCGCCCGTGGGCCCCGACGGCACCGTCGCCCCCGGGCACGTCCCGGGCCCGCCGACCGGCGCCGCCGGCGGGGTGCTGCGGATCCTCGTCACGATCGCGGTCGGCATCGCGATCCTGTGCGCGCTCGCCGCGGTCGCGGTCGTCAGCCTGGGCGTCACCGCGCTCTTCGGCGCGTGGCCCGCGGTGATCGTGCTCGTCATCGTCGGCGCCGTGCTGCTCGTCGCCGGCCACGACCGGCGCCTGACCGGCACGCTGCTCGTGCTGGCGCTCGCGATCGCCCTGCCTGCGGCCGGGACGCTGCTGAGCGACGTGCGCGTGGACCGCACCGCCGGCAACCGGACGGTCCGTCCCACGACGGTCGCGCGCGCCACGGACGGCTACCGCCTGGGTGCCGGCGACCTGACGGTCGACCTGTCCCGCGTGCCCTTCGCCGACCGCTCCCGCGTGCGCATCCCCGCCCGGGTCGACGTCGGCCGCGTGTCCGTGCGGCTGCCCCGCACCCGCTGCGTGGCCTGGACGATCGACACGCACACGCGGATCGGCGGCAACCCCCAGGTCCTCGGGCGCTACGGCGCGGGCGACTGGAGCACCTCGGGCACCGAGCGGCGGTACACGATCGACGCGGACGCCCGCCGCGACGCGCCGCGGGTCCACCTGGACCTGGAGGTCGGCGTCGGCGAGATCGTCGTCGGGCGCACCGCCGCGCAGATCCGCTCGTACGCCGCCGGCCCCGAGCTGCCCGACGAGAGCGACCTGCGCACCCCCGCCTGCCGGGGCGAGCGCGAGCGGAGCCGGTGACGCTCGAGCGCCTGATCCGGCTGGCCGGCGCCGCGACGATCCTCGTCGCGGCGCTGCTGCTGGCCGTCGACGTGGCGCCGAGCGTCGGCACCGAGACCGCCCTCGTGGCCGCGTGCGGGGCGCTCGTCGCCCTGGCCGGGACCGGGCGGCTGCGGCTCGCCCGCGACCGCCGCCGGATCCGCGTCGCGATGCGCCAGGCGCGCCGCGCGGAGCAGGCCGTCAGCGGGCGGCAGACGCTCTCGGGCACGGCGCTCGTGCTCGCCGGCGTCGTCTTCGCCCTGCTCGCGGTGCAGCGCGCGCTGGGCATCTCGTTCTGGGCGCTCGTGCTGCTCGCGGCCGGCGGCGCGCTCGTCTGGGCGCAGACCGTCGACCTGCCGGACGGCGAGGACGCCGAGCCGACGGGCTGGCAGCGGCTGCTGGGCCGGCGCCCGCGCGGCCAGGACGGCGACCGGCTCCTGCTGCTGGCCGGCGTCGGCCTGGTGGTCCTCGGCGCCCTCGTGGCGCTCTCGTCGCTCGGCGCGCTCGGCGCGTCCCGCACCAGCGTCCTGCAGACCGTCGTCGCGCTCGCCGCGGTGCTCGTCGTCGCCGCCCCGTTCTGGCGCCGGATGCTGCGCCGGGCGCAGGCCGAGCGGTCCGAGCGGATCCGCAGCGACGAACGCGCCGAGGTCGCCGCCCACCTGCACGACTCCGTGCTGCAGACCCTGGCGCTGATCCAGCGGCGCGCCGACGACCCGCGCGCCGTCGCGTCGCTCGCCCGCCGGCAGGAGCGCGAGCTGCGCACGTGGCTCTCGGGCCGCTCCGAGCGCCCCGACGACGAGCTGATGGCCGCGCTGCGCGCCGCCGCGGCGGCCGTCGAGGTCGAGCACCGCGTCGAGATCGAGGTCGTCACGAGCGGCGAGCGCCCGCTCGACGACCGCACCGCCGCCCTCGTCGCCGCGGCGCGCGAGGCGATGGCCAACGCCGCCCGCCACGCGTGCCCCGCCCCCGCGGACGACGACCCCGTCGCGGCCGGCGGCGACGTCGTCGCGATCTCCGTCTTCGCCGAGGCCGAGCCGGGCCGCGTCGAGGTCTTCGTCCGCGACCGCGGCCGCGGCTTCGACCCCGACGCCATCCCCGGCGACCGCCGCGGCGTCCGCGAGTCGATCGTTGGCCGCATGCGTCGCGCCGGCGGCCGCGCCACCATCCATTCGGCCCCCGGCGAGGGGACCGAGGTCGAACTGCTCCTGGAGGACCGCTCGTGAGCCGCCCCACCGTCGTCCTGGTCGACGACCACGCCCTGTTCCGCGCCGGCGTCCGCGCCGAGCTCGAGTCCCGCGACGGCGCCCCGCAGATCGTCGGCGAGGCCGGTGACGTCGACGAGGCCGTCCGCATGGTCCTGGCGCTCGAGCCCGACGTCGTGCTGCTCGACGTCCACATGCCGGGCGGCGGCGGCGCCGAGGTGCTGCGGCGGGTGCACGAGAAGCGGCCGGGCCAGAAGGTGCTGGCCCTCTCCGTCTCGGACGAGCCCGAGGACGTCATCGCCCTGATCCGCGGCGGCGCGCGGGGCTACGTGACGAAGACGATCTCGGGCGACGAGCTCGTGGCCGCGGTCGGCCGGGTGCGGGACGGCGACGCCGTTTTCTCCCCCCGGCTGGCCGGCTTCGTCCTGGACGCCTTCGCCGGCCGGCTCGAGGCCGGGGCGGCCCTCGTGGCGGACCCCGAGCTGGACGGCCTGACCGACCGCGAGCGCGAGGTGCTGCGGCTCATCGCCCGCGGCTACCTGTACAAGGAGATCGCCCGGCGGCTCTCCATCAGCCCGAAGACCGTCGAGCACCACGTCTCCGCCGTCCTGCGCAAGCTGCAGCTCTCCAACCGGCACGAGCTGACGCGCTGGGCGACGGAACGGCGACTCGTCGACTGACCCGGCGCCCGTCGTGCGCCCCGACGGCCACGAGGCCGACGACCCTACGGAGCAGTAGGGTGGCGCCCATGGCGACGCGGACGATCCTGCTCACCGGGTTCCCGGGGTTCATCGGGGCCCGGCTCATCCCCCGGCTCCTCGACGCCGACCCGCAGGCGGAGATCGTGGCCCTCGTCGAGCCGCGGATGGTCGCGCGCGCCGAGGCGATGGCCGCCGACATCGGCCGCGGCGCCCGGCTGCGGATCGTTCCCGGCGACATCACCCGCCCGCGCCTGGGCCTGGACGAGGCGACGTACCGCGCTCTCGCGGCCGACACGGTCGCGGTGCACCACCTGGCCGCCGTCTACGACCTGGCCGTCCCGCTCCCGATCGCCGAGTCGGTCAACGTCGAGGGCACGCAGAACGTCGTCGACTTCTGCCGCGACTGCGCGCGCCTGGAGCGCCACAACTACGTGTCGACGGCCTACGTCGCCGGCCTGCGGCGCGGCCGCGTGGCGGAGAGCGACCTGGCCGCCGGCCAGGCGTTCAAGAACCACTACGAGTCGACGAAGTTCGCCGCCGAGGTGCTCGTGCGGGCGTCCATGGACGACGTGCCGACGACGATCTACCGGCCCGCGATCGTCGTCGGCGACTCGCGCACGGGCGAGACGCAGAAGTTCGACGGGCCGTACTTCCTGCTGCGGACGATCGCCGCGGCCGTCCGCCGCGGCCTGCCGCCCGCGCAGCCCGGACACATGCGCGCGCCGTTCAACGTCGTGCCCGTCGACTTCGTCATCGACGCGATCGTCACGGGAGCGGGCGACGCGGCGTTCGCCGGCGAGACGCTGCACCTGGTCGACCCCGAGCCGATCTCGGCCGCGGACCTGTACGGCCTGCTCTGCCGCGAGTACGCCGGCGTGTCGCCGCGGCTGCGCCTGCCGTGGTCGCTCGTCGACGCGTCGCTGCGGGTGGCGTGGATGCGCCGCCTGCTCGGCGGCACGCCGCGCGAGTCGCTCGAGTACCTGCACCACGAGGTGCGCTACGACGCCTCGCGCGCCACCGCCCTGCTGGGCCGGCACGGCGTGCGGTGCCCGCCGACGGCCGCGTACGTCGGCCCGATGGTGCGGTTCTTCCGCGAGCACGAGGACGACCCGGCGTACGCGCCGGCGCGCTGAGCGGGGCGGCACCGGAACTCCGGGCGCGTGGCAGGGTTCCTACCCATCGTGACGCCCCGCCGCCTCCGCCCCGCCGTCGTCCTGACGGCCGCCGCCCTGCTGGCCCTGCCGGCCGTCGCCTCCGCCGGCGGACCGGTCGCGCCCACGGTGCTCTCCGTCGAGGCGAACGACACGCCGGTGGACGCGTGGGCCGGCTGGATCGTGTGGAGCCGCCGCGGCGCCGACGGGGCGTTCTCGATGGTCGTCCGCGACCCGGCGGGGCACGGCACGCTCATGCCCGTGCCGACGCAGATGGCGCCCTTCGACGCCAGCATCGGCCCGAACGCCGCCGGCGACGGGCCGCTCATCGCCTACAGCCGCTGCACGAAGCCGACGGGCGCGTTCCCCACGGGCTGCGACGTCCACACGGTCGATCCGCGGACGGGTGCCGGAGGCACGCTGCCCGCGGCGTCGGACCCGAGGCTCGACGAGCGGCTGCCCGCCGTCCACGGCGGCCGGATCGCCTTCTCGCGCACGCTGCGCCCCGGCGACGCCCGCCGGGCCGAGGTCGTCGTGGCCGACACCACCGCGGCCCGCGCGCCCGCCCGCGGGCTGCGGGGCCCCACGACCGAGCGGCGCGCCGGCCGGACCGTGCGCCTGCGGGTGGCGCTTCCGCAGGGCCTGGACTTCGACGGCCGCACCGTCGCGGTGACGTGGCGGACCGTCGGGGCCAGGGACCGCTCCCGCCTGCTCGTCGCGCCGGCCGGCGGCCGGACCACGCGCGAGGTCGCGGCCGTGGCGAGCGCCCGCGGGACCCTCGCGCAGCTCGGCCGGCCGGCCCTGCGACGGTCCGACGTCGTCGTCCCGCGGACGAGGACGGGCGCGCGCAG
The DNA here is from genome assembly GCF_017916475.1 of Patulibacter sp. SYSU D01012. Classification (GTDB taxonomy): domain Bacteria; phylum Actinomycetota; class Thermoleophilia; order Solirubrobacterales; family Solirubrobacteraceae; genus Patulibacter. The sequence goes on from NZ_JAFMTB010000002.1 coordinate 512,038, forward strand.
CCGCTCCGACCTGCTGCGGACCACGCTCAGCGGCCGGCGCACCTGGGTGCTGGACAGCGGCTTCACCCCCGCGCAGACCGAGCGCCTGGGCTCCGCGTTCACCGCCGCCGCGTGGTCGGGCGCCGACGACCTCGTCGTCCTGCGCCGCCTGGCCAACGACGGCCGCTGGAGCTGCAAGCACCCCGCCGTCCAGACCGGCGGCTGCGAGCTGCTGGCGCTGCGCAGCGACCGGCAGCCCTGGCGCCGCGTCCGCCGCTAGCCGCTCCCTCGCTCCCGGGATCGCCCCCGCGCCGGACCGCCGGCGCGGCCGCTCCGCCCGCTCGTCGGCCCCGCCGGCGCGTCCGCGCGTGGGCGGCGGCCGCCCACCCGCGCGCCGACGGGGTCGCGCGCCCGGTCGGCGACGCGGCGCCGTCGCCCGTCCCGGCGCGCGCCGGGGCCCGCCGAACGGCCAGAGTGGTACGGACCACTTTGCGAAAATTGTCGCAATTTGCGGGAAAGTGGTTTGCATCGTGTGACGAACCTCCCTAGGTTGCCCGCATCCCGACCGGGACCACTGCATGGCGGCACAACGATTCGAATCCGTCCGCGACGAGCTCGAGGAGCGCATGCGCTCCGGCGCGATCAAGCCGGGCGCCCGCTTCCCCGCCGAGCGCCGGCTCTGCGAGGAGCTCGGCGTGTCGCGCGCCACGCTCCGCGCCGCGCTCGACCTGCTCGAGGCCGACGGCCTCGTCGACCGGCGCCACGGCTCGGGCACCTACGCGTGCGAGCCGCGGATCACGATCGACGTCTCCGTCCTGATCTCGTTCACCGAGGGCGTCCTGGGCAAGGGCCGCCGGCCCGCCGCGCAGCTCATCGACTGCGACCGCGTGCCGGCGCGGCTGGCGCGCTTCGGCGCCGTCGTGGCGACCGCGCTGGGCGTCGAGCCCGACGCACCCGTCTGGCAGATCGTGCGCCTGCGCACCGCCAACGGCGTGCCGATCGCCCTCGAGCGCTCCTGGTTCGCCGTGGAGCGCACGCCGGACCTGCAGGCGCACGACCTGGAGGGCCGGTCGATCTACGCCCTGCTCGCCGAGGAGTACGGCCTGCGCCCCGACCACGCGTCGCAGCAGCTCGACGCCGTGCCCGCCGAGCCCGAGGACGCCGACGACCTGGGCTGCGACGTCGGCGCCCCGCTCATGCGCGTCACCCGCACCGCGCGGACGCTCGCCGGCGAGCCCGTCGAGTACGCCCGCGACCTCTACCTGCCGCACCGATCGACGTTCGTCGCCCACGCCCGCATCCCGGAGCGGGCCGCGACGAGCCCGGCGCCCCAGAACCCCACCGAGGAGGAGACCTCATGAGCACCGCCCCCGCCCGCGCCGAGACCGACGAGGACGTCGGCCGCTTCGGCTACGAACAAGAGGTCGAGCGCACGATCAGCCCCTTCGGCTCGTTCGCGATGGCCTTCTCGTTCGTCTCGATCGCCACCGGCATCTTCACCGGCTACGGCCTGCTGCTCGCCAACTCCGGGCCGGTCGGCATCTGGATGTGGCTGCTGGCCGGCGCCGGCCAGACGCTCGTGGCGCTCGTCTTCATCCAGCTCGCGCTGCGGATGCCGATCGCCGGCTACTCGTACCAGTGGGCCTCGCGCCTGGTGGGACCGAAGGTCGGCTGGGCGTTCGGCTGGGTCTCCTACGCGTTCCTGGCCATCGTCATCGTCGCCGTCACGTACGGCATGGCCGACCAGTCGCTCATCCCGCTGACGGGCCTGGACCACACCGTCGAGAACGTCCGCATCCTGACCGTGATCGCGCTCGCCCTGCAGGCGTTCCTGATCATCTTCAGCCAGCGCATCGTCGCCGTGGTCAACAACATCGGCGTCGGCATCGAGATCGTCGGCATCTTCGTCCTGTCGATCCTGCTCGTCGCGGCGGTCCTCTTCGGCAACGACGGCGGGTCGGTCGACAACCTCTTCTCGAAGGGCACCCACGCCGGCGAGTCGGGGTACTGGGGCTTCAACGGCCCGTTCATGATCGCCCTGCTGCTCGGCGCCTACACCATCGTCGGCTTCGAGTCCGCGGCCAACCTGGCCGAGGAGACGAAGAACCCGGCGCGCGTCGTGCCCCGCGCGATGCTGCAGGGCGTGCTCGTCTCGACGGGCGCCGGCTTCCTGTTCCTCGTCGCGCTGACGCTCGCGATCCCGAACGTCGCGCAGATCACCGCGTCGGACACCCCGGGCGCCGCGATCATGACCGCCCACTTCGGCGAGGTCTTCACCCGCATCACCTACGCGTTCATCTCGCTCGCGCAGTTCGTCTGCGGCCTGACGATCATGACCTCGGGCTCGCGCCTGGTCTACGCGATGTCGCGCGACCGCCGCTTCCCCGGCCACCAGGTGCTCGGCCGCGTCTCGCCGAAGACCGGCACCCCGATCGCCGCCACGATCCTGATCCTCGCCGGCGGCATCGTGCTGACGCTGATCTTCGGCGAGGACGCCCTCGCCAACCTGTTCTCGGCCGCGACGATCCTGCCGACGACGATCTACCTGATCACCGTCCTGCTCTACGCGTTCACGAAGCACCGCCTGCCGGAGGTGCATTCGAAGTGGGACCTGGGTCGCTGGACCTGGCCCGTGATCGTCGGCGCGGTCGCGTGGTGCCTGTTCGCCCTCTCGGCGCTGACGCTGCCCGAGCAGTTCCGCGACCCGGTGAAGCTCGTCGGCGTCGTGCTCGGCCTGGGCGTCGTCGTCTTCCTGGGCATGCTCGTCTTCTCGCCCGGCGCCCTGCGTCGCACGGTCGGCGAGCGCGACCCGATCCACGGCGGCCTGGCCGCCGACGAGGCCGGGGATCCGGACGCGCCGGTCGGGCACGTGCCCGTCGGCACCGTCGAGCCGTACCCCACGCGGAACGGATGACCGTCCTCGCGATCGACCAGGGCACGTCCGGGACGAAGGCGCTCGTCGTCGCCCCGGACGGCTCCGTGCTGGGCGAGGGGCGCGCCGCGGTGCGCCCCCGCACGGTGGGGCCCGGGCTCGTCGAGCAGGACCCGCAGGAGCTCCTGGACTCCATCGTCGCCGCCGGCCGCGAGGCGCTCGCGGCCGCCGGCGTGCCGGTGGTCGCCGTCGGCCTGGGCAACCAGGGCGAGACGGTCGTCGCCCTCGACCCGCGCACCCGCGCGCCGCTCGGCCCCGCGCTGAGCTGGCAGGACCGGCGCGCGGGCGTCGTCACGGCCGAGCTGGCGGACCGCGCCGCGCGGCTGACGGCGATCTCCGGTCTGCCGCTCGACCCGTACTTCGCGGCGCCGAAGATGACGTGGCTGGCGCGCCGGCACCCCGGCGCGCTCGTCACGACCGTCGACGCGTGGCTCGTCCACGCGCTGACCGGCGCCTACGTGACGGACGCCGCCACCGCGTCGCGCACGATGCTGCTCGACCTGGACGCCGCCGCGTGGTCGAGCGAGGCGTGCGAGACCTTCGGGCTGGATCCCGCCGCGCTGCCCGAGGTCGTCGACCAGGCCGGGCACTTCGGCACCACCGACGTCTTCGGCCCCGAGCTGCCGCTGACGGGCCTGTGCGTCGACCAGCAGGCCGCGCTCTTCGGCGAGCGCTGCCTGGAGGCCGGCGAGGCGAAGTGCACGTACGGCACGGGTGCGTTCGTCCTGGCGAACGCCGGCACCCGCCCCGTGCGCTCGAGCGCCGACCTGGCGGCCTGCCTGGCGTGGCGGATCGACGGCGCTCCGACGTACTGCTTCGACGGCCAGGTCTACACCGCCGCCGCGGCCGTCGACTGGCTGCAGGAGCTCGGCCTGACCGGCTCCGCCGCCGAGGTCGACGGCCTGTGCGCCGACGCGAACCCGGGCGCCGAGGCGGTCTTCGTCCCCGCCCTGGCCGGCCTGGGCGCCCCGTTCTGGCGCCCCGACGCGCGCGGCGGCTGGGTGGGACTGTCCCTGTCCACCACCCGCTGCGACCTCGTCCGCGCGGTCGTCGACGGCATCGCGGCGCAGGTCGCGTGCCTGACGCAGGCGGTCGCCGACGACCTGGGCACCCCGCTGCGTGCGCTGCGCGTCGACGGCGGGCTGACCCGGTCGTCGACGCTCCTGCAGGCCCAGGCCGACCTGCTGCAGACGCCCGTCGAGGTGTACCCGCTGCCCGACGCCACCGCGCTCGGCATCGCGGCGTTCGCCCGCCTGGGGGCCGGCCTGGCCGCCGGCCCGCACGAGGCCGTGCCGCCGTGGACGCCCGCCGCGGCCCACGAGCCGCGCATGGCGGCGTCCGACGCCGCCGCCCGCCTGGACCGCTGGCGCGCCGCGGCCCTCGCCCTCGCGGCGCTTCCCCCGCTCCCGCACTCCCCCGAGGCCACATGACCACCATCCCGCACCGCGACGTCGTCATCGTCGGCGGCGGCGTCGTCGGGCTCGCGATCGCGCAGCAGCTGACCCGCCACCGCGGCGTCGGCGTGACCCTGCTCGAGGCGCGCGCCGACGTCGGCGCCGGCACGAGCAAGGCGAACACCGCGATCCTGCACACCGGCTTCGACGCGACCCCCGGCACGATCGAGTCGCGCCTGGTCGCCCGCGGCCACGAGCTGCTGCACGCGTACGGCGCGCGGGTGGGCATCCCGATCGAGCCGCTCGGGGCGCTGCTCGTGGCGTGGGACGAGGAGCAGCACGCCCGCTTCCCCGACATCGTCGCCCAGGCCCGCGCGAACGGCTACGACCGCGTGCGCGAGATCCCCCTCGAGGAGCTGCGCCGGCGGGAGCCGCACCTGGGCCCCGGCGCCATCGCCGCGCTCGAGGTGCCGGACGAGCACATCGTCTGCCCGTTCACCACGCCGCTGGCGTACGCCTACGACGCCGTGCAGGCCGGCCTGGAGCTGCGCCGCTCCACCCGGGTCACCGCCGTCGACCGCCTCGGCGCCGACGACGGCCACCCGGGCGGCGGCTTCCGCGTGCACACCACGGCCGGCGTCCTGACCTGCCGCTTCCTCGTCAACGCCGCCGGCCTGGGGTCGGACGTCCTGCACCGCCTGGCCGGGCACGAGGGCTACACCGTGACGCCGCGTCGCGGCGAGCTGCTCGTCTTCGACAAGCTCTCGCGGCCCCTCGTCAACCACGTGCTGCTGCCGGTGCCGACCGCCACGACGAAGGGCGTGCTCGTCTCGCCGACCGTCTTCGGCAACCTGCTGCTCGGCCCGACCGCCGACGACGTCCCCGACAAGGAGGACCGCGGGTCCACGCCGGACGGCATCGCGCGCCTGCTCGACGCGGGGGCGCGGATCGTGCCGGCGCTGCTCGAGCAGGAGATCACCGCGACGTACGTCGGGCTGCGCGCGGCGACGGAGCACAAGGACTACCAGCTCGAGCTCTTCGCGCCCGAGGGCTACGTCTCCGTCGGCGGCATCCGCTCGACCGGGCTGACGGCGTCGCTGGCGATCGGCGAGGAGGTGTGCCGGATGCTCGGCGACGAGGGCCTGCAGCTCGACCCGCGCGACGACCTGCCGGAGGTGCATATGCCGAACGTCGGCCAGGCGTTCCCGCGCCCGTTCGAGCAGGAGGAGCGCATCGCCGCCGACCCGGCGTACGGCGAGATCGTCTGCTTCTGCGAGCGCACGACCCGCGGCGAGATCCGCGACGCGCTGTGCGCCCCCGTGCCGGCGGTCGACCAGGACGGCGTCCGCCGCCGCACCCGCGCGACGATGGGCCGCTGCCAGACGTTCTACTGCGGCGCCCGCGTGCAGGCGATGCTGGACGAGGCGAACGGCGGCCCCGCCGCGCCCGCCACGCCCACGGCGCCCCGGAAGGCGGTGGCGTGATGCGGGAGCGTCGCCCCGACGTGCTGATCGTCGGCGGCGGGCCGGCCGGCCTGACCGCCGCGGCCGACCTGCGCGCCGCCGGCGTGCGGGACGTGCTGCTGGTCGAGCGCGAGACCGAGCTGGGCGGCGTCCCCCGCCACTGCCACCACCAGGGCTTCGGCCTGCGCGACCTGCACCGCCCGCTGTCCGGCCCGGCCTACGCCGCCCGGGTGCGCGAGCGCGCGGTCGCGTCGGGCGCCGAGCTGCGCACGGGCGCGATGGTCACCGGCTGGGACCCCGACGCGACAGGTCCCGTGCCCGCCGCGCTGCTCACCAGCCCGGCAGGCCGCGAGCGCGTGCAGCCGCGCGCCATCGTCCTGGCCACCGGGGTGCGCGAGCGCCCCCGCTCCGCGCGCCGCCTGGCCGGCGTGCGCGCGCCGGGAGGCGTGCTGACCACGGGCACGCTGCAGCAGCAGGTGTACCTGGAGGGCATGCGCCTGCCGGGCCGCACCGTCGTCGTCGGCGCCGAGCACGTCTCGTACAGCGCGCTCTCGACCCTGCGCCACGCCGGGTCCCGCCCCGTGGCGATGGTCACCGAGCTGCCCGGCCACGAGACGTGGGGCCCGATCGCCTTCGGCGGGCGCGCGGTGTTCGGCGTGCCGCTGCGCACCGGCGTGCGCGTCCGGCGGATCCTGGGCGTCGACCGGGTCGTCGGCGTCGAGCTGGAGCACGTCGCCGACGGGCGGACCGAGACGATCGCGTGCGAGCGCGTGCTGCTCACCGGCGACTGGATCCCCGACCACGAGCTGGCCGTCAGCGGCGGCATCGTCCTGGACCGCGCCACGCGCGGGCCTCGCGTGGACCAGGCGCTGCGCACCGCGCGGCCCGGCGTCTTCGCCGCCGGCAACGCGCTGCACCCGGCCGAGACGGCGGACGTCGCCGCGCTCGACGGCCGTCACGTCGCCGGGCCGGTGAGCGCCTGGCTGTCCGCGGGCGCGTCGTCGACGGACTGGCCCGTCGCCCCGGTGGCCATCCAGCTCGACTCGCCGCTGCGCTGGATCGCCCCGAACGTGCTCGTGCCCGGCGCCGGCCTGCCGCCGCGCGAGCGCTTCGCGCTGCGGGCCGACGCGCAGGCGCGGCGCGTCCGCGTGACCGTCACGCAGGACGACCGCACCCTGTGGACCGGCCGGCTGGCGCACCTGGGTCCGGCGCGCTGCTCGACCCTGCCCGCGGACTGGGTGCCCCGGGTGCGCCCGGACGGCGGCCCGGTGCGGGTGCGCGTCGACCGGTAGCACCATGGCCGCCGGGTCCGGACCGTCCGGCGGTCCGGACCCGGCGCCGCGGCCCTAGCGGGCGGCGGCGCCGCGGACGGGCAGCGGCACCACGTCGCCGCCCGCCACCGCGACCGCGAGCTTGCCCTTCAGCGTCGCCGCGTCGAGCGCGCCGGCGGCCCGCAGCACGCCGGCGGCGTCGGTCCCGGTGACGGCCCAGCTCGGCGGCTCGTTGCGGTAGCGCGACCCGAAGATCAGGCCCGCGCCGGCGCCGAGCGTGCGGACGGGCTCGCCGGCCCGGTCCAGCAGCGCGATCCGCCGGCCGTCCGCCGTCGGGCGGGCGTAGACGCCGGAGTCCTTCGGCCCGCGCTCCGCCAGGCCGGCCGCCGGGTCCTCGCGCAGCTGCGCCCAGGTGCCGACGGCGATGCGCGCCGACTCGGGGTTGTAGGACGTGCGCAGCAGGTTGGAGACCGCAGGGATGTCGAAGCGGACGAGCGCGTCGCGGACCATCCGGCACGCCTGACCGCGCGGATCCGCGCACTCGACGCGGACGGGCCAGCGCTTGCCCTCGGCGCCGTGCTCGAACGGCTCGGGGAACGTGCCGACGACGCCGCGCGGCTCGCTGGCCGTCTCGGCGCCCGACCGCAGGTCGAACCACAGCGTGTCGCCGTTGTGGACCTTCGTCGCCCGCGGCGTCACGCGGACGGGCGGCAGCTGCAGGTTGACGTCCGGCGTCTGCGCGGCCATCTCACCCGTGCGCAGCGCCGTGCCGTTGAGCCACAGCCGCCAGGCGCCCGCGCCGCGCGCGGCGACGCCGTCGATGCTCGCCGGCGCCTGCCCGCCGGGCGCGAGCTCCACGCGCGCGACGCGCCGCAGGACGGCCAGCGCCGACTCCTCGTCGGTCGCCTGCACCCCGGCGCGGTCCAGGACCGTGCGGGCGCCGTCGTCGGTGGTGACGAGCACCCGGACGCCGGTCCCGCTCTCGTCGACCTGGCCGCAGCCGGCGGCGCCGACGACGGACGCCGCGGCCGCGAGCACCACGGCCAGGCGCCGGACGCGGGTGGAGCGGAGCGGCGACCGGGGCACGCCTGCCGATTCTACGGGCGGTCCGCGGCCCGCGGCGCGCCCCCGGGGCGCCCGACCCTAGCCCCCGTGCTGCCCCGGCCGCCCCCGGCGGCCGGGGCAGCACGGGCGCTAGGGTCGGGCCATGACGGTCAACCTCACCCGCATCTACACCCGCACCGGCGATGCGGGCGAGACGCACCTGGGCGACATGAGCCGCGTGCCGAAGACGCACCCGCGGATCGAGGCCTACGGCGACATCGACGAGCTCAACAGCCACCTCGGCGTCGTGCTCGCGATGCCCGACGTGCCCGAGCGCTTCCGCCCGTGGCTCGTGCGCATCCAGAACGACCTGTTCGACCTGGGCGCCGACCTCTCCGTCCCCCACGACACCGACCACAAGCGCAAGGACCGCCTGCGCGTGGCGGCCGAGCAGGTGACGTGGCTGGAGGAGCGCTGCGACGAGGTCAACGCCGAACTGCAGCCGCTGCGCTCGTTCCTCCTGCCCGGCGGCTCCCCCGCCACCGCGCAGCTGCACGTCGCCCGGACGATCGCGCGGCGGTCCGAGCGACGCGCGCTCGAGGTCGAGGGGGCGAACCCCGAGGTCGTCAAGTACCTCAACCGCCTCTCCGACCTGCTCTTCATCCTGGCCCGCGCGGCCAACACGGCCGAGGAGCCGCTCTGGCAGCCCGGCGCCTCCCGCTGAGCGCCGCGCGGCGGCGGTCCCGGCGGAGCCGCGCCGGGACCGCCGCCGGGGGTGAACAGCGTGTGCCACGGCGCAGGCGGAACAGGTCGTGTCAAGGCGTAGCGCGGCCGAGGCTTCGCCCGCGGAGCTTCGCGTTTGTCCCGCAAATCGTTTGCTTCCGCGCCACCACTGGCGATGCGCGCGAGGCGCGGAAAACTCCGTGATGCGACGCACACATCGTGTGCTTGAGCGCGCACCGGGGCGGGGGTACGGTCGGCGGCGTCCCCCACTCCCTCCGCCGAAAGGTCCCCCCGGATGGAAGTCCCGCTCGTGGAGCACGGCTCGCTCATGCTCCGCGCCGCCCAACGCTCCGCGGTCCTGCCGAACATGGCCCTCGTCACGCGCTTCGACGACCCGCCGAGCGCCGACGAGCTCCGCGGCGAGGCGGCTCGTCTGGCGGCGAGCCCGTTCGGGCTGGGGCGCCGGCTGCGGGCGCCCCGCGTCCCCGGCGCGCGGCCGCGCTGGCAGCTGGCGACGGAGGCGCCGCCCGTCGCCCTGGCGCCCCCGGCGGACGCCGCGGACGAGGTGCGCCGCTGGCTCGACGACGAGCTGAGCGTCGCCCACGATCCGCAGCACGGCGCCGGGTGGCGGCTGGCGGCCGTGCCGGGCGCCGATGGCCGCACGACCGTCGCCCTGGGGATGTCGCACCTGTACGGGACCGGTCGCGACGTGGCGACGACCCTGTACGGCGGGCTGGACCCCGTCGACCCCGCCACCCTGCCGGCCGGCCCGCCGCCGCTGGTGGCCGAGGCCCTCGACGCAGCCGGACGCGTGGCGCGCGGCGCCCGCGGGACGGCCGCCCTGGCCGGCGAGGCGGCGCTGCTGCCCTGGCGCCGCCGCCGCGACGGCGCGCTCTCCACGCTGGGCCGGGCGCTCGGGGCGATGCGCGACCGCGACCCCAGCCGCGGCCGCGGGTCCCGCCGCCGCGTCGGGGCGATCGCGACCGTCGACGCCGACGCCTGGGACGCCCGGGCGCGCGCCCTCGGCGGCACGCCCACCAGCCTGCAGGTCGCCGCCGTCGCCAACCTGGTCCGCGAGGCGCGGGCCGCCCGCGGCGGCGCGGTCGCACGCACCGTGCGGCTGATCGTGCCCGTCGACCTGGCCGACCGGGACGAGGTGCCGGACGTGACCGCGTCCGTCGGCCCGATCCGCCTGACGAGCGCCACGGTGCTGCTGCCGGGCGGCCGGGCGCAGCACGGCGCGCTCGACGACGTCCGCGCCGAGACGCGCCGGGCGTTCGCCGCCGCGGCCGACGAGGTGCGGCGCACCGGCCGGGTGCCCGTGGCGCCGGGCGCGATCGACGCGATGAAGCTGCTGCCGGACGACGTGACGCGCCGCGTCGTCTTCGGGGTGCACGGCCACTACGACGGTGCCGCGTCGAACGTGGGCGTGCTGCCGCCCGGCATCCGCCGTCTCGGCAGCCGCGTCGCGACGGACGCCGTCCTCATGGCGTTCCCGCTGGGCAGCGACCTGTCCGTCGCGCTGGCCCGGCACGACGACCGCATCCAGCTCGGCGTCGTCGCCGACCCCAGCCGGCTCGGCGCCGGCCCGCCGCTGCGCGAGCGGCTCGTCGCCGAGCTGACGGCGTGGGACGTCCCCTTCGAGGCGTGGTGACCGTGCCCGCCGCCCCGCACGCCGCGGTTCCGGCCGGCACCGAGGCGCCGCTCGTCGACCACGCCAGCCTGGTGCTGCGCGCGGGGCGGCTGGGGCCGGTCCTGCCGCACATGGGCTGGATCCTGCGGGTGTCCGGCCACGTGCCGCGCGACCTGCTCGCGGCGGAGGCCGTCCGCCTGGCGCGCCGCCCGTACGGCCTGGGCCGCCGGGTGCGCCCCCGGCGGATCCCGGGCGCCCGCCGGCACTGGCGGGTGGACCCCACACCGCCGCCGGTCGCCCTGCGCGAGGGGCCGCTGACGCCCGCGGCGGTGCGGCGGTGGCTCGACGAGGAGCTCGCGCGGCCGCTGGACCCCGAGCGCGGGGACGGCTGGCGCCTGTCCGCGGCGCACGCCGACGACGGCGACTCCGTCGTGCTGCTCGTCGTCCACCACCTGTACGGCACCGTCGCCGGCGCCCTGCGCGCCAGCGCGCCGCACGACGACCCCGCCCCCTGGCACGGCACGACCGAGGCCCGGTTCGTCCCCGGCGCCCGCTTCGGGCTCCGGCACGAGCTCGACGCGCTCGGCGAGCGCCTGCAGCTGGGGCTCGGCGGCGCCGCGCGGGCCGCCCGCGACGCGCTCCGGCGACCCCCGGCGCCGACGCCCGCGCCGGGCCCGGGGCCCGCGCCGCTGCGCCCCGCCGCGGGCCGCGACCGCACCCGCCGCCGGCCGGCCCCCGGCCGTAGCGCCGCGATCCTCACGTGCCCCGCCGACGAGTGGGACGCCGCGGCCGCCGCGCGCGGCGGCACGGGCAACACGCTGCTGGCGGCGCTGACCGCCAACCTCGTGCGCCGCGGCCGGGTCGCCCGCGGCGGCGACGTCGGGCGGCCCGTGCGCCTCGTGCTGCCGATCGACCTGGGCGACGACGCGGTCGGTGCGCGGCGCGAGGGCGCGTCCGGCCCGCGCGCCACGATGGTGACGGCGTCCGTCGTGCTGCCCGGCGGCGCGCCGCACCACGGCGACCTCGCCCCCGCTCGGCGCTGGATGAAGGCCGCGTTCGCGGCCGAGGCGGCGACGGCCCCGCCGGTGCGCGGCGTGGGCGACCTGACCCGCCTGCTGCCCGAGGCGCTGACGGTCCGCGTGGCCGAGCGGGCGGCGCTCGCCTTCGACGCGTGCGCGACCAACCCCGGCGCCCTGCCGGCCTCCGTCGCGTGCCTCGGCGACCACCGGCCCCGGGCGGTCGCGGCGCTGGGCTTCCCCATCGGCCTGGACCTGATCGCCGCGCTCAGCCGCACCCCCGAGCAGGTCAGCGTCGCCGTCGTCGCCGACGCCGGCCGCATCGGCGGCGCCGACGTCCACGCCTGGCTCGGCGACGAGCTCGCCGCGTGGGGCCTGCCCGACCGCCGCTGGTGAGCCCCGCCCGTCCCCCTCCGTCCCTCCTCCCCTCCACCCCCGACGTCCCGTCCCCTCCGCGACCCCGCCCCTCCCCCATGAAGATCCCCCTCGACGACCACGCGGCGATGTACGTCACCGCCACCCGCACCCGACGCCACCGGCCGTGCATCGGCCTGGTGCGCCACTTCGACGAGCCCGTCGGCGCCGAGGCGCTCCTGCGCTGGGCGACCGACCTGGCCCGCAACCCGCACGGCTTCGGCCGCCGCGTCGTGCGGCCACGCGTGCCCGGCGCGCGGCTGCGCTGGCAGCCGGCCCCCGACCTGCCGCCGATGCGCTACGAGCCCGAGCCGCTCGGCGCCGGACAGCTCGCCGCGCTGCTCGAGGACGAGGTCAGCTCGCAGCCCGACCCCGCCGCCACGGCCGGCTGGCGGGTCGCCGCGGCCCGCACCGAGGGCGGCGGCAGCATCGTCAGCCTGTGGGTCAACCACGCGTACGGCGACGCGCGGGCGATCCTGTCCACCGCCTTCGACGCGCCGCGCGCCGCCCCGCCGTCCGCCCCGGCGCCGCGCTGGCGCACCGGCACGGTCGACGAGCTCGCCGACGTGGCGGTGCGGGTGCGCAGCGGCGTCGGGGGCAGCGTGCGGCTGGGTCGCGAGGCCGCGGTGGCCTGGCGCCGCCGCGACGCGGCCGGCGAGCTGCGGCGGCTCGGCCCGACGCTGTCGGCGCTGCGCACGCGCGACCACGGCGTCGGCTGGCGCTCCCCGCGCCGCACGCTCGCCCTGGCCCGGATCCCCGTCGCCACGTGGGAGGAGGCCGCCCGCGACCACGGCGGGAGCGCCAACGCGCTGCTGCTCGCGGTCGTCGCGAACCTGCTCCGCGACGCCCGACGGGCCCGCGGCGAGGAGCTGGACCGCCCGCTGCGCCTGCTCATGCCGGTCGACCTGCGGGGCGCGGGCGGCGGCGACGTCACCGCGAACGCGGTCGCCGGGGCGCTCGTCGAGCTGCCGGGCGGACCGCCGGCCCACGGCCGGCTCGACGACGTGCGTGCGGCGTCGAAGGCGGCGATCCGGGCCGCGACGGCCGGCGCCCGCGACCGTCCGGCCGCCGCGGGCCCCGCGGGCCTGGTCGACGCGATGCGGCTGCTGCCGGACGCGCTGACGCACCGCATGGCCGTCCTCGCCCAGGCCGCCGACGGCGTCGCCTCCAACGTCGGACCGATCCCCGGCGCGGTCGGTCGGCTCGGCCCGCACCGGGCCCGCTCGTCCTTCCTGCTCGGCGGGCCGATGATGACCGACCTGACGGTCTGCCTGGGGCGCGAGGGCGACGACGTCACCCTGGGCGTCGTCGCCGACGCCGGCCGGCTGGGGCCGGGCGGGACGCTGCCCGCGCGCGTCCGCGGCGAGCTCGCCGGCTGGGGCCTGTCCCCGGTGGTCTGGTGACGCCGTGCGCGCCACGTTGGTGACGTTCGGCTCGCGCGGCGACGCGGAGCCGTTCCGGGCGCTCGCCGCGCGGATGGCGGCGGACGGGCACGCGGTGCGGCTGGTCTCGCACGCGCCGTTCGTCGCCGATCCGCCGCCGGGGGTCGAGCCTCGCCCGGTCCGGGGGCGCAGCGTGCGCGAGCTGATGGACGCGCCCGAGGGGCGGGCGCTGGTCGCCGGGGTCCGCAACCCGCTGCGGGCGGTCCGCCGGCTGGCGACGTTCCTGGAGCCCGAGCTGCGGCTGCTGTACGCGGACACCGCGGCCGGGGTGGCGGGCGCGGACGTCGTGGTCTGCTCGCCGGCGACGTTCCCCGCCCTCCACGCCGCCGAGGCCGCCGGCGTGCCGGTGGTCCAGGCCCAGCTGCAGCCGCTGGTCCCCACCGGCGCGTTCCCCGCGCCCGTCGCGTGGGCACGCTGGTTCCTTTCGTGGGCGCAGAATTCGGCGCTATGACTGGCGCCCGGTCACCGGTTCGTTGGCTGGCGAAGGCTCAGCGTCAGTTTTCCGCGGTTTTCGGCGGGCCGAGGCCGCTTAGCGTTACGTGTATGGCTTGTTGGGCCGGCGGCTAGGCTGCAGCGATGCCGAGATAAGTGCGAAGCCGGCGTTGTCTCGCATGACCGCCTGGCATTCAGCTCTTCTGGAGCAGCTCGCGGCCGGGGGTGCTGGCGCGTCTCTTTTCACGATGGGGCCGGGAACGGTCCTCGAAGAGGTGGGGAACACGTGCGAGGCAACTCTGGCCGGGCACGGTGCAACGAACAGGGATGACCGCGTCTCGCTTTCCGAGGACGCGTATGACATGTGCCGGGGGCTTGGGCCCGCGACCGTGGCGGCGATTGGACCCGCGTTGAGGAACTTTCGGAGCGCTCTCGGGGCGAAGGAGCTAGAGACGGGGCCTGGTGCGAGGTCCGCGAGCCTCGCGGCGCAGGTGCTCAGTGAACGGCTTCGGCTGCCTGACGTTGCGGCGGCTGCGTGGGACGACGTAGTTGAGGCGTTCGAGAATGCCGACGTTGATGCGGGGGTCGGCGAGGACCGCATCCTAGTGTTGTCGAGGATGCCCGGTGGGTCATCGCTGTTTCGCGTATCCCTCGTGCAGAGCAGCGAGTCGCGTTGGGCCCTAGGGCTCTGGAGCGCACCTTGAGTGTCGTACAGGTCAAGGGCAAGGGTTGGCCGGAGGTGACGGAGCGGTACCTCCTTGCTCCCTGGTTGCGCTTGCAGCGGCTCCGGTGGGCCCACGCAATGTGCATCCACGCCCGGATAGGGCACGAAAGGCTCACGGCCGTTGGCATCCGTTCGCCGACATGGTCGAGGACCTCGTATGGCCGCGCGATGACGACGACTCCTCGACGAGCTACTGGTCGGCCACTGGCCTAACGCAGTTGGAGGCGTACTTCGGTCCGCTGGCCACGACCATCGCAGAACATCGTCCGGAACACCGTCTGGTGCGGGACGCCGTCGAGGTTCTCCGCGAGCCGAAGGCCGCCGTCGCGTGGTTGGACGGGCAGGAACAGCTCTTCGGGCGGCTCTTGGAACGCACGGAACGGTGTCGCAACGCGGTCATCCACGGTCAGCGGCCGAGTCTTGGGGCGCTTAAGACGGTCGATGGGTTCATTCGTGACCTTGGGCGCCTCGTGGCGCAGGAGAGCATGCGCAGCGCTCAGACGGAGCAGGTGCCGCTTGTCGAGTTGGAGCGTTGGCGCAACGAACTGGCAGACCAACGGCTGCGCTTCGAGGCGGGCCACCGCCCCCTCGATGTCTGGTTCGCCGACGAGTAGCTCGTTCGGGGGCGCAACCGGCCCAAGGTCGCCCGCCCCGAAACGAAGCGGGCTGTGTTGACCGCCCAGCGCCGGACCTTCACACAGGCCAGGCGCTTCGCTGCACTGCTGGGTGTCGTCGTGTCGTCGTCTTATTCGTCCTCGTCATCGGGTTGGGACGGTGGCGTCGACGTTTCCGGTCCCGTGTTCGGGTCGGTGGCCCCGTTGGCGGCGAGCGCCAGCGCTCGTTGGAGTCGTTCGGTGTCGAGGGGCCCCCAGTCGCGGTGTTCGTGTCGCGTGTGTGCTCCTCGCACGACTCGTTCGAAGGCGTCTTTGCCGACGATGTCGGCCAGCGTTTCGAGGTTGTCGTCCCCTAGCCGTTTGTGCCACCCGAGGTCGTCTTTCCACCGCTCGGTGCCGACGTAGCCCTTAAGAATGCGGCGCAGGAAGTCGCCGCTCTCCATCAGGACGGCCAGCCGGGGTCGTCCGGCGTCGTGGTCGAGAACGAGCAGTTCGACCAGCTCGTAGAACGCCTGCTCCTGGGCGAGCGTTGTCGCCGAGGCTGCGAGCAACTCCTGCTGGTGCTGAGCCCTGATGGCAGCGACTGCGCGTTCCGACAGGAGCGGCCTATCGCCGAGGTCCGCGCTTCGAGCGGTGCACAGCTGAATGAAGCGGTACTTCGCGCTGAGGCTCGTTGCGGCGGCGTAGGCCATCGAGGCCTGCTCATCGTCGTAGATGTCCGTAGCCCGCGCGAGGAGGTCGTGCACGATTGGGAGCACAAGTCCTCCGAGGAACGGGTCCGTAGAGCCGCGACCGTCATACGGCACGCGAAGCTGGACGTTGCTCAGGGCCGCCAGTACGAACGGCATGCGCTTGCTGTCCAGTTCGTCACGCTTGAAACGAATCCGTCGCATGAGTTCCCATAGCTGCGATTCGGACAGCCGGGCCGTCAAGGCGTCAAACTCGTCCGGCCTGCTGAGGAGCTGCGTCGCTTCGTCGGTCAAGGCTGCGCCTACCGAATCCTGACCGACGGCCTTACTCAGGTATGTCAGGAGGGCCGACAGAGACGCGACACGGCGCTCGGCAAGCCACTCATCGGGGGCGAGGGTTACGACAGGCTCGCCTTCAAGGTAGGACGCTGCCCCCGGGAACAGGTGCAGCACGACGCGTCGTGCGACCTTGCGGTTCGGCGCCGATGCCCCGAGGACGAAGCGGCCCACGACGTCGCGGTCATGGTCCTGAGAGGCCTGACTCGCCAAGGACTTGTAGGTCTCGGTGGTTGCTCTTGTGAGGGTCGGTGCGGCCTCGACGAGCAGCTTGTGGAGGTTGGGCTCGGCGAGCCGGACGGCTTCGAGCGCGGTGACGTCGACGGCGTCGACGTCAGCCCCAGTGAGCGCGAGAGAAACGGGGAGCACGTTGGACAGTCGGCGGACGTCGCGAACGGTAGTCAAGAGGGGCGCGATGATGTTCGCCTCGACGAGCGGCCATCGCGGTGACGTCAAAGGGGACGCGTGTTCCGCGCCTCCAAGGGCTGCTGCCAGGTCCTCGCGAAGGAGCGCTGCGAGCCGGTCGGACGGTAGGTACGGGACTTCGTGGGTCGCCTGTATGACCTTTTCGAGGAACGCGCTTCCGGAACCGCCATGGACCTCGGTCAGAGCACGCTCGACATGTCCGCGGTCGAACGCCACCACGTAGCTGACGTTGGGGAAGTCGCCGACAAGTTTGATGACTCGCATCATCTCGGCCACCTCCTGGGCGGCCAGCCGGTCAACGTCGTCGATGAAGACGACGAGCCGCCCTGGCAACCCCAAAAGCGCCTCTTTGACGGCATCCCGGGCTTCTTCAGCAGACAGGTCGGGCGTAGCTGGGACCACCCCTTCCTTTCCGGTCTGGGCGCCCGCCTTAGCCTTGTCGGCGATGGCAGCGGCTACACCGGCGACGAGGAAGGCCGGGTGTAGCGCGGCTAGACCGGTCAGGGGCGCCATCGCTCCCTGGAAGCGGCCGAGGGCCTTCTTGGCCGCTCTGTACCGACCGCCTTCGTCGTCCTTCCCATCGTCCGGAAGTTGTGCGCGAACCTGAGCGAGGAACCGCATCACGAGTTCGTCCTTATCCGCATATAGCCACGGGTTGAAGTCGATGGCCAGGTCGTCCGCTCCCAAGTGCTCTTTGAGCAGCGCCAGCAGGGATGTCTTGCCGCTGCCCCACGCGCCATCGATGCCCAGCACGAACCCATCTTCACGACGCGCGCTGAGGACCTGACGCGCCAAGGCCTCCGCGAGTCGGTCGCGGTCAAGACGGTCGTCCTCCACGGCGCCAATCGGCGCGTCTCCGATGGTGTACGTCTCGTCTCGGGCGCTCATCTGCCCATCAGGCTTACGTCGCAGACCAGGCGTGTCAACGGTCGCGGTGATATCACCTTCGGGCCCGCCGACGACCGGCGCGCGGGCGAGGATGGCGGCAGGGCCTTGAGCCGCACCGCGGGCCCGGTGTTCCAGGGCATTCTCGCCTCAGATTCGGCGCAGCGGCGCAAGCCTCCAGGTACTACGAGCCGCCGGGTTTCGCGTCTGGAAGAAGCGCCACCGGCGGCCGCGGGCCGTCTTGCGGTCTCACCGCCGGATTCTGCAATCACGTCTATCGTCGCCTGTGCTCGCGAGCTGCGGCTTCAACAGACGCGGTTACCTACTTGCGCTTCTTCGTCTTCTTCGACTTGCGCTTGCGGGGCGCCTGGCGGAGCACGCTGGCAGCGAGACGTCGGGACGCCTTCGAGCTCTTCTTGCTGCGCAGCACCTTGCTGGCGAGCTTCGTGACCTTCTTCGAGGACTGAGCCATTTTCCATACCTCCTTTCGCGTTGAGTCCATAGTCCACGCTATCGCGCCCTGTGCCACATCAAGCTGGGCGACGGCCGACTCGTTCGCCGCGCGTCCAGCGATACGGTTTCCCCGGCGTCCGGTCCGACAGGGCCGCTTTACTGGTGCTCGTGGTGCTCCCGCTGACACGACCAGGGCAATTCGAACCTCGGGGGAGTTGCGCGCGCTCGTGGAGTGCATCCGCGATGCGCCGGCCAGCGAGCAAGAGACCGTGTGGCTCGAATGGAGGCGCCACCTCGACCTCACGGACCTTAGTGCACGGGCCGTTCTTCGAACGACTCTTTCGAAGGGCATCCTGGGGTTCGCGAACCGTGAACCTGCGGAAGCGCGCCGGTTCATGGAGGGCGTCGCGTACTTCGTGGTCGGGGTCGAACCGCAGAACCTCGTTGGCGTAACGCCGCTCGACAGCGCCAAGCTCGAAGACCAGCTCGCTCGGTACGTCGGGGCCGGACCACGATGGACACCAACCTACGTAGAACTCGGCGGCGTCGAGGTTCTTGTCATCACCGATGAGGCGCCTGAGCCGGGAGACCCTCTTCATCCGGCACGCAAGACGTTCCAGCCCGCGGGCGGAGGTTCGGCCTTCGACGCGGGGACCTTGTTCGTTCGTCGCGGCGCGAAGACGGTGCGGGCATCAGCCGACGATGTCCACATGCTTGTTCGTCGGGCTCAGGCATTTGAGCAGGGGCGCGCGCTAGACGTCGCGGTCCTGCTCGACGACTCGGCCGACGGGCTGGAGCGGTTCGCGAACGGCGAGAGACTGATAGCGGAGTTCGTTGAACGTCGCCGACAGGGCTGCTCAACCAAGTTCCTGTTGGGTTGGGGCTGAACGCGTGGGGCCCGACGCTTCGGTACATCGCGACCGGGGTCGTCGGGGAGGACCCGCGCTCGTCCGAAGACTCTCGCGCGGAAGTCGCGGACTACGTCGACAAGCTGGCGGCCCACGTGGCGGCGACGCTCCCGGCTCGGGCACTCAACCACGGGATTGGCGAGTACTCGTTCGCCGTCAGGACTCCCACCGTGAACGCCTCACCGGCGGCAAGGTCTCCGTGGAGTTCGCGACTGCAGGTGTCGTAGGCGTCTTCGGATTGAAGGCGACCTCGCCTACGAACACGAGCCGACAGTGCCCCGCGACTTCCGAACCGCTCCTGGTCACATCCCCCTCGGGGGCGAAATCCGGTTCGTCCCGCCACAACGCGGCGTCCGTCCGCTAACCGCACCGGACGTCGACGTGCGCGAAGACCGCATCAGCGTGACGTACTCGCCAATCGACGTCAGGCCTGAAGGGACGGTTCGGCTGCGGCCCATATGGGTGCTGCTCGACGAGGCGTCTCCCGCTCCGCTGACCGTGAGGCGGCAGGCAGCCGCATTGGACGCTAGCCAACGCCTATCCGGCGAACTAGAGGTCCCTGTCGGCGAAGCTCTTTGGACGGTCGAGGAGGCCATGGTCAAACGGCCACCTGCCTAGCTGCCGTGGCAGGACAGGCGTGAGCGGGGCGCCAGCGTTCGCGAACCCGTCGAGACACCGGCCGGCGGTCACGGACGGACGGGTTCGCCGCGCTTCTCCCGCGCTTGCGGCTTGCTGCGTCCCATGCGGCCTCTCCTCCACTCCCGCCGCCGGAGCCGACGAACACAAGTCCGACGCTGTCCCGACAGCGCAGGTCCCCGCAAGCGGTGACTTCCGAGTGCGTGTCGACGAGCCGTGTCGCTGAACCAGGTGCTGACGCCGTTGAGAACGTGCCGCAGAATCATCGTGATGAGTGTGCCCGCGCTGAACCAGGCCAATCCGGCAATGGGAGCGGGGCCGAAGTAGGTCCAGGGCTGCCCGGTGGAAATCGCGAACACGTTCCAACGCAGAGACCGCCGAAACCGCCAATGATCCCTGCTTCTGAAGCCATGGTCGATTGTGCGTCGAGCTGCGTCAGTGCATGCCGCTTTACGACGACTTCCATGCCTCCCGGAAGCACTTGACCTCGTCGTCGTTCATGAGCATCGGGGCGTACTGCATGCCGTGCCTCGATGCCTTCTTGATTTCACCGACGTTCCACGCGTCCGAGCCGTGGTTTACGTCACCGTCGTCTCCGAGCTTGCCGGAGTGCTTCACGAGGGCGTTCTCGAAGGAGTGAAGAAACGGCACACCCGCGAATGGTCCGCCGACTACGAGCCCCAAGACCAGGCCGCCGTTGCCAGCGACGAACAACAGCAGGCCGGAGAGAAGGGTGCACGCTGCGGCGCCGACGAACGAGAGATTCAAAGTCGCTCGCCATCCGGAGCGGTAGAGCCGAAGGTACTCGGCGTTGGGAAGCTGGTCGCCCTCGTGAAGGCACCGACCACCACGCAAGCTGCAAGGGCCGACACGAACCAACGTCCGGGACCGGCCGAACTTACCCACCGGGAAGCTGACGAGCGGGGGGCCTGCCACTTCGACGAGCACGTTCTCTCGACTCGCCTCTGCGACCTTCGCGTGCCCGAGTTCGTGCACCACCGTCGTGAGCAGCCAGGCCGCGAAGAAGCTCAAAGTGAGCACGAGTGCCTGCAACACGCGGCGCACCGTAGCGAGTGCGGTGCGCTGGGCGATGCTCGCTTACCGGAGCGACCACTCCGCCCGCTCATGGCGACGGCGGCGTCTCGGGGTTCGCCCGCGCGTGCAGCCAAGCGTCTACGGAGCTCTGCTCCCAGAAATGCCGCGCGCCGACTCTCCCAGCGGGCCGGGGTGTCAGATGCCACTGCCGGCGGTGGACGCCCGCGATGAGGGTGTTCGGCTTGATTCTGGCCGCCTGAGAAACGCGAGCAAAGTCGAGAAGCTGGCGAGAGAGCTCGTACGGTGCGCGCCTCGCGATAGCGCGGCCTTCCACGTGAGCTTCGACATCATGGACGAACCAGGCGTCACTAGGCCCGAGCCGGACAGCTGGCGACGGGGACGTGTCGGCTCTCGCTAGTCGCGCGGCGTCTGCCGTTGAGCTCCCCGTCATCAGCGCGATGCCCGTGACAGCTACCAGGCGGTACTGACCCGTCGCGCTGATGAGGTCCTCTAGATGTCGAGCACGCGCGTCGTCCACCGCCACCTCGCCGCGAGCGACTCGCAGCACGCCGGCCCAAGGCGGGCAGAGTGCCTTCTGAATCGCACCAAACGTCGGAAGGGGCGCCGTGTCGTGATGCTGCTCGTTGTGCCGTTTCGCCCAGGCGTCGAAGTCCGTCCCCGACCGCGAGACTTCGGTGGTCCCCGCCAACCAGAGACGCACGGCCGTCAGGTGGTCCTCCCGGGTACGTGCGCGCCGAGCGGGCCCGGCGCTGTGCCTGCTGCTCGACCGTTGCGGGGACCTGTCTGCCGCTAGCGGCGTCGCGAGCGAGCCGCCAGGTACCCCAGGCGCGAATGACCTGCTGGAGGCGCGTCGAGAGCCCCAACTCAGAAGCAGCATCCCTGTACTGGACGGTGGTGAGCTGCTCGTCGGGCCCGAGGCTCGCGTGCTCGGTGGCCCTGCGGACGTTCTCGACGGCTGCGGCTCGGTCGCGTAGCTGAACGCTTCCGCGCAGTTCCGGCTCCGGGGCGGGTTCGAGGTACTCGCCGAGCTGCTGCCAGACGAGGTACTGGTCCTTCCACGGGAGTGCGTAGAGCCGCGCATCACGTCGTCGCGCGCCCGCCGCGCGGGAACGCTCGACGCCTCATCCCCGCCCGGTCCGACTGACACCCGCACGGGTTCTGCGGGACCCAGCAAAGCCCTTCCTCGCCTCGCTAGGTCGGACCGGCGGCAGCGCGCCTAACGACATCGAGCGGCGCACAGTTCACTCGCGACGGCGGTCGGCCGTATCGAAACGGAGCCCTCAAATGTCCGTCTATGACTGGGGTTTCAGTCAGTGTCTCGTGTCCACTGGCAGCTACGCTGGCGCGGCGTGGCTACCAGACTTCATTTGCAAACCACCCTCGGCATTGGCGCCTATGGCGTGGTCTACGCCTGCCGACGAGTCGACACCCACGACGTCGTTGTCGAGGACGGCCTAGCCGCCAAGTTCCTCCGAAGAGATATGCTCGACGACGACGAAGCCGCCCGTCGGTTCCGGTCGGAGGCCCGGATGCTGAGCCGTCTGAAGCACCCGAACATCGTTCGGGTGGTGTCGAGCTCGCTGGACCGCGACCAGCCGCACTTCGTCATGCCGCAGGCCGACAGGAACCTCGCCTCCGAGCTCAATGACGGCGTGCGGACACGTGACTGGTACCTGGGCGTCTTCGGCGACGTGCTCTCAGCAGTGGCGTACGCCCACGAAGAGAACATCCTCCACCGGGACCTGAAACCCAACAACGTCCTGCTCGCCGACGGACGGGCTCTCGTAAGCGACTTCGGGATGGGCAAGAACATCGCCGCCGACGCAACGCAGTACTCGCCCACCGAGCACGGGGTCGGTACCGCGGCTTACGTCGCGCCCGAGATGCAGTACTCGACTGCCGACGGCGGGAAGCCGTCAGACGTCTACTCGTTGGGCAAGATGCTCTGGGAGCTCCTCGTCGGGCGCACTCCCCGCTTCGGCCCGCCAGACATGGAGTACGTCTCCGACCCGCTCCTCAGGCCGTTCATCGAACGTTGCTGCCACGAGGAGCCAACCCTGCGATTCAAAGATGCCGGCGACGCACACGAGGCCTGGCAAGTCCTCGTACGGGGCCTCGGGCCAACGCCAGCGCCACTCCAGGAAGCCAATGCCCTCGTGAAGAGGTGGGGCACCGCCCCCGACGAGGCCGCTCGTATCGGAGCGCTCCGCCGGCTTGATGCTCTCCTCGACCGTGAGAGGGCCGACGAGCAGCTGTATCTCGACCTCGTCCCGACGCTCGACCGCTCGCTCATCCACCAGTACGCAACCGTCATGCCCCGCGACTTCGCGCGGACCGTCGACCGGTACTTCGCCCGCACCGACGGTCGGTTGCCGTTCTCGTACTGCGACGACGTCGCCCGGTTCTGCACCGCGGCCTTCACCGCCGAGACTTCTGACGACGTCCGCATCGCCGCTCTGACGAAGCTGCTGAACGTCGGCGCCCACCATGAGCGGTACCCCGTCGGTGAGCAGTTTCGCGAGCTCATTTGGAGTCTCGCCGACGAGCACCTCATCGAGCTTGCGGCCCGTGTCATCAAGACCGAGCCCGCCGCCGACTGGTTCAACCACGGACGGCTCTGGAATCGCGCCGTGCCGGCACCGATTGAGAAGGCCTTCCGGGCCCGCCACTAGAGGTTCGGCCTGGTCGCCGGCCGATGTTCGCGTGCGGGATTTGCGCCGAGCGACGGCGTCAGTTCCGCACGCTGGGGCCTCGGCTCGCCGCCGTTCATTCGCGCGATTCTGGCGGCGCGCGACGTCAACTCCCCGGCCGCTTGCGCGACGTGAGGTCGCGTGCCTTCTGTTCGACGGTATCGCGGACTTTGCCCAACGGCGAGGTGCGACGTTCGAAGCACTTCTTGGGCAGCGTGACGTTGATTCCAGCCAAGGTGCGCTCGTCGCCGGCTTTCAGCTTGGGACCGCCCTCATCTACCGCGCGGGCGAACGTCGACTTCAAGGCCGTCGCGGACCGATGCTCGGTGCCGAGCTCTTCGAGGAGCGACACCGCGGTGCGAAGTCGTCCGACCTTCTTCTCTCCGACGAGCTCGATAGCGAGTTCGGCGACGGCTCTCTGAGCTGCGCTGGTGAGTGGCCGGAGAGCGCGTATATACCGGGCTATGGCGTTTCGCTCGGGGTCGTTGCCGGCCTGACGCAGGTCTTTGGCCATCAACGACACAAGCGCCACGTCGTCAGCGCCTTCGCCTACGACGACGGTCAGCCAGCGGGCGTCTGCCTCTGAGCTGTACAGGGCCTCGGCGAGGGACGTGCGCTCTTCGGAGGTCAGCCTCTGCGCGTAGTTCCGGACGGTTTCCAGACCACGCGGATTCGTGGTCGAAGCCATCAGTAGGCTCGCGACGTCCTCAGGCGGCGGGCGCAGTGTCAGCCAATCGCGTGCCGGCGTCAAGTCAGACCTGTTTCGCCACTCGGCCGGAAGTGCCAGCACACGGTCGACGGTCAGACCCGAGACGTCTAGGTCAATCCCGCCGCCGATGGCGACAGCCGCAAGACGAAGAAGGGCGAGCGTCAAGAGCTGCTGCGTTGGGGCCTCAGGCTCGTCGAAGCTGTCCCGCCAGGCGACGTACAGAGCGGCCGCGTCTATGGGCCGCAGGTCGCTCCCAAGGAGACGTAGACCGTTCATCGCGTTGCCGTTCGCGGAGACGCCGGCGGAGGCCGCTGTGATTCGAGCGCGTTCGATGTCCCGGAACATCACGACGTTGATTGCGTCGACCAGCTCGGGGTCGGGTGCGCGCACGAGTGTGCGCATGAACCCATGGCTCTCGACCTGTTCCTGCACCGTGTCCTCGGAAGTCCACCAAACGTTCGATGTGAGCGTGGCTGTCGCGGCCTCCACGATGGCTGTCAGGCGTGCCTCGCCGACGGCGTTCAGGAAGGGGACGAGAGCGGCGAGGGTCGTCTGCGCGTCGGCTGCAGCGGCCTCAGCACCGTACATTTCGAGCATTCGCTCCACGGGAAATCCAGCCCACCCAACGCCGCCGGGCTCGGTCGGGTCCAGGTAGCTAACCCACTCGCTCCAATGCTCTTGCGGCGCGTGCTGCAGCGCGAGCATCGCGTGGTCGTTCGCTCCGGACGGGGTTAGCAGAGGCCGTATCGTCGCCGCGTTCGCAAACGCCACGTCGTAGGTGAACCTCTGCATCAGCAGCTCCCTCTGGAGGCACACCGCGGTCCGTGGCTTCGCTCCCACACCCGCGATGAGGCTGGCAGCGAAGTCTTCGGTGTCTTCCCCGAGGCGCGCGCCGATGCTCTGTCGGACGTCTTGTCCATGGAGCAGTTCGAGGGCGTCGTCGTCGCCGAGGATCTCAAGCGCGTCAACGAGCGGGGTGGCGTCGCCGTCGTCAAGCGCCTCCGCAACACGGGTGTGGATACGCGCCGTGAGCGGGTCCGGCGTCATTCCCAAGAGGGCGGCGGCACGTGCCACGCTGGTGCGTGTCGCGAGCAGCTCGGGGTCGTCAGACAGCCTCGTGACCAGCTCCCTTGCAGCAGGACCTTCTGTCCGAAGCGCGAGGGGCAGCGCAAGAATCAACTGGTCCCCGGCGAGTGGACGCTCCTGTTCGTAGGCGGCTATCGCGGCAAGGGCAGCGTCACCGTCGCGGCCGAGAGGGCCATCGACGAGCCCGACAACGCCGAGGAGCGCTGTCACCACGTTGTTTCGTTCTTCGCCGAACTCCCCCTCGCTCATGTCTGCCAGCACCCGGACGACTTGACGTCGCTCCTTGTCAGAACGGCCGTGCATCGCTTCGACGACCCGCGCGGGTGACTCGGGTGCGTCGCTCTCGATGAGTTCGCCCAACGCCCCGTCCTCAAGCCCTACGGCAAGCCCGGCCGCCTCCAAGTACAGGAGGCGTCGGCCTGGCGAGGGAACGTCGGCGGTTCGTTCGAGGTAGCGGCGCAGCAGTGCGTGCTGCGTGCGGGCCAGCGCCCTCGCATCGCCGTCCCCGAATGACGCAGCGCCCGGCGAATGCAACGGGGCGTCCGTTGGCTCGGCTGCGGCAGCGTCCTTGGCCGCCCCCGAGTCACTGGCATCGAGGAACGCTCCTGACGCGTGCGTACCCCCGTGACGCCTGATGAGTGCCGTGACACGGGGCGAGAGACCCGGCGGCGCCGCCACGAGGTACTCCGGGAGCCGGGGCTCCTGCTGCAAGTCCGCCGCCAGCGCCGGGAACTCGGTCTGGAGGGCGGTCAGCTTCGCGAGCTCCAACGCGTGTTCGAGCCATTCGATGCCTCGACCTTCAGCCACGCGTACGTTCGTGGCGTACGCGTTGAGGAGCACCTTGACGCGCCGTGGGCTCCTGACGTGCGAAGGCACCAGGACGTACATCACGCGGTCGAGGAGCCGGTGGGGCTCCTGCGCAGCGCGAAGGTCCTTCCACAGGCCCCCGCGGTTCAGGACGAGGGCCCGGGCGAACCCCGTAAGTCGACGCCCGCGCAGGGGCGGGAGCGGCATCTGGTGCTGGAAAATCTTGTCGAAGAAGGAGCTCGCCGAGCTGTAATACGGTGCATCGGGGTCGTAGGGCGCACTCTGCGGCAACGCGTCCAAGGCGCTCTCCAGGACCTCTCGGTCGGCGGCGACGATGAAGACGCAGTTGTCGTTTCCCAGAAACGTCTTGATGCCCGTCAGCGTCGCCACGACGTCATCCGGTGAGCACCTATCGAGCTCGTCGATAAAAAAGACGAGGCGGTCTCTGCCGCGGTCCTCTCTGGCCTGCTTGACGAGCTTGTCGAACGTCTTCGAGAATTGCTCCTCGGCGCTCGGCTGTGACTGCTCCACCTCAGTTGTGATTCCGTCAGCAACCAGCTTGGCCCCCGCGACCAAGACGGCGACGCCGCCGGTCGAAACCAGGAAACCGGGGAGGCTCTGAGCGACCTGGCCGAGGAAGTTCTCGTCGGTCAGTACGGACGCCGACCCAACCAACGCGCTGAACAAGACGACAAGCGCGACGAACACCACACCGAAGACCCAGAGGGGCGCTAGGCGGTGAGCCCAGTTCGTGTCGCTGTCTGCGGCGAAGGACAGCTCGGTCCCGCGGCGTTTCTCGTAGAGGCCGCGGTGGAAGTCCCGGTTCGCTCGAACCGACTCCTCAAACCCGAGGCTGGTCGCGGCGAACGAAATGAAGTTGCGCTGCAACGACTCGCCGCCGTACTTCCAGGCGTCATACCGCACGAGCTCGACCGACTTCCTCGGGTCGCGCTCTCGCACCGCCCGGCGCAGAAGCTCGTAGATGCTCGACTTCCCCGACCCCCAGCGACCGAAGAGCGCGACGTTCAGCGGACGCTCGCCTTCGAGCACGAGGTCGGCGAGGGTGCTTGCGATTGCCGCGTGGTTGAACGCGTCCTGGTCAGTCGACCGGAGCGCCTGGTCGGGAATCAGGTCGTCGCTCAACAGACGGCCCGCCTCGTTTCCCGCGGGCGCTCGACGGACGCCTCTGGGCTTGGACTTCGGTGGCTCGTCTGGCACCGCCGCAGTATCTACGCCGGGTAGGACGTTCTGCGGTTGTTGCGGGAGAGCATCCCTCGAAGGTCGCCGCGACCAGCCATGGTCCGGTTCTCGGAGCTCGTTGCTCCTACGTTCGCGCGTATGAGCGGCCGTGGCATCCGGGACCTGCTCGCCCAGTACGCGGCCCTCGACGGAGGGCAGCGGGCTCTCGTCCGAGAGGTCGTCTGCTGCGGCGCCCCCGTGTCACCGGACGTGCCGCGCCGTCGCGCGGACCCGACGGTTGACCCCGATGCGACCGGCCGTCTCGTCCGCCGAGTGGGCGGCGTCTGGCGCTACAGCGACAAGACGCTCTCGCGGCTTCTTTTCGACGCGATGCGGGACATCGGCCACCCGCCCACCGTGGCGGAGTTCGATGCGTGGAGAGCCGACGCACTTGCGCGCGCCGAAACCGAGGGCGTCGTCGACTTCCACCTGCCGAGCACCGCGCCGTACCGCCGGCGGTGGGGTAGCTGGCTCGCAGCGCTCGCGCACCACGGAGCCGAGGGCACGGCCGTCCAGGATTCGGCGGACGCGTTCGTTTGGCGGCGCGCTGGTCCCGACCCCGACGTTGGGCTGCAGTCCGACCTGCGTATCGCGGAACTCGCGCGACGCGTCCTCGACGAGGGCCTGCCCCTCTCGGATGAACTCGTCACGGTCCTGGTGACTGCGTGGGAACAGCTACCCCGTCGGAGCCGCTTCATCCTGACGGACCGCCTGGAGCTCCTGGGGCCGCACTCGACGTACAAGGTGCTTGGCGCGACGCTCGGCATCAGCGGACGACGTGCGCACCAGGTGCATCGAGAGGCGTTCATGCGCCTCTGCCGCGATGTCCTCGGGCTGCGCTCCGAGGAGGACGCTCAGCGTGCGCCGGTCCAGACCCTCCGACTCCTCGCGCGCTGAACGGCGCCCATCCCATACACGACACGGGGGCGCTCCTGACGGGCGCACACCCCTCCCGTCCGCGTGCGTCGGCGGAGACGGCTACATCCTCGCGGCGTTCGACGGTGCCGAATGGGCGCCCGTTACGTCCGATGCGAACGACGGCCAGGGAAGTTGCGCGCACGTAGACGCCCCGGCCAAGGTCGCACTGGACTTCCAGTTGTGCCGGCCCGCCGTCGCGCCGGCGAAGACGACCATCACGTGCTGGGCGTACAGCAAGAAGGGGAAGGCCCTACGGCGGGTGCACTCCAAGCCCCGGAACTGCCTCACGTTCGCCGCCGAACAGTCCCTGGCCGAAGCCTCGGACCTGCGTCGGCTCAGGTGGAAGAACTGGGGAAAGACCGTCGCCACCGCCACCGGCAGGTCCCGAGCCATCCACGCCGAGCGCAGCTCCAGCGGTAAGTAATACTTCCCCCAGACGCACGTGACCGTCCGTGCCTCAGACCCCTCCGAGTACAACGGCCGCCGCTACTACCGGACGCTCAAGCTCAAGACGAAGTACGGACGCGGCACAGCTGAACTCTCCGGGCCAACGGACTAGCAAGCTCGCCTCAACCACGGGCTTGGGCGGACGCCGTATGCTCCGCGCATGGCCGTACCCCCGTTCGGAAACTTCTACGTCGATGACAGCGAACTCTACGCAGAGGTCCTCCCCACTAAGGGCGCTTCCGGTTGGCACGGGAAGGTCGCCGCCGAGGACGTGCCCAAGTGGAACGCGGTCGACGACCACGACGGAAGACTCGTCGTCGGAGAAGTGAACGAGCCCTTCCCCGTTCCCTCACCGAACTGGTCCGTCACGGTAGAGAACGGACTGCTCATCGACGCGCCCCAAGACTTTGTCGGGGTGGACTACGTCGACATTGCCGAGCAATAGAACGGAGCCACCGCGACTGGTCGTCCGACACGGCCACAGAAAGGAACCAGGGGTAAGGAACCAGCGCACCGGTGGGCCGGGGCGCGCAGCTACGGGCGGCGCGGCAACCGGGCCACGTACGCGGCGGACGAGGCGTTGGCGACCGTCCTGCTCCGTCGGCCCGTCACGGCGTGCCGCGCCGACGTCCTGGGCCTGCCGCCCCAGCGGGTGCGCGCCGCGCGGGCGCAGCGGCGGGTCCGCGCGGGTGCCGTCGTCGGCGTCAGCCCGCACGTCGTCCCCCGGCCCCGGGACTGGCCGGAGCGGGCGGTCCTGACCGGGTGGTGGTGGGACGCCCCGCCCGCCGCGGGGCCGCCGCCCCTGGACCCCACGCTCGAGGCGTTCCTGGCCGCCGGGCCGCCGCCCGTGCTCGTCGGGCTGGGATCGATGCCCGTCCGCGACCCCGCCGCCACGACGCGCGTCCTCGTCGCGGCGGCCCGCGACGTGGGGGTGCGCCTGGTGCTGCAGCGCGGCTGGGCCGGACTGGGCGCCAACGTGGAGGACGGCCCGGACGTGCACGTGGCCGGCGACGTGCCGCACGACGCGCTGCTGCCCCGGGTGCGCGCGGTGGTGCACCACGGCGGCGCCGGCACGACGGGCCGCGGCCTGCGGCACGGCCGCCCCACGCTCGTCCTGCCGGTGCTCGCCGACCAGTTCTTCTGGGGGCACCGCCTGGCCGCGCTGGGGGTCGGCCCGCCCGCGCTCCCGCTCGCGCGGCTGCGGCGCGACGCGCTGGCGCGCCGCCTGCGCCGGCTGGTCGGCGATCCGTCCCACGGGGAGCGGGCTCGCGCGGTCGCCGCCCGCCTGGCGACCGAGGACGGCGCCGCCGCCGCGGCCGACCGCGTCGCGGCCTGGGCCGACCGGCTCAGCTGACGGCGGCGGCGTCGCCGCCGCGGGCGCGGACCGGCGGCCGGCGGCGGTCCCAGGCGGCCACGGCCATCGTGGCCGCGGTCACCCAGATGCCGGCGCAGAGGTAGCCGCCCGCGACGTCCGTCGGGTAGTGGCTGCCGGTGACGACCATGCCGATCCCGACGGCGAGGGCGCCGACCGCGCCGGCCAGGGCGACCGGTCCCCGCCACCGTCGCGGGGCGAGCAGCACGGCGAGGAGCGCCGCCGTCATCGCCGCGGTCGAGTGCCCGGACGGCCACGCGGCGTCGCCGATCAGCCGGCCGGCGGGCACGCCCGGGCGCGGCGCGGCGAGGAGCTGCTTGAGCGCCTGGGCGCACAGCTCGCTGCCGAGCATGGTCACGGGGACGGCGAGCGCCCAGCGCGGGCGTCGGCGCGCCACCGCGACGAGCACGAGCGCCACGCAGAGCAGGGCGTACGAGGCCGGCTCGCCCAGCCGCGTCACGGCGAGCCAGGCGCCGCCGTCCGGGGCGGGGTCCAGCGCGCCGAGCGCCCGCATCGCGCGGTCGTCGAGGACGTCGCCCGCGTGGCTCGGCCGCAGGAGCAGGCCGAGGGCGAGGAACCCCGCCAGGAGGGCGGCGAGGACGACGCCGAGCCGGCGGGGCGGTCCCCCGGACGCGTGGGCGCCGGCGTCGACCGGGGCCCCGGTCGCCTCGTCGGCGACCGCGTCCCCGCGAACGCCGGCGTGCGCCCCCGCGGCGCGGCGGGGGCGGGGACGCCCGGGTGCGGCGGGGTCCCTCAGGCGGAGGTCTCCGTGGCCGGCTGGACCTTCGCCCCCTTCGGCGGCTTCATCCCGAGCAGCTTATAGGCGCGCACGTTGTCCTTCGCGGCGTCCGCGAACTCCTCCAGCGCGTCCTCGAGGCGCTTCTGGTCCTCGGGCGACGCCTGCGCCTCGCCGTTGTTCGGCGTGCGGGCGAGGACCTCGGCCATCGTGCGCAGCGTCTCCTGCAGCGTCGTGATCGACGAGATCATCAGCGTGCGGGCCTTGCGGCCCTTCGCCGTCGAGGCGCGCTCCTTGCGGATGCCCTTGCGGTAGTCGGTCAGGACGCCGTTGACCTGCTCGACGAACGTCGCGTAGTCGGCGGCGAAGGTAGGGCTGTCCTGCGCCGGCTCCTCGATCTTCTTCAGCGCCTTGTCGGACGCGCGGTCCTGCTTCTTGATGGCGGCGCGCAGCGTGGCGTCGCTCGCGCCGGCGGGCGCGACGGTGGTGCCGCCGACGGCCAGGGCGGCGAGCAGCGCCACGACGAGGCGAGCGAGACGGGGACGTGACATGGACGTTCTCCTGTGGTGGGACGGGGTGTGGCGCCGGCCCGTGCCGAGCGCCGGGGCGCCGAACCCGCGGCCCGGCGCCACCCCCCACGTCCCCGATCGCGTCGCGCGTAAACGACGCCGCGACGAACGTCCAGGCGAGCGCCTGGCCGCCGGCTCAGCCCCCGGCCGGCTGACCGCCGCGCCCCGTCTTGTCCTGCAGCTCGTCGATGAGCTTCGAGGCGTCGGCCTTCGTCAGGTTCTCCGGCACCTCGACGCCGGCCTCCTGCGCGAGCGTCGACACGTACGAGAGCTGCGGGCCGGTCGCCGGCTCGCCGCCGGTCGCCCACTGGTCGGGATCCTTCTCGGGGGTGCGCTGCGGCGCCTGGTCCGTGGGCCCCTGCTCGGGGCCGGGGGCGCCGGTCGGGTCCTGGGCGTCGGGCGTGGACTGCGTCATGCCGTCCGGGTACCCCACCCCCCGCGCGGGCAACCGCCGGCGGCTCAGAGCACGAGCGCGATCAGCCCCATCACGACGAGCGCGCCGCCCACGACCTTCGGCGCCACCTGCGGCTGCTCGTGACGGCCCCCCGTCCGCCCCCAGCGCACCCGCCGCGACCAGCCCGCGAAGCCGAGGCCGTCCGCGAGCAGCAGCAGGCCGACGACGATGAGGATCACGGGGACGACCACGCCGGCAGCGTAGCGCTCCCGGAACGACGAAAGCCCCGCAGCTGCGGGGCTTTCAGAGGTACCGCTACGGGGATTCGAACCCCGGTTTCCGCCGTGAGAGGGCGGCGTCCTAGTCCCCTAGACGATAGCGGCTCGGGGGTCGCGCCTGACTGCTGCGCGGTACGGAGTTATAGCAGGCCCCTCGCGCGGCGCGTCGTCCCCCTCCCCCGTCCCGGACGACCGTCCGACCGACGGGGACCGCACCGCGCGCCGGAACGCGCTGCGCTATTGTCCTCGCTCGCGGCAGAGGCCGCGAGACGCCGCGCGGATGTGGCGGAATTGGTAGACGCGCACGGTTCAGGTCCGTGTGGTGGTGACACCGTGGAGGTTCGAGTCCTCTCATCCGCATCCTGCACGAAGGCCCCGCTCCGGCGGGGCCTTCGTCGTTCCGGGGTCAGGGCGCCGGCAGCTCCAGCGTCGCGCCGCCGACGCGCGCCGTGGCCGTCGGCCGGCCGACGTTCCACGCCACGCGCACGCGCACGGGGCGGCCGCCGGGCACGCGGACGGTGAGGGCTCCCCGCACCGCGCCGGAGGCCGGCTCCCACGTGCCGGTGCCGTCGACCGGGGCGTCCGCGACCAGGCGGGCGCCGTCGAACGTCAGGCGCACGCGCTCCTCCCCCGCCGCCCGCACGGTGCCGCCGCGCAGGGCCGGGGTGGACGCCGCGCCCTCGGAGTAGCGGTAGCGGACGGTCGCGTCCCCCAGCACGCCGGCGGCGACCGTCGCCGCGCGGCGGGCCGTCTCGTCCCCGGTCCCCGTCGCCGGCGCGACGTCGGCGAACCGCCGCGGGTACGCGCCGGGCGTGTGGATCGGCTCGGTCGCGGGGGCGCACGAGGCGTCCAGGCGCTCGAGGGCGTCGGGCCGGCGGACGAACGCCCGCACCAGGCGCGCGGCGCACGCGGCGGCCGACGGCGTGACGTCGTTGCCCAGCGCCGGGACGTGGACCCCGTTGTGGACGGGGACGACCCGGTGACGGACGGCGACGCGCGCGGCGAACGCCTGCGCGTCGGCGACCGGCGTCAGCGAGTCGAGGTCGCCGCCGAGGACGAGCAGCGGCACGTCGGCCGGGAGCGGCACGTCCGGCGTGCCGACGACCGGGTCGCGGCGCACGGGCGCGGGCCAGGAGAGGCAGCCGTCGAACGGCTGGGAGTAGCCGCTGATCGCCGTCCACTCGCCGACGGCGAACGGGGCGAAGCGCGCGTCGCCGGCGGCGGCCTTCGCCGCGGCGAGCTGACGGCGCCGCTGCGCCGGGGTCGCCCGCATGTCGAAGAGCTGCGGGTAGTCGGTGCACGCCGTCGCCCAGTACAGGCCGTACGAGAAGTAGCTGGCGGGCACGGCGCCGTGGTCGTAGGCGCGCGCCTGGACGGCCAGGCGCAGCAGCGGCGCGGCGTCACCGGCCAGCGCGGCGCGGACGGCGGCGTCGAGCTCGCGCAGGATGAGCGCGTCCGAGCCGGCGTCCTGCATCAGGTCGGCGAGCTGGCGCGGCCCGACGGTCGCCCGCACGCGCGTGCCGTCGGCGGCGCGCGTCGTGCCGCGCAGCGGCGCGGTGCGCGTCCGGGCGACGAGGGCGGCGAGCCGGGCGGACGCGGTCCCGCCGCCGGCCGCGTCGGTGCAGGCGACGCTGCGGGCGCACACGCGGTCGAGCGCCGTCAGGCCGCTGGTGACCGAGGAGGCGTAGAACGGGTCCAGGTCGCGCACCGGGTAGGCCGAGTCGAGCACGACGGAGTGCAGGCGCTCGCGGTGGCGCGAGACGAACGACTGCACGAAGAACGTGCCGTACGAGTCGCCGTACAGGTCGATCGACCGGCGGCGCAGGTGGCCCAGCACGGCGTCCAGGTCGTCGGTGGCGAGCTTCGTGGAGAACAGGTCCGAGGCGTGCAGGCGGCCGCCGCGCCCGTCCGGGTACGCGCGGTTCAGCGCGCGGCCGCAGCGGGCGACGCGGCGGGCGAACGCCGATCCGGACTGGCGGCCGCCGGCGCCCTGCAGGGCGCGGCAGTCGATCAGGCCCGAGCTGCCGGTGCCGCGCATGTCGACCAGGAGCAGGTCGCGGCGACGCAGCAGCGGGCCGTACATCGCGCGGTACTCGGCGCTCGTGCCGGTCGCCGGGTAGCCGGGGCCGCCCTCCATCGCCACGAGCGTCGGGTGCCCGGCCGCGCCCTTCGCGGCGGGGTACCAGCGGAAGCCCACCGGGATCGTCGCGCCCCGCGGACGCGACGGGTCGAGCGGCCGGCGCAGCGTGCCGCACCATCCCGCCGGGTCGGCGTGGCAGCGGTGCAGGGTGGCGGCGCCGACGCGCAGGCGGTCGGGGGCGGCCGACGCCGCGGCCGGGGCGAGCGCCCCGGCGAGCAGGGCGAGCAGCACGGCGAGGAGCGCGGCCCCCGGGCGGGAGCGAACGGTTGGTCGATGCGTGGACACGTGCCCATCCTGCTCGCTCGCGTGGGCGCCGCGCCAGGGGGCAGGGCGTCGGCCCCTCCGGCCGGCGGGACGACGCAGCGTCCCCCCGTGCCGGCAGCACCGCGGCAACCGGTCGGTCGTGCGGTTGCGGGCGTCGGCGACGCGAGTACGGTCGAGGGACAGGTGACCGCTCGGCCACCGTCGTCCCGCCCCGAGGAGCACCGACGTGTCCACCGATCAGGACCCCACCGATCCCACCGCCCCCGCCGGCCGGTCGCCGACCGCCGGCGACGGCGCCGGACCGCCCGCGGGCGACGCCGGCCGCCCGGCCGCCCCGCCGGATGCCGGCGGACCGCCGGCCGCGCCGGGCGGACGCACCACCGTCGGCACGTACGACGACTACGCCGACGCCGTCCGGGCCGTCGACTGGCTGTCCGACGAGGGCTTCCCCGTCGAGCGCGCGGCGATCGTCGGCACCGGCCTGCGGACGGTGGAGCAGATCACGGGCCGCGTCACGACCGGGGGCGCCGCCGGCCAGGGTGCGGCGCAGGGCGCCGTCATCGGCCTGGTCTTCGCGCTGCTCTTCGGCATCTTCTTCACCGGACCCGGCTTCCTGGGCCTGCTCCTGTACGCCGTGCTGCTGGCGGCGCTGCTCGGCGCCGCGCTCGCGGCGATCGCCCACGCGGCCACCGGCGGGACCCGCGACTTCGGGTCGGTCGGGGGGATGACCGCCGAGCGCTACGAGGTGGTCGTGGACCACGACGTCGCGGCGCGCGCGACGGAGCTGCTCTCGCGCGCGCCCGCGCGCTGACGCCGACCGCGACCGCCACGCGGCCGGGGTGGCGGCGCGCCGCCACCCCGGGGGGGGTCAGCGGCGCCGCAGCGTCACGACGGTCGTGGTGCGGCGCCCGGCGGCGTCGCGCACCACCACGCGCACCCGGCGCACGCGCTGGCGGCGCAGCGCGGCGGCGACCTTCGCCGGCAGCCGCACGCGCACCGTGCCGCGCGCGCCGGTCACGCGGAAGCGGGTCCGCGCGAGCAGCGCCTTGGCGCGCAGGGTGCGCCCGCCGACGCGGACCTCCCGGTCGGCGCGCACCTCGACGGTCCCGGAGCAGCCGGTCGCGCAGCCGATCGCCAGCGCGACCCGGGTGCCACGGAGCGTCGCCGTGCGCGTGGCCGCGGCGCGGGGCACGACGGTCGTCCCGGACGGGGTGGCGGCCGGCCCCGGGGTCGTCGGACCGTCGCCCACCGTGATGCTCGGGGCGGCCGGGGGATCGGCCGGGGCCTGCTGCACGCGCAGCCCGGCGCTGGCGCTCAGCACCGCCGCCCCGTCCTGCGGCGTGCTCGTCGTGGCGGCCGCGGTGTTGACCAGGTCCGACGCCGCGCCGCCGTCCGTCAGGCGGTCGCCGAGGCACAGCAGGTACAGCGTGCCGCCCAGGACCCGGTCGGTCGGGTTGTCGATCGCGAACTTGCGCGTCTTGATCTGCGGCTCGTCGCCGACGGGCAGCAGGCCGTAGTCGAGCCGCCACCCGGCCACGACGCCCTTCTCCTGCGCGCCGCACTCCAGGCCCAGGTCGGCGACCTGCTGGCCCGGCTGCAGCGTGACGTCGCGCTGCACGACGCGCCACGCCAGCTGGGTGGTGGTGCCGTCCTTCGGCGCCGTCCGGACGGCGACGCAGCGCACGCCGACGGTCACCGTGGTGGCGTCCTGGTCGACGCGCAGGCCGATCACGCGGCGCGTGGTGCCGTCGGGGACGGACGAGACGATGCGCGCGCGGCCGGGCGGCACGTCGACGCTGGCGCCGACGGGCACGCGGCCCGTGCCGCAGTCGAAGGCGACGTCGTAGGGCTGCGGGCGCGCGTCGAGGACGGCCGTCTTCGTGACGGGGTCGCCGGCGAGGACGTCGCGGCCGGTCGTGGTCCGCAGCGGCAGGCAGGCGGCGTGCAGGCGGCCCTGGGCGCGGCCGGCGCCGCGGTTGACGATCGGTTGACGATCGTCGCCTCGTACGTGCCGTTGTCGATGCGCTCGCGCAGGACGTGCACGACGCTGCGGTCGGGCGCGCCGCTGTGGTCGACGTCGACGATGCGGACGGACCCGTCGGCGAGGAGCGCCGACGATCCGCAGCTGAGCGTCGCGGTGCGCTGCTCGCCGGGGTCGAGCGTCCAGTCCGTCTGGGCGTCGAAGGGGACGATCTGGTCCTCGCGCTCGGCGGCGCCGGTCAGCAGGCCGGCGGTGCCGCGGACCACGAAGGTGCGCGCCGCGCCCGGCGCCAGCGTGCCCGCGACGCAGCGGACGACCTGCCCGTCGACGGTGCAGCCCTCCCCGCGCACGTCCGTGAGGCCGACCGGCACCAGATCGGAGACGACGACGTCCTCGGCGGGCGCCGAGCCGGCGTTGCGCGCGGTCACCGTGAACGCGACGCTCGTGCCGGGAACGGCGAGCGGGGCGTCGACCGTCTTGGTCACGCGCAGGGACGCCGCCGGCGGGTCGGCCGGGGTGGTCGGGACCGTGGGGGTGGTCGGCGTCGTCGTGGTAGCCGGCGGCACCGTGGTCGTCGGCGCGGTCGTGGTGGTCGGCGGGACCGTGGTCGTCGGCGCGGTCGTGGTGGTCGGCGGGACCGTCGTCGTCGGCGCCGTCGTGGTGGTCGGCGGGACCGTGGTCGTCGGCGTCGTCGTGGTGGTCGGCGCGACCGTCGTGGTCGTGCCCGCGCCGCCGTCGCCCGCGCCCGCGGGCAGGCAGCCGGCGAACAGGTTCAGGTGCGTCTCGCGCTGCGAGGCGAAGCTCTTCGCGACGACCTGGCCCAGGTTGTGGCCGACGTTGTCGGTGACGGTGACGTCGGCGTTCGGGGCCACGATCGTGCCGCCGAAGGCGCCGCGGATCCGCAGGGTGACGGACGTGGCGTCCGGGAGGTTCCAGAGCGTGCGGACGTTCCGCTCGTGCGTGCCGTCCGAGGCCTGCACCACGCCGCCGCCGCTCGTCAGGTAGTCGACCTCGCCGTCGATCGGCACGGCGCCGGCGCCGACGACGGTGATGAGCGCCGTGCTGCCCTCGGGGGTGCGCAGGTGGATGCCCTCGAGGCGCACGAGCTGGTCCGGGGTGACGGTGAAGACGTTCGTTCCCGGATCGGTGCCCGTCAGGTCGAGGAAGCGCTTGAAGCCGTCGACCAGGCGGATCGTCGTCGTG
The DNA here is from genome assembly GCF_017916475.1 of Patulibacter sp. SYSU D01012. Taxonomy (GTDB): domain Bacteria; phylum Actinomycetota; class Thermoleophilia; order Solirubrobacterales; family Solirubrobacteraceae; genus Patulibacter. The sequence goes on from NZ_JAFMTB010000002.1 coordinate 549,341, forward strand.
CCGGTCGCAGGCATCCGGGCCCAGGCGGCGGAGCGCGCGACCAGGTCGGGGAAGGCAGCTGCGACGTCGAGCGGCGAGCTGGCCAGGCGCTTGGCGCCCGCGCCGCCGTTCAGGTTCAGGCCGCCGCGCAGGTCGCGCACGTAGGCGCTGCCGCGGTTGACGTTGAACGACCCGCCGGCGCCGCCGACGACGAGCGTCGGCTGGGTGCCCGGGATGCCCCGGGATCCCTCCCCCATCGCGATCGTCATCCACTGCGCGTCCAGGTCGCCGCCGTACGCGACGGCGCCCTCGGACTCGGAGGAGCCGCGGCGCCCGTCGCCGCGGACGAACTCGGTCCAGCCGGTGGCGGCCCCGAGCGGGCTGGGGGTGCACGCGGCGGCGGCCGCGGCGTTCGTGGGCCGCGCCGACCACGTCGTCGCGGTCACCGCGCCGATCGCCACGAGCAGCGCGACGACGACGAGGGCTGGGAGCCGCAGGACGCGGCGGAGGGCGGAGGGCATGCGAGACCGGCGATCGGAGGCGTGGATGCTCCGTCAGCTTCGACGATCGCGGCCCCGCCGGAGTGGCGGTTGCACACACGTTGGACCGTTCGTCCAGCCGCGAGGGTCCGCCGCGGTCCCGCCCGCGCCGGCCGCGGGCGGCGCCCCTGCGATGATCGGCGGGTGTCCCCCGCCCCCGACGACGACGCCTCGGCCGGCTACGGCGCCCGGCGTGGGTGGCGGGCGCCCAAGGGCGGCCGCGGTCGTGGCGGCCGGCGGCGGGGCGCCGAGCCGCGCCGTCCGCCCGCCGACGACGACGCGCCGCCGCCCGATCCGGCGAGCGTCGCGGGACGGCTGGCCCGCGCGCTCGATCTCGACCGCGCCCAGGCCCGCGCGCTGGCGGACGCGGACCTGCCGGCCCCCGGCGCGCCCGATCTGCTGCCCCGGTCCCTGGCGGCCCTGGGCCGCCTGCTGGCCCGCGCCCGGCACGAGCTGGCGGAGGCCCGCGAGCAGGCCGACGTGGCGGCGGTGCGCCGCGCGCGCGACGCCGAGCGGGGTCGCGAGGGCGTCCGCCGCGCCCAGGAGCGCGCCGCCCGCGCCGAGGCGAAGGCCGCGCGCGAGCAGGGCGAGCGGCAGCGGCTGGCCGGCGAGCTGGAGCGCGCCCACGCCCGGCTGACGCAGGTCGCGGCCGAGCGCGACCGGCTGCGCCAGCTGCGCACCGGCGACGCGGCCGCCGGCGCCCCCGGCGAGGCGCGCGACGACGCCGCCGAGGCGGGGCTGCGGGCCCGCGTCGCCGACCTGGAGCGGCAGCTGGACGAGCGTGCGCTGGTCGTCGAGGAGCTGACGGACGCGCGGGAGGCCGCCGAGCGCGAGCGCGAGCGCCTGCGGGCGTCGGCGCGCAGGCTGCGACGGATCGCCGTCGAGGCGGGCGCGTCCGACGTCGACCTGGTGGACCCCGAGGACGCCGCGCCGCTGCGCGTGGACGAGCTGCCCGCCGTGCGGACGGTGCTCGAGGCCGTCGAGCTCGCCGCCGCGCACGCGGAGCACCTCGTCTACACCGAGCGCGCGTTCTCCACGGCGCGGACGGCGCCCTACGACGAGCCGCGGAAGCTCCTGCGCGACCTCGTGGCGCTCGACCGCGTCGCCGCCGCGTGGGACGAGCCGGGCGGGATCGGCCGACCGATCCGGGACGTGGCGCTGGAGCAGCAGCTCGACTGGGCCGACGACGTCTCCGTCACCGCCCGCGCGCAGAACGGGCGCGAGTACCAGTTCGCCCACCGGGGTCGCCCGCTGTGGGCGGGCCCGCACGTGCGCGTGGCGACGGGCCGCGGCCTGCAGCGCACGTGCCGCGTCTACCTGGCCCTGGTCAAGGGCACGGAGCCCGACCTGGCGGGCCTGCCCCGCGGGATCTACGTCGGCCCCGTCGGCCGGCACCTGAGCGACTCGACCAGCGGCTGACGGCGCCACGGCCCCGCGGGGGGGGACGCGGGCGGCCGCCGGCGCCGGCGGCCGACCACGCCGGCTACCGCGCGCGCAGCGGCACCCGCGCGCCGCGCAGCACGAGGGCGTAGCGCCCCGCGGTGACCGCGCGCGAGGGGCGCAGCGCGACGCGCCCGGTGCGCGAGACGGTGCCGCGCGCCAGGGTGCGGCCGCCGGCCGTGGTCAGGCGCACCCGCGCCCCCGCGGCGCCGCGCACGACGCAGCGCACCCGGCGACCGCCCGAGCGCACGCGGCAGGACACGGCCACCCGGCCGGCCCGCCCGCGGGCGCCGCGAGCGCCCTGCGGGCCGCGGGGGCCCTTCGCGCCCTGCGGGCCGCGCGCGCCGGCGTCGCCCTTCGTCCCGTGGGGCCCGGCCGGGCCGGCGACCGCGGCCGGCACGGGCACGACGACGTCGCTGTCGGCGTCCGTCCGGCCCCGCAGCCCGCCAGGCGCGAGGCCGATCGCCGTCACCCGGCACGAGAGCGGTCGACCGACGTCCGCGGCGGTGACGGCGTGCGTGATTCCCGTCGCGCCCTCGAACGGGCGGCCGCCGCGCAGCCACTGGCGGACGACCTCGTCGGCACCGGTCGCCGTGCCGTCCGTGCAGGTCAGGGTGCCGCCCACGACGGCCTCGCCCGTGATCCGCGGGGCCGCCGTGAAGACCGGCGCGAACGAGACGCGCCACAGGTCCGTGGACTTGCCGCTCGCCGCCACCTTGAACGGCGAGCCGGCGGGCGCGCCGACGGCGGGGTCGTCGCCCTGGTCAAAGCCGAAGTCGTTGTCGTTCTGGATCGCCAGATCGCCGTTCGGCAGCACGCCGATGCCCTCGGGCTTGTCGTGGTCGTAGCCGAGCGTCGTCAGGTCGACGACGAGCGTCTTGGTCACGGGCGTGACGCCCGCGGCGTTCGCCCCCTCGAGCGTCGGCGCCTCGCCGTTCTCGGTGGCGTCCCCCGCCAGGTTCGTCGCCCCGGCCAGGTCGATGGCGTAGATCCGCTTGACGCCCGCGCCGGGCACCGACGTGACGTTGTCGTGCTCGTCGACGAGCAGGTGCGTGTCGTCCAGCGCGGTGATGTCCGAGTTGGAGACGTCGCCCTGCTTCGTGATGCCGTCCTTCGCCACAAAGGGATCCAGGCGGTAGGCGAACTCGCCGGTCAGGACCGGGGCGTCGGGGGTCGTGACGTCGAAGCGCACCAGGCGCAGCGTGCGCTCGTCGCCCTTGCCGGCGGGCGTCTCGAGCGACGACTGCATCAGCCCGAAGAGCGTCCGCCCGTCCTTCGACAGCGTCGCGCCCTCCATGCCGCGGTTCTGCTTGCGGTAGGCGAACGCGCGCGGCAGCACGCGGTTGGTGCGGACGACCGCGTCGTCGGCGGCGGGGAACTTCGCCGGGTCGTCCGCGTCGGCGGCGACGGCCACGCCCGCCGGGACGATGCGGCTCAGGTACGTGCCGTCCGCGGCGACGTGCGCCAGGGTCGGGCGGTACTCGTCGCCGATCCAGAACGAGCCGTCCCGCGGGTCGACGGCGATCGTCTCGGAGTCCAGGCCGTACGGATCGGACGGCAGCGCGGTGGTGCCGTCGGCGGCGTAGGGCACCTCGTCGCGGGCGTTCTTGCGGTCGTACTTGCCGGCGTCGGCGGGCAGGCCGCTCGCCTGGCCCTGCGCCTTCGTGACGATCTGCGGCAGGCCCGTGATCTGGCCCCGCGGCCCGGCGACGATGCCCTTGGCCGGGTCGGCGTGCGCCGCGAGCCACGCCTGCGCCGGGTCGACCGCGCCGGCGGGCAGGCGGATGGGGATGCGGCGCAGGACGCGCAGCGTGCCGTCGTCCTCGACCCGCACGCGGTAGATCGTCGGCGTGAACCCGGGCGTCAGGAACGTGCGGCGCTTCTCGGTCGTGACCGGCGTGGCGCCCGGCGCGCTGGTCGTGACGGTCGGCTGGCCGTTGGGGCCGCGGTCCGAGATCGTCCAGTACTCGTCGTCGTCGATCGCCGCGAAGGCCGAGAAGCCGCCCTCCACGATCGCCGGCGCGAAGGCGTCCCCGCCGAGCAGCGGCTGGGCGCCGAGCCAGGCGGCGGGCCCGCCGGCGACGACGTGCGGGACGGCCGCCGGCGCGGCGGCGGGCAGGACGGCGAGGACGCACGGGGCGAGCAGGCCGGCCGCCAGGGCGGCGCGGCGTGAGCGGGTTCGGGGCATGGGACCTCCGGTCGGCGGAGCCGGGCGGCGCCCGGCGGATGACCGGCCGATCCTCGGGCCCGGCGGGCGTCCGCCGGTCACCGCCGTGTTGCCGTGGTGTGGCCGTTCGGTGAACGGTGGCGCCGCGCCGCCGACCGGTCGCCGCGCCGCTCGGTCCCGCCGGCCGGCGCCGGACGCGCCGCCGCGGCCGCCGGGTCCGCGCCCGCAGGCCCCGGCTAGTAGAAGGGGTTCGGCAGCTTGAACGCGCGCTCGGCGACGCCGCCGTCGATGTCCGTCTGCTGGTCGCCGACGTTGAGGATGATCCGGTAGCCCGCGGCCTCGACCTTGCGGCGCTCGGCGGTCTTGTGGACGTCCTTCGCGCTCGTCAGGTCGTTCTTGAACGTCAGGCCGTCCCAGGCGTCGTAGCCCACGCGCCGCAGGTTCCCCTCGGTCGACGGCCGGATGATTCCCGGGCGGGCGGTGATGAAGATGACGGCCACGCCGCGGCGGCGCGCCTCGCGGTACAGGTCGAAGATCGGCGGCATCGCGGTCCCCTGCCCGAAGACCGAGACGGCGGCGTACCCCAGGTCGCCGCCCTCGGGGTCGCCGAACGTCCCCAGGTAGTTCGACAGCGCGGTCTCGTCGATGTCGAGCACGATCGCCGGGCGGGACGGCACGGCGGCGCAGGACGCGGCCGTCGGCGGCGTGGCGGGGAGCGCCGGGCCGGCGGCCGGGGCGGCGGGCGTGGCGGGCGGTGCGCCCGGGGCGGCCGCGGCGCCGCGGCCGGCCGCCGTCGTCGCACGGACCGCCACCGTGCCGAGCGGCCCCGCCGGCAGCGCCCGCAGGCCGAGCGCGCGCCGCAGCGCGGCGGCCCCCGCGGCGGTCAGGCGCACGCGCGTGGCGGGGACGCGGACCAGGCCGGCGCCGCGGTCGGCGACCGCGCCGCGCGCCGTGCCGGTCGCCAGCAGCACGGTGCGGCCACCGATCCGGGCCTGCAGCGCGACGGCGCGGCCGCGGACGCCGACGGTCAGGCCGCCGAGCGTGGCGCGCCGGTCGCCGGTCCGCAGGCGCAGCGTGCGGGCGTGCGTCACGGTGGCGGCGCCGCCGCGCCAGCCGGCCGCGCGGACGGGGAGCAGCGCACCGCGGGCGTCGGTCGTCGCCGGGGCCCGCGTGGACAGCCGCAGGCCGGCGGCGCGCAGGCGTCGCCCGACCGCGCCGCGGCGCGTCAGCCGCAGGGTGGTGCCCCCGACCCAGGCGGGCGCGGCGGCCGCCCCGCCGCCGCCGGCGACCCGCGGCGCGGCGGCGCGGGAGGCCGCCGGCGCGACGGGCGCCGGGAACGGCAGCCCGGCGGCGCGGCAGGCCTCGCGGTCCGCGGCGATCTGGTCGGTCCGGGCGACGAGCCAGTCGCGGGCGGGGACCGTGGCGGCGACGACGTCCTGCAGGTAGCGGCCGGAGTCGACGTAGGCCTGCAGGTCGGCGGGGGGCCAGTCGGTCGCGCGCGGGACCGCCGCGCGCGGCGCGGCGGACGCCGTCGCCGGCGCGGCCGGCGCGCCGGCGGGCGCGGGGGCGGTGGCGCCGGCGGGCGCGGGCGCGGTGGCGGCGGCGGGCGCGGGCGCGGTGGCGGCGGCGGGCGCGGGCGCGGCGGCGGTCAGCGCGACCACGGCGGTCGCGGCGGCGAGCAGCGAGCGGGCGGCGGAGGACGGGCGGTCGGGCGTCATGGGTCTCGGGGCGGGATCAGCGGGCGACGGCCTGCGGGAGGGTGGTCGCGGCGACGGTCCGGCGGCCGCTGCGCACGCGGGTGGCGGCGCGGACGAGCACGACGTCCAGCCCGCGCGGCGCGGCGAAGCGCGCGACCACGGCCCCCGACGGGCTCCGGCGCACGGTGCGCACGGTGCGCCAGCGGGCGCGGCCGCCGGAGCAGCCGGTGCGCACGGCGACCGTCACGCGGCGGGTCGCCGCGAAGGGGCGGGTCACGCGGCCGCGGAAGGTCACGCGGCCGTTCGCCAGGCGGACGGCCGTGGCGGCGAACCGCGGGCGCAGCGGCAGCGGCGCGCTGGCGGCGCGGCCGAGCGTGGCGACGTACCGCGCGCCGGCGGCGTGCCGCGGCGCGCGCAGCCGGGCGACGAAGGTGCCGTCCGTCCCGACGACGGCGCGGGCGACCACCGCCTTGGCGCCGACGCGCCGCACCAGGACGCGCCGGCCGGCGGCCGCGCCGCCGGCGGCGCCGCGCAGGAGCATCCGATCCCGCCCGGCGCGGCGCGCACCGGTCAGGAGGATCCGGCGGCGCGTGCACTGCAGCAGCGCGTCGGCCGCGCGCGAGCGGCGGGCGTCGGGCGGCGGCGCGCCGAGCCCCGCCGCGCCGGGCCCCGCCGGGACGACGGTCAGCCGGCTGCGGGCGCCGGCGCGCGGGTCGTCGGTGCCCAGCCGCACCCACAGGCGCCCGGGCCGCGACAGCGCCACGGTGGCCGCGAGCGGGCCGCCGTCCCCGCCGTCCGCGCACGCCAGCGCGCTGTCGCCGGCGAGCGGGTCGCCGAAGACGGTGACGGTGCTCGCGTCCCCGTCCCCCGAGACGGTCCAGGGGCCGCCGGCGGGCACGCGCACCTGCCGCCAGACCGTGGCGGGCGCCGGGCACGCCGGCTGCGCCGGATCCCCCGCGCCGAGCGTCGCGCCGCCCAGCGGCACCTCGAACGCGCCGGGCCCGTCGAGCAGCGGCGCGGCGTCGGGGTCGTCGCCGGCGGGCGCCGCGAGGCGGTCGATGCGCTCGTCCGCCAGCGTGGCGACGACGGGCGCGAGCGGGTCGCCCGCGCGCCAGCCGACCTGCACGAGCGCGGGTCGACCGGCGGGCAGGACCGCGTCGACCTGCGGGTTGGCGTCGGCGCGGCCGTCGCCCAGGATCTCGCGGCCGTCGCAGGCGGCCGGCTCGCGCACGTCGGCGGACTGCGGCGTCCCGCCGAGCGGCTGGACGAAGAGCGCCAGGTCCGGGGTCGCGGTCGTGACCGGCCCGGTCGTCGCCTGCGGCGTCGCCGACACGCTGATTCGCCGCGGCCGCTCGTCCGGCGGGATCCACGCCCACGCGGTGTGGGCGAAGCTCGCGTCGCCCAGGCAGCGGGGGACGCCCGCGTCGGGGGTCGTGCCGGCCAGGTCCAGGACGGCCTCGCGCGAGGTGGGGTTCGGCGCGTTCTCGGCGGTCACGGCCGCGAACGGGCGCGCCTCGGTCGGCCCGTCGTACGGGGCGGCCCCGGCGGGCGCGGCGGCGAGCGCCAGGCCGGCGGCGGCCAGGACGGCGGTCGGGGCGGTGCGGCGCATCAGGCGGCCCTCCGGCGGCTGGGGCTGCGGTCGTCGTGGTGGGTGCGGCGGCGGGCAGCCTGCTCGACGAGGCGGGGCTGGGCGCGTCCGGACAGGGCGATGCGCGCCTCGGCGTCGCGGCGGCGGGTCAGCGCGTCCCCGACCTGACTCCGTGCGCCCGCCTCGCCGGCGCGCGTGACCTTCGCGTCGCCCCCGCGGGTCCCGGCCGTCTGCTCCAGCCGGTTCGCGCCGCGGGCCTGCACGAACGAGGCGATCGTCTCGCTCGGCGCGCCCTGGCGGGTGATGTCCGACGCCCGGTAGTCCACGCGCAGCTCGTTCGCGTCGGCGCGCAGGACGGCCCACCCGTGCCGCGCGCCCTGGACGTACTGGAACTGCGGGTTGATCGTCTTGATCGCGCCGTTGCCGAGCCACTCGAGCCACTCGGGCACGCCCGCCGACGTCACCGACCCGCCGACGTACTCGGTGGCGACGATCGGGCTGCCCGATCCGGGCCGGCTGTCGACCGGCAGGTGGTTGGCGAAGAAGATGTGGATGTCGCCCGTCAGGAAGACGACGTCCTGGAGGCCTCCGGCGCCGATGTGGCCGAGCAGCTCGTCGCGCTCCGCGGTGTACCCGTCCCACTGGTCCGTGTTGAAGGACGTGCCGCCGAGCGGACCGTTCGGACCGAGCATCGTGATCATCGTCGGGTTGCCGAGCAGCTTCCAGCTGGCCCCGCTGCCCGACAGGCTCGCCTTCGCCCACTCCATCTGCGCGCGGCCCAGGAACGCCTCGGGCTGGTCGGCGCGGCGGTACTGGCGCTGGTCGAGCATGAGCAGCTCGGCGTGCCGGCCCAGGCGCCAGTTCCGGTACAGGCGGTAGCGGTCGCCGGGGACCGACAGCCGTGGGTGCCACTCGAAGCTGGCGCGGTAGCCCGCGGCGCGCTGCGACGCGAACGGGTGGCCGTTCCTGCCGTCCGTGTAGTTGTCCTCGACCTCGTGGTCGTCCCACGTGTGCACGGTCGGGTGGACGCGGTGCAGCTCGCGCAGGTAGGGGTCGGCGCGGTAGAAGCGCAGCTTCGCCCGGTAGCTGGCCAGGTCGTTCGTCGCGAGCTCGTCCGCCGCGCCGCCGGACTCCTTGGCCGCCGCGTACTCGTACGTGTAGTCGCCCAGGAACGCGTACAGGTCGAGGTCGTCGCGGGCCGCGGCGTCCGCGTGGGCGTTGAAGAAGCCGTGCGTCAGGCGCTGGCAGCTCGAGAAGCCGATCGCGATCGCCTTCGCGCTCGCCGGATCGGGCGCCGTCTTCGTGCGGCCGACGGGCGACATCCCCGTCGCCGACTGCCAGACGTACCAGTAGTGCGTGTCGGGCCGCAGGCCGCCGACGCGCGCCTTCAGCGTGTGGTCGACCCCCGACGAGGTCGGCACGACGGTCGTCGCCACGACCCGTCCCAGGCCCTCGTCCTCGGCGACGATCAGCCGCGCGGCGGTGCGCGGGCGCGGCGTCGTGACGCGGCCCCAGAACGTCACCGCGTCGGGCGCCGGCTCGCCCGACGCGACGCCGTCGAGGAACTCCCCCGGTCCGATCCCGCGCGCGCCCGTCAGCAGCCGGGCGTGCGCCGGCGTGGTCAGGGCGGCGCCGGCCAGGACGGTGCCGGCGCCGCCGACGAGGGTCCGACGGGTGATCCGTGTCGCGCGCATGCGGCGTCCAAGGATCGCCGCCCGTGCCGCGCGGGAAGTGACGAACGCGTGAACGTCCTACGGACGGTAGGAAGCGCCGGGGTGCAGGGGCGCCGTGCGGACGGGAGCGGCACGCCCGGATCACGCGCGGCCCTCCGCCGGAGCGCGGCGGGGTCAGCGGCGGCGCAGGAGCGCCAGGGGTGCGGCCAGGTTGAGGATCCACCCCACGCCGAACGCGCGCGGGACGAGGGGCGACCGGCGGTCCGGCTGCCACATCGTCCCGCGGACGCGGGCCAGCGTAGGCGGCCGCAGGTCGTACGGCACGACGCCGAGCACGCGGCCGTGCCAGGTGCGACGGGCGCGCGGCGTGCGCAGCTCGCGAGCGACGGCCAGGACGAGCGCCCCGCCGGCGACCGCGGCGGCGGCGCGGCCCGGGGTACGGCTGGTCGGGGACGGGTCGATGGCGGTCATCTGCGCTCCGGGCGGGATCGGTCGGCCGCCTCGGAGTCTGCCGCACGGTGCGCCCGCCGCGCCGCCATGTTCCGCCGCGCCGCCGCGCGCCAGCTGACGGGCACGGCCCCCAGGGCGATCGCCCGCTCGCGGCCCTCGCGCGTCAGGTCGTAGTGGTCGTGCCACGGCCGTCCCGGCTTGTGCTGGAACCACGCCCGCCGCAGGCCCAGCCGCGCCGCGAACGCGTGCAGCTCCTCGGTCGCGTCCGCCTGCAGGTGGCCCCCGCCCGTCCACCGGCCCCAGTCGCCGCGGACGAAGCCGTCGTCGACGTAGACGGTCATCCCCTCCATCATCGCGCCGACGGCGCACGGCCGTGTCGAGGCACCTCGGCGGTCGCGGCGTCGTCCATCCGCGGCCCGTCTGCTCCGCCCGCCTGGGCCCGCGGGCGTCCGTTCGCGTGCGCCGGCCCGCGTCCGTCCCGCCCGCGCAGGCGAACGGTGTTGGCGCGTTCGCACTCTGGACGAATCTACATCGAGAGAAAACTTTCTGTCGCTGTATTCTTCTCCGCATGGCCTCTCCCCCTGCCGCCGCGGCGCCGCCCGCGGCCTCCGACGCGATCGACCGCGAGACGTGGATCGTCGCGGGCGTCGTGATGCTCGGCGCGATCATGTCGATCCTCGACACGACCGTCATCAACGTCGCGATCGACCGCCTCGCGTCGGACTTCTCCTCCTCCCTGACGACGATCCAGTGGGTCGTCACGGGCTACACCCTCGCCCTCGCCGCCGTCATCCCCGTGACGGGCTGGGCGTCGGACCGCTTCGGCACGAAGCGCATCTACCTGTGGTCGCTCGCCCTGTTCGTGGGCGGCTCCGTGCTGTCCGGCCTGGCGTGGAGCGCCGGGTCGCTCATCGGCTTCCGCGTGCTCCAGGGCATCGGCGGCGGCATGATCATGCCCGCGGTCATGACGATCATGACCAAGAAGGCCGGCCCGCACCGCATGGGCCGCGTGATGGGCGCGCTCGGCGTGCCGATGCTGATCGCCCCGATCGCCGGCCCCGTCCTGGGCGGCTGGCTCGTCGACGACGTCTCGTGGCGGTGGATCTTCTTCATCAACCTGCCGATCGGGATCATCGCCTTCGTCCTGGCCCTGCGCGTGCTCGAGCGCGACGAGCCGCAGCCCGCCCACCGCATGGACTGGCTGGGCCTGCTGCTGCTCTCCCCCGGCCTGACGCTGGCGATCTTCGGCCTGGCCGAGTCCGCCAGCGACGGCTTCGGCGCGACGAAGTCGTGGCTGCCCACCGCCGCCGGCGCGCTCCTCGTGGCGACCTTCCTGTGGCACTCCTGGCGCAGCGAGAACCCGCTGATCGACATCCGGCTGTTCACGCACAGCCGGGCGGGCGCGGCCGCGGGCACGTTCATGCTCTTCTCGATCGCGTTCTTCGGCTCGCTGCTGCTCGTGCCGCTCTACTACCAGTCCGTCCGCGGCGACACGGCGCTGCAGGCCGGCCTGCTGCTCGTCCCACAGGGCCTGGGGTCGATGCTGACCATGCCGATCGCCGGCCGCCTGACGGACCGCTTCGGCCCCGGCCGGTTCGCCGCCGTCGGCATCCCGCTGATCGTCGTCGGCCTGTCCCCCTTCGCCTTCGTCGACGCAGACACGTCGTACTGGCTCCTCGGCGGCTTCAGCTTCGTGCTGGGCCTGGGCATGGGCATGTCGATGATGCCGACGATGACCGCCGCGATGCAGGCCGTCCCGCCGCAGGCGATCGCCCGCACCAGCACGGCGATGAACATCATCCGCCAGTCCGGCGCGTCGATCGGCACCGCGATCCTCTCCGTGATCCTGGCGTCGAACATCAAGGACCAGCTCGGCGGCGCCGCCGGCGGTGGCGGCGGCTTCGACGCCGTGCACGGCATGAGCGAGGCGCAGCGCACCGCCGTCGCGCAGCCCCTGGCCGACGCGTTCTCGTCGACGTTCGTCTGGGCGCTGATCCTGCTGGCGCTCGCGTTCCTGCCGGCGCTCGCGATGGCGCTGTGGCGGGACAAGCCGGCCGAGCAGGACGCCGGCGAGCCCGGCGCCGGCGTGCCGCTGGTGATGGAGTAGTCCGCCCGCGGGTCGCGCCGCCCGGCGCGACCCGCGTGGACGCCGCCGACCGCAGGGAGCGGTCGCGCGGCGCCCGGCTCCGGTACTCTTCACCGTCCTCGGGGAGTGGCGCAGTCTGGTAGCGCACCCGGCTGGGGGCCGGGCGGTCGCAGGTTCAAATCCTGTCTCCCCGACTCCGAGGAACGAAGGGCCCGCACCGCGGGCCCTTCGTCGTTCCGGGGCGCCCCCGCAACTGCGGCGGGGTCCAGCTTGACCCGGGGACTCGTGCGTGCTGGGCGACTTGGAGGGCATGGACGAACAGCTGCCGCTCACGCCCGCCCGCCGCTTCCCGCGTCCGCCGACTGGCTCTGAGGCGCGCCTCCTTGCGGCTGACATCGCCGCCTGGCTAGGCGTCACCGTCGCCGGGTTCTAAGCCGAGACCCGAGCCAACCGCATCCCACACATCCCGGTCGGCCGCTACTACCGCTACCCCCCTCGAGCATCGAGGCCTGGCTGAGAGTTCAGGAACACCGATGACCGCCACGCCGCCTTGGCACCGGCTCGCTATTGCAGAAGCACGGCACTTGGTGCGGCCGCTGGCGGCTGCCTAACGGCCGGCGCCTGTCACGCCGCATCGGCCCGATCCGCGCCCCGGAACGAACACCGGACTGACCCCCCGCGAAGCCGAGGCGCAGCTGCGCAAGATCGTGCTCGCCCAGGAGGTCTCGCCGAACCCGAAGGCCGCCGCCCGCTACACGATCAACGATGGGGCGCTCGCACTCATCGAGCACGAGCGCGCCCAGGGCGTCAGTCGCAGCTACATCCAGACCCTCAGCGCCGCCCAGCGCCACCACTTCGGCCCGGCAATCGGAGCGATGGTCCTGAGTAAGGTCCACCGCCGCGACGTCGAGGCGATGAGCGCACGACTCCTCTCGCACGGTTTGGTGCCGAAGACCGCCGCGAACACGCTGAAGCGCCTCTGCGGCGTGTTCGAGCACGCGATCGACCTCGAGTGGGCCACCGACAGCCCCGTCCGCCGGGCTGCGAGACCGCGTCACGTCCGCGACACCGACCCGGACCTGCGCTTCCTCACCCTCGAAGAGCTCGAGGCGGCCCTCAGAGCGATCCCGAACGAGGTCGTCGTTCGCACGCCGGCGCCGTACCGAGCCGGCCGCCCAGGCCCAGCACCGCCACCACCACCCGACGCCCTCGGACCCGTGCTCCGAGTCCTCGTCCTCACCGCCGCCTGCCCCGGCCTCCGCCAAGGCCAGCTCCCCGGCCTCCGATGGCGAGACGTCGGCTGGCCCGTCCAACCCATCCGCGTCGGCCGGACCTGGCGCCGCACCGAGTTTCGGCGGCCGCGGTAAGTTCGACCTCTCGACCCGCCGCTCCGTCCCGATGGCCAACCGCGTCACGGCCGAGTTCGACGCCTGGTTCAAGCGATCGATCTACACCGCCGACGACGACCTGGTCTTCGCCCACCCACAACTCGGCACACCGCTCGACGGCGGGAAGGTCACCAAGACGTCTGGGGTGTGGGAGTTCATCCGGACTGGCGTCGGAGATCGCCGCGTTCGATCAGACCGCCTTCAGTGAAGCGGTCGAGGGGATGCTTCGTTAGGGAGGTCGGGCTCGATGGCAAGTCGAAGGCGGACCTCGACTCGCAGAAACGGGTGCTCGGACAGTCCTGGAGGTCGTGGACGCGCGTCCACGACCGACCACCATTCACAGCGTTGCCGCGTCCGAGCCCGTGCTCGACGCTCTTCGTGAGAGCCGAGCAGCGCGCCCATTCTTCATTGGTGGCGCGGGAGCGAGAAGCAGACCGAGGAAGCCATCGAGCTCGGCTGCTTCTTCTCGATCAACGGCGCCGAGATCAGGCGTCCGAAAGCGCTTCCCTGCTGCCGCCGGAACGCGTTCTCACTGAGACGGAGTCTCCGTACTCGCGGCGCTCGGACCCAGCTGCGAGCAAGCGAGCTGCGGTCGGGACCACGGAGCGGGCGCTGATGCATGCGTGGGGAATGAACGAGCTGGCTCTCCGTCGGCTGCTGTGGCAGAACCTCGGCGAGCTGTTCGAACGCTGCGACTGACGGACGATGTCCCGCCGGCCGTCCAGGAAACGATGCTGACGGCTGGTCTGCGGTAGCGGGGCCAACGACAGCGGTCGGGCTCCGCGAGCGCGCTGATGTAGCTGTCAATGCTCCGGTCGGCCGAAGGTTCGCCATCCGGGCGCTTTCAGGTCACGCGTCTCCGGTGTCGCGGCGCCAACGAAGCGAGCGTCGCGGCGTGGCTGGTTTCAGGCTGCGGCGCGTAGAGTGCCGCGGCTGAGGACGCTGGCCGTGGTCGACTGCCGCCCGTCCTCGATTCGCTTCTCGGCTTCGCGCATCTCCTTGAGCGAAGACGGCTTCCAGTGGTACTGCCAACCCATCCCATCTTCGTCCTGCACCGTTGACCGGCCAAGGCGATCGAATCCAGGCAGGGATTTTACAGCGGCACCCGCGCTGAAGCGGATGTGCCGATCGTGAGGCATTCGCACGTCGCCCTGCCTCCATGGGCCCGTGACTACGTCGACCCTTGCGATCTGGCCGTTGGCGGCCGGTTGCCAGAGATCGGTGATCATCGCGGCTGCGTCGGCCGCGTCGCGAGGGTTGCGCTGGCCACCGCTCGCGCCCATGAGCACGACCTCGGCGCCCGGTTGCAGGACTCGGTCGAGCCATCGCAAGAGCCACACGACGGCTTCAGAGTCCCAGCGCGCCGATCTCGGCCGGTTGTCGTGATGCCAGCAAACGTTGCCGAACAGGTACTGATCGACGACAACGACCCGCCGAGAGAGAAGGGCAACGGGCAGAAGAACCTGCTTGAAGAAGTCGTCGCGCGAAGCGCCATGTTCGAGGACCCCACGATCGGCGAGCTCACGCAGCGCGTCCAACGTGTTGCAGTAGGCCGCACTGTGCGCGGCGGCAACTTCCAGATTCGATTGGGCGTCGCGGTACAGGCCAGAGCCGTCGACGCCGAGCGCGGCGGCTTGTCCGTCCGGGAGGACGGCAACTTGGGCTCGACGACCCCAGACTTGTCGCAGCTCATCCATTCCGGTGACTGCGCCGAGCCGTTCAGCGACAGGCGGCGCGAAGTAGGTCAGCCGCTTGCGCTTCTTCAACTCCTCTAGCACCGTCAGCCAGCGGTTCCTCACGCCAGGCGGAGCAGTTCCCATTCCGCGAGCGGCCAGGAGGAGCTCCCTCTCTTCGTCGGGGCTGGTGAAGACGAGGAGACCGTGAGCTTCGATCGCCCGGATCAGCGTCTCGTGCTGAGCCTTGGCGGCCGCAGGCGGCAGCTGATCGCTCAGGTCGCCGAGCGCTCCCGGCGCCAGGGACATCCGCGCGATCACTCGGCGCCTCCGAACAGCTCATCGAGCCGCTCCTCGAAGAAGCCCTGCGGCCACTCGTCGAGGAAGTCGCCGTCCCCGTCGAGGCGGAGCTGAAGCGCTCGCGCCTGGCCGTCCTCTCGCTGTTCGATGTACACGACGGACACGCGGTCTGCGTCGAGGGCGCCTTCGCGGATGCGCCGTTGCAGGCGCAGGATCAGGTGCTCACTATGTGTCTCGATGAGAACCTGGTTTGCCCGGCCTTCGTCCGACGTGGCCTCGATGAGCAGGTCTCCCAGCTTCGCCTGAAGGCCTGGGTGCAGATGGATCTCCGGCTGCTCGATGCAGATGACGCTGTCCTGCGTCGCCAGCAGCTGCACGACGATGGGGAGGACCTGACTGATGCCGAACCCGACGTCCGCCGGACTGACTTCGACCTTCGAGCGAAGGTCCGTGAGCACGATGGCGACGAGATCTCCAACGACGGCTGTCGAGCCACTGGCGATGACGGGGACGACCTTGAGCGTGTACGGCACTTCCAGCAACGCCAGCCACGCGTTGACCTGCACGACCTCTGATGAGTTGTCGAACAGGTGGAGCGCAATGTGCTCCCCTGCGGCGCCGGCGCCGGCAGCCGCCGCAGCACGGTTGTAGAAGCGCTGGGGCGGCGAGCGCAGCGGGCCGAGGTACGAGAGCTCATCGAGCAGCCGGCGCAGCTCTTCCGACATGCCGGCGACAAGCTGCATCGACCGGTTGACGTACGAGTTGACGATGCCGGGGTCGCGCCCCGCCGCCCCAGCGAGGTGAGCCACGACCGGGTCGAGGTTCGCTCTGGCACTGGGGAGCAAGCCCTCGCGGATGGCCGGCACACGCGTCATGCCCGCGTCTCGCAGCAGCTTCAGCGCACGCTTGCCGTTCTGGCGACGGGACCGGAGCCGGCGCTGTTCCTCTTCCTCGGTTTCGGCAGGGCTTTGGCGGCTGTCGAATGGGTACAGCAATGTGCCTTCTGCCACGCCGTCGAACACCGGTGCCAGATCATCGAGCTCGATGGCGAGCGCGCGGTCGGTGTCGCCGGATTCGTTGTCAATTGCGCTGAGCGGCAGACGAAAATCGCCGAAGCCGAGCAGCAGCGCCTCCTGCTGCGGAAGCCCAGATCCGTCTGCGCGGAAACTGAAATCAGCAGAGCGGATGAGCGCTGGGTCGGGAACGCCATCAGCGACATCCCAGCGGTCCGACGCACCGAACTCCACTCCAATGCTGAGCGTTCGGTCGAGGTCGTGCCTATGAACTGCACCCGCGAAGCTGCCGGCGTCCGTGAGCTCACCTTGCGTGACCAAGGACTGCGCGGCGAGGGACTGCTTGAGCAGCAGCAGACTCTGAAGCAAGCTGGACTTCCCGGCCGAGTTCGGCCCGTACACCAGCGTGATCGGCGCTGCGCGTACGCGCTGCTGCTCGCCGAACGACTTGAAGTTCTCCGCGCGAATCTCGGTGAGGAGTCGCCGCGGTGGCGCCGGTCGAACCGGACGCTGGACGGGCGCAGGCTCGACATGGCGCACTGGCAGCAGCCCGCCCGGCTCCAAGACCGTCTCAACATCGGCTACCGCCGCGATGTGCGCCGGCGCGTCTGGAGCTTCGCCGCGGCGCCAACGCTCCACCGTTGCAGCGACCAACTCGACGCCCTCTGCGGGCAGTTCCACCCGAGCGCGCTGGTGCTCGACGAGAGACGTGGCGTCGATCAGGAGCACCTTGCCGGCCGTCGCAGGCTCGGCGTGGCGTCGCAGAATCCAGACGCAGCTGGCGACGGAGGCGGCCGGGACCACGCCGGCGGGCAGTGTGATGATCGCCTCGACGAGGTCGTCACGGAGCATACCCTCGCGGATCTGCCCTTCCGAGTGCCCTCGCAGCAGCGTGGACTGCGGCATGAGAGCGACCGCGCGTCCGTGCGGGGCCAAGGCGCCAAGAGCGAGTTGCAGCCAGACGAAGTCAGCTGAAGATCGGCCCGGCTTCCCGAACGGTAGGTCCGGCATCGAGTGCCACTGGTGGTCAGCGAGCTTCAGGCCCCACGGCGGCTGCACCACGATGGAGTCGAACCGCGAGGAGCGCTGCATGTCGGCGATCGCATCGCCGACGTGAACTTCGAACGGGAACCCGGCTAGCTCGAACCGCATCCTGGCCCGTGCCGCAGTCGTCGAGTTCAGCTCCCACCCATGAAGGCCGAGGTGACCGCCTTGCGCGGCTGCGTGGGACGCCGCAGCGAGCAGCGTGCTGCCGATACCGCACGCGGGATCGAGGAGGCTGGCGCCGGCTGGCAGTAGCGCAGCCATGAGACGTGCCGCACTTCCTGGCGTTTCGCTTTCCATGCCCGCCCGGCTCAGGCGTTGCGAGCGGATGCGCAGAACTGCCTCAAACGCGCCGTGCAACTCATCTCGCATGGCCGTGGGCTCAGGGCCGAGCGGCCATGCGTTGAGGGCGTCGACACTGAAGCGCAGCGCGTGGCCGCCGTCCTCGGCGACCGACTTGTAGTGGCCTCGCCAGAACGGGACGTGCTCTTCGAGCGCGCGATCGAGGATCTGCTCGGGCTGCCGACTCATCGTGAGCTGATCGCGCAGGGCATCCCAGCCTCCGTCACGCTGATCGCGCTCAGTCGCCCAGCGCAGGTAGATGAGCTGAAGAAGGAGGTCCGTGCCTTCCTCGAGGCCGAGCGAGCGCGTCGCGTCGGCCACGCGGAAGACCACGTCCTCCAGACGGAACTCGCCGATTTGGCTCGGCGGTCGCTTCATGGAGCCATCGGAGCTCACGAAATGGGGCTCCAGCGCTTAGTCGCGTCGGCTCGGCCGCGAGCGTCGAACGTCAGACCTTCTGACTCCAAGAGTGCGCGTGCCTCCTCCGGGCCGCCGATGTCGCCTGCCCAGCTCGGCGACACCTGGCCGGTCTTGCGAAGCACCCGATGGACGCAGTTCGGCGGGAGGTCGGTGGCCTTGGCCAGGTATTGGCCGACAGGCAACCCGCCCCGGGCCGTACCTCCGGCAGCAACTGCGAGGTCTTGATAGCTCATCCAACGACCGGGCGGAATACGGGCCATGATCTCATAGGCCTTTGCCCAATCCACCTTCTGCTCGCTCTGCGCCTTCGCGCGCTTGGCCTCGCGCTGCATCACGTACTCGGAGGCCTCCGGGAGCGGGATCAGAACCGAAGAAGTGAGCAACAGGTTCCCGTTGACCATGTACGGAACCAGCTGGACACAGCTGATGTCCATCCGCCATGCCTCTCGCAACCAGAGCACGGTGGCGGTGACCTCCGACTGAAAGCTCTTCGCGACCAGGATCATGCGTGGGCGGACGTCGTCGTCGATGCCGTCGAGAGAGCCCTCGCTGACGTGCTGCTCGAACGCGGCCATCGCGTCATCGCGACTCACCGGGGCGCTCGGCGACCCATGGTGTCGCGTGTACATCTCCAGGAGGTCATCGAGCGTCAGATTCGACGAGAACGCCGCGTATCTGAGCGCCTGAAGATCCTGACGAGCGCCTGACGTGTCGCGCTTGAGCTCGATGACGACGAGCTGGCCGGCCACGTCGAGCGCAAGGATGTCCGAACGCTCCTTCGTCTTGTCGAAGCCAGCGAACTCCGTCGTGATGACGAGCAACTCTTCGCCGAGGACGCGCGGCTCCGCCGCGAGCCACCGCTCGATGTGCTGGACCTCAAGGATCCCAAGGTCGGCGAAAGAACCGGGCGCGATGGGCTGAGGCGTTGTCTGTGCCTTGTCCCCTGGAAGCTCGAAGAGCAACGACGCGGGCCGGCCGGCTGTCGCCACTACTCGTGCTCCAGCAGAGCTTCGACCGCGTCCTCGTCGCGGTCGTCGCCGTTGGCGCTCAGCTGCGCAAGCTCGGCGGCGACCGCGGCAAAGGCCTCGATGCCGGCGGTGGCATTCTCGATGATCTGCTGCGCGATCACGTCGGGCGGCGGCAGCTGCGACGGGTCGGTGACCGACTCGTCGACCACGTCCGCCCACACGTCAAGGTTGAAACCTGGGCGGGACGCGATCTCCTCGTACGTCCAGCGCTTGAAGCACTCGCTCTCGACGCGGCGGGTCGGAAGCTCGCCGGGCTTGTAGGCGGCGACGAAGTCATCGAGGTCCGGCCGCTTCATAGTCCGCGTCTTCAAGGTGAAACGCTGGTTCGTGCGGAAGTCGTAGACCCAGACGGCTTTGGTCGCCGGCTCGGTCGAGGGCGCGCGACGCTCCAGGAAGAGCACGTTCGCCTTGACGCCTTGCGCGTAGAAGATGCCGGTCGGCAGTCGCAGCATCGTGTGGACATCGCACTCCTGAAGCAACCGCCGACGGATGGTCTCGCCGGCCCCGCCCTCGAACAGCACGTTGTCTGGCAAGACGACAGCCGCCGTGCCGCCGATCTTGAGCATCGAGACGATGTGCTGGAGGAAGTTCAGCTGCTTGTTGGAGGTCGTCGCCCAGAAGTCCTGGCGGGAGACCGACTCATCCTCGCTCGTCGCACGCCCGTGCTCGCCGACGAATGTCACGGAGCTCTTCTTGCCGAACGGTGGGTTGGCGAGGACCATGTCGACCTTGTCGGAGGGCGGCATCAGTAGCGCGTCGCGGACCTCGATCGGCGGCGTGGCGTTGATGTCGCTGCCGCCGATGCCGTGCAGGAAGAGGTTCATCGCGCAGAGGCGGGCGGTGTTGTCGACGATCTCCGTACCGCGGAAGGTGTGGTCCCGCAGGAACAGCTTTTCGTCGCGGTCGAGCTCGAAGTGCGACGCGATGTACTCATGCGCTGCGAGCAGGAACCCGCCGGTGCCACTGGCCGGGTCTCCGATCGTCTGGCCCGGGCGCGGGCGCATGACGTCAACCATCGCGCGGATCAGCGCGCGAGGCGTGAAGTACTGGCCAGCACCCGACTTCGTGTCCGCCGCGTTCTTCTCCAGGAGTCCTTCATACGCGTCGCCCTTGATGTCGGCGTCGACGCCCATCCACGTTTCCTGGTCGATCAGGTCGACGATCAGCCGGCGGAGCTTCTGCGGGTCCTGGATGCGGTTCTGCGCCTTGCGGAAGATGAGCCCGAGAAGCCCGGGCTGCTTGCCGAGTTCGCCGAGGGTCGCGACATAGTGCGCTTCGAGCGCGGGGCCGCTCTTGCCAAGGAGCGACGGCCAGTCGAAACCGCCGGGAAGGCGGTACGGCTCGTTCAGCGGCGCTTGCGTGCGCTCATGAGCCATCTTCAGGAACAGCAGGTAAGTCAGCTGCTCGACGTAGTCGCCGTAGGACAGACCGTCATCCCGGAGGATGTTGCAGTAGGCCCAGAGCTTGTCGACGAGGGCGCGGGAATGGTCGTTCATGGGCTGCTTCATGACTACCTCGCAAGCTCGAACGTACGAGAGTTCTTCGGTAGCGCGTCGCCGTCGCGAGGTCTCAACTTGCCCGCAACCGCGGCCTTGAGAATCGCCCACCGAAGATCTTGCGTGGCGCGACGCTGACGCTTGATCTCGGCCGAGGCGACTCCCATAGCCGAGAGCTGCGACGCCAGAACCGTCGCGAGGGCTCGTTGCGCATCCTTCGATGGCACTGGGACCTGAAGCCCGCCCAACACGCTGCCGTTAACGGCTGGTCGGCCGATTCCCTGGCGCTTTGAGAAGACATAGCTCCAGTAGGCGCTGCTACGGAAGTACAGAGCGAGGAAGTAGGGGTCGAGGTCCTCGCTAGCGCGAACTCTGATCAGGTAGGAGGCGTAGACGGTCCCGGAAGGAACGTCCTTATCTACGAGGTAGCTCTTGCCCGTCGTAGCACCGATTCGTGCGAAGACGATGTCGCTGGGCGTGAGTCCATAGCGCGCCGTGTCGACCTCGGTTCCGTCGCAGTACGGCACGAGATCCCAATCGACCCGGTTGTCCTGAATGTCGGTGATCCGCAAAAACTTGGGACCCACCGGTTCGGTGGTAGCCGAGGCAGTGTATCCGTACTGAATGTCTGCGACATCGCTCAGTGGACGAACGGCAGCGTTCTTAAGCGCGTCACGCAGCGTCGCATCCATCGACTCCAAGCGGCCTCCAAAGCCTGCCGTTATCAGCGACGCCTCGAAGTCGTCCAAGGACCCGAGAGCCGCGTCGAACTCTCGCTCACCATCCTCCACCGCGCCCAGGAGTTCGGAAAGGCGTTCGCTTAGCGCATGCTGCTCATCGAGAGGTGGAACCGGGATCTTGAAATTCATGAGTGCGCGAGTGTCGATGCTCGCGACCGTGACCCCGTCTTTGCTGCACTGCTTTAGGATCTCGTCTCGATTGCCGAGGACCGCCCACAGCGCCCAGTCAGGAGAAAGCCACTCCGCCGGCGTTAGCACCTTCATGTCCTGATTGAAGGACGCTGGGAAAGGGATTAGTGCTACCGGCAGTGAGTGCTCCAGGATGCCCGAGCGCACAACTAGCGCGATGCTGTTGGCAGGGAGTGTCTTCGCGCTTGTACTTGCGGCTGCCTCCGCGGTGATCCGGTCCTGGCTCGCGCGTAGCACGGTGCTGGTCATGTCCTTTGGGCTCACCCACGGGACATCACCGTTGGTCCAGTAGCGCTCCTCCCGCTTCGACGGGGTCGCACCGCCCGCCCACGACCCGCACTCGCCAAGACGGACGAGTCGCCAACCGTCAGGTAGCACGCCGCCGTCGGACATCAAAAAGCCACCAGCTTCTCGTTGAGTTCTGCGACTACGGCATCGAGCTGATCGCCGAACAGCGCAAAGGCACCTAGCTTCCCGCCCTCTTCGTAGAAGGGCGTCATGTCGTAGTCCTGAGTCGGGTCGAAGTTCATGCTGGCCGCGATGTGGTTCTTTAGAGCGTGCAGCCAGCGCAGCTGCTCCGGCGTGAACTTCGCCTCGCCGCCTTGTTCTTCGAGCCACCACTGGAAGCGCTGCTCGACGATCTTCCGTGTCGGGAGCAGCTCGTCTTCCTGTTCGAGCGTGAAACGGATCAAGCGCACGAGGTCAGTGGTCGCCTTGCCGCCGTGTCCTCTGACACGGGAGGCCTCGATCGCCTCGTAGGCCTGCCAGATCCGTTCAGGGCTCAGGCTGAGAGGTGGCTTGGCGATCGCACGGGCGAGGTCCTTGAGGTCCTTGAGGCTCGGGCGCTGTGCGAATGCCTGCGAGTAGTACGCCTTGATGGCCAGGTACTCGTTGGCGTGTTCGTCGATGAACTGGCGCCAGGAGGCAACGGCCTCCTTGGCTGCGTTTGAGTCGACGAAGCCGGCGCTGATGACCTCGTCGAGATTGACGGTGTCGATCAGCTGCTCGGTCTCGGTCTTTAGTTCCATGAGCTTGTCGCGGATGTCCGAGTCGCGAAGCTCAACGGTCGCTGCGTTGAGAAGGTACCTTCGAGCAGCTGCGAGTTCCTCGTCTGACGGCTCGGACGAGCCGCTGGCGGTCTGGGCTGCGGCGAGCTGAACGTCGGGATCGGCAGCGTTCTTGAGTCGGACGGCGATGCTGTGCAGCGACGTGCCGGCCACCTGCTCGAATTCGTCCTTCTGCGCGTCGGTGAACCGATTGTCCAGCCGGATCAGCCGCACGGCGACTGTGGACAGTGTGTCGTCGGTGGCGACGCCGAGGCGGATGTCGTCGAGCAGCTTCTCCAGCGGCGTCGACGGTGAGCGATCCATCGGCCGCGACTCGTTGAGAACGCGGTCGTCGTCGGTCAGGGCAACGCAGTCGATGAGGACACAGTGGTCCTTGACCTGGTTCTTCTCGCGCGCGCCCGGGGTGACCGCCCAGAAGTCGTCGGGCTTAATCTTGCGCACCGCGCGGCCGCGCATCTGATTGAACAGCGTTCGTGAGCCGACGCGCCGCATGAAGACCAGGCACTCGATGCTCTTCACGTTTGTGCCGGTCCCGATCTGGTCGACCGAGACCGCGATGCGGAAGTGCGGATCATTGCGGAACGCCTGGATGTGGTCCTCGACGTTGCCTTCGACCTTGTAGGTGATCTTCTTCGCGAAGTCCTGGCCCTCGCTGAACTCCTCGCGGATGACCTTGAGGACGTCGTCGGCGTGCTGGTCGTTCTTGCAGAAGAAGACGGTCTTCGGCACGACATCACGGCCAGGGAAGATCTCAGTCGTGATCTTATCCTTGAAGGCCTTGATCACCGTGCGGATCTGGCTCGGGTTGACGACGCCGTAGTCGAGCTGCTTCTCGTCGTATCCGAAGTCGTCGTCGAGTTCTCTGGAGTCGACCTTCCTGGTGAGCTTGTCGCGGACCTGTACCCAGCTCCCCGCGCCGATCTGCGCGCCGCCCGTGCCGACCTTGGTGTCGATGCGGTAGAGCTGCTGGTCCACGTTGACGCCGTCCTTGACGGACTGGTCGTGGTCGTAGTCGGCGATCAGGTTCTCGTGGAAATAGCCGATCGTCGTCGCCGTAGGAGTTGCAGTCAGGCCGATCTGAAAGGCATCGAAGTAGTCGAGCACTTGGCCCCAGCGCCCGTAGATGGACCGGTGGCACTCGTCGATCCAGACGAAGTCGAATGCCTCGATGGGGACGGTCGGCTGGTAGGCAATCTCGATGGGCGGGCCGCTGGTCTTCAGCTCGAACGAGCTCGACTCGTCGAATGCCTCGTCGTCGGACTCCTGCTCGCTCGTGCCGCGAAGCGCAGCGTACAGGCGCTGGATGGTGGTGATGACGACGTTCGACGACCCGCGGATCCTCGGGTCCTTGGCTGACAGCAGCTGAATCACGAAGTCGTCGCCGAAGCGGCGCTGATCGTCGGGGGAGACGTAGGCGACCATCTCGTCGCGCGCCTGCTTGCCGAGCGAGATGCGGTCGACCAGAAACAAAACGCGCTTGGCGCCCGCGAAGCGCAGGAGCCGGTAGGTCTCGGCGGCTGCGACGTACGTTTTGCCGGCACCCATGGTCATGCCGATCAGTGCCCGAGGCCGGTCGTCGCGCAGCGACTGCTCCAGCCCCTTGACCGCAACCGGCTGGATGAGACGCATGCCGTCCTGGTTAAGAACCGGCATCTGCCGTAGGCGCGCGCGGAGCGAGTGCTCTTCCAGCGCCCAGTCCTTCAGTGTCTCGGGCCGGTGGAGATGGAAGACCTGCCGTGGCCGGCGCACCGGGTCCTTGCGGCTGGTGAACAGTGTGGTGGTGCCGTCGGCGATGTAGAAGAACGGCAGCCGATCGGCGTAGCGCGGGACGCCCTTGGTCTTGACGAGCTGCTCGAAGCCGTCGGCGTAGCGGTCGGCCTGGGTCTCGACGGCGAACGTCGCGCCGCCCTCCGGCTTGGCCTCCACCGCGCCGACGACCTTGCCGTCCACGACGAGCGCGTAGTCCATAGGGCCGAGCGCCGTCGGAAACTCCCGTACTGCCTGCGGGTCGTCGGAGAGGAAATCGACGTCCTTGTACTTGACGACCTTCCAGCCGGCAGCGGTCAGTTGCTCGTCGATACGGCGACGGGCGCGCTGCTCGGGCTTGAGATCGAACTCGTCCTTCGACATGGAGGCATTCAGGCGCAGCCCACTAGCGCGGAGACCACAACCGCCTAGCGAGAACGGGCGCGAAATCCTAAATGGTTGGCGCCCGGGGGCGAAACTCGGCCGGCGAAACCCTCATGTCCTGCATGACGTCAAGCACGAAATTCTGGACCGCCGCTGTTGCCGACGCCCTCTTGTCTGTCAGAAGACAAGAGGCTTCCGTGTTCGATGAGTCCGGCTTCGCGCTCATCGGCGCAATCGCAGGCGCGATCGCAGCTGGGAACGTTCCCGCCCTCGAGCTCGCTGTCGCCGGATGTTCCACGCTGCTGACGGAGCACCGTGCCCCGCAACGGCCGCCGACGGATCTGCTGGAGTTCTGCCGTCAGCTCGCGTTCATCGGCACGCGACTTCTCCCTCCCAGTGACCGTTGATCGCCTACGTCTTCGTTAGGTAGAGGGATTCGGTTCCTGCGCTGGTGTTCAGCTCCGGAGCGATCGCTCCAACAGCACGGGTGTCGGTCCAAGTCGGGGTCCGAGGTGAGCGATTCGACACGGTTCCGAGCGAAACTCGGGACTCTCAAACCGCGATGACTGCGGGGATTTCAACTCATCGGAACCCGGCCACGGGCGCTGGGGGCCGGGCGGTCGCAGGTTCAAATCCTGTCTCCCCGACTCCGAGGATCGAAGGGCCCGCACCGCGGGCCCTTCGTCGTTGCGGGGCGCCCCCGCACCGATGAGCTCCGGCCGTCCGGCCGGTCTGAACGGCATGACCCGCGTCATCGGAGACATCACGATCTCGCTCGACGGCTACGTGACCGGTCCCGGCGCCGACCTGGAGCACGGTCTGGGCCGCGACGCCGAGGGGCTGCACGCCTGGGCGCTCGAAAGCGACGACCCCGTCGACCGCGGCGTGATCGAACGTCACGCCGCCGCGTCCGGCGCGGTCCTGATGGGCCGCCGCACGTTCGACACGGTCGACGGCACGTGGAGCGCCGAGCGCGGGTACGGCGCCGACCTGGACGCCCGGCCGCCGTTCTTCGTCGTCACGCGCCGAGCGCCCGACGCGTACCGCCTGGCGGACAGCCACGACTTCACGTTCGTCACCGACGGCCCGGCGGCGGCGATCGAGCGGGCGCGCGCGGCGGCCGGGGACCGCGACGTCTTCGTCATGGGCGGCGGCGCGCTCGTCGGGTCGTGCCTGCGCGACGGCCTGCTCGACGAGCTGCGCCTGCACGTCTCGCCCGAGATCCTCGGGGCCGGCACGCCGCTGTTCGCCGGCGTGGGCCGCGTGCGGCTAGAGCAGACGGCGGTCGAGGTCTCCCCCGTCTGCACGCACCTGACCTACCGCGTGGCGGCGGGCTGAGCGCGGCGACCGGCGGCGCGGCCGGTGCAGGTCGGCGGGTCAGCGCGCGGCGAACGCGACCGGCGCGGCCGCCGAGACGAGCGCGCCGCTGCCCGCCACGGCACGGACGCGGTAGCGCCCGGCCGGCAGCGTCCGCCCGCCGACCCGCGTGCGCAGGACGACGGCGTTCGCGCCGGCCCGGGCCTTCACGGTGACGGTGGCCGCCGTCCGGTACCGCGACCCGGCCTTCCGCTGCACGGTCAGGCGGACGGTCGCGGCGCGGTCCAGCAGGAAGGTCAGCGTCAGCGGGTGGCGGCGCGTCAGGCGGCCGCGCGAGAGCCGGACCCAGGAGAGGACCGGAGCCCGCGGCGTCGCGATCGCCGAGCCGGCCGGCGGGGCCGGCGGGGCGACCGGCGACGCCGGGGCGCCGACGGGCGTGGTCGGCGGTGCGGGCGCCGGGTCGGCGACCGGCGGCGTCGCGACGGGCGGCTCCGGCGCCGGCGGCGGCGAGACGTCGCCGCCCGGCGTCGGGTCGCAGGCGTCGCCGATGCCGTCGCCGTCCGCGTCGGCCTGGTCGGGGTTCGGCGTCGTCGGGCAGTCGTCCGCGGCGTCCGGCACGCCGTCGCCGTCCGCGTCGCCACCCGGCGCCAGCACGGCGTGCACGGCCGCGTCGGCGTTGACGCGCCGCCCGGAGACCGAGATCGCGGCGAGCGCCGGCCGGGCGTCCCCGGTGTCCATGAGCGCCGCCTTCAGCTTCGCGGCGGAGATCCCCGGCGCGGCGGACCGCACCAGCGCCGCGACGCCGGCGACGTGCGGCGCCGCCATCGACGTGCCGCTCGAGTAGGCGTAGCAGTCGTCGCTGCCGGGGCACAGCTCGGCGTCGCGGTGCCAGGTCGACGCGATCATCTGCCCCGGGGCGAACAGGTCGACGCCGTGCCGCCCGAAGTTGGAGAAGGCCGTGCGCGCGTCGTCCTGGTCGGTGGCGCCGACGCACAGGACGTTGTCGGCGGTCGACGCGCACGGGTACGTGGGCGTCGCGTCGATGTCGTCGCCGACCTGGTCGTCGCCGCCGTTGCCGGCGGAGACGACGTAGAGCGTGCGCGGGTGCGCGGCGATCGCCTGCTCCTGCGCCCGCGAGCGGCCGGCGCTGCCGAGGCTCGCGTTGACGACGGGCACGCCCAGGCGGCCCGCCAGGTCGAACGCCTCGGCCACGTCCAGGTCGGTGCCCGTCCCGTCGTCGCCCAGCACGCGCAGCGGCAGGACGGTCGCCTGCGGCGCGACCCCGGCCACGCCGACGCCGTTGTCGGCGCGCGCCGCGATCGTCCCGGCCACGTGGGTGCCGTGGCCGTTGCCGTCCGCGGGATCGGCGTCGTGGCCGACGAAGTCCCAGCCGTGCACGTCGTCGACGTAGCCGTCGCCGTCGTCGTCCTTGCCATTGCTCTCGCGGCCCGCGCCGGACTCCCCCGGGTTCGTCCAGTACGCGCCCTGCAGGTCCGGGTGCCACGACGACGCGCCGGTGTCGACGACCGCGACCGTCTGCCCGGCGCCGCGCGTGAGCGTCCACGCCTCGGGCGCGTCGATGTCGGCGTCGGCGGTCCCGCGCACGTTCGCGATGGGCTGGCCGGTGTTCTCGAGGCCCCACAGCTGCGACCAGCCCGGGTCCGTGGTCTGGGCCCGGACGGGGGCGTTCGGCGCGGCCCACCGCACGTCCGGGTCCGCGGACAGGGTCGCGACGGCGGCGGCCAGGCGGCCGGGCGGCACGCGCAGCAGCTCGACGTCCGGCAGCGTGGAGCCCCGGACGTGGGTGGCGCCCGCGTCCGCGCGCAGGGCGGCCCGCCGGCGGGCGGAGAGGCCCGGGTCGCGGCGGACGACGATGTCGCGCACGCCCTGGTCCTGGAGCCGCTGCAGCGCCGCGGCGCTCGTGGCGGCGTCGGCGGCGTGCGCCGGCGCCGCGGCGAGCGCGGGGACGAGGCACAGGAGCAGGGCGAGGAGCGGGCGGCGCACGGCGGGACGGGTCGGGGTCCCCGCGCCGCGCGCGGGGACCGGTCTGCCCCGGTCATCGGCCGCGGCGGCCCCTGCTGAACCCCGCGGAGGGCGCCTTACCGCCGTGCCCGGCAACCCTTAGCTCGCCCGAAGGTCGCCCCGGCGTCCCGCCAAGGTTCGGCTGGTTCCATGACCTCATCGCAGCACCGACGACCGACTGGAGCAGCACCGTGCACCACACCGTCCGCGCCGTTTCTTCCCGCTCCCCCCGCTGATGGAGCCCCCAAGACCCCCGCGTCCGCAGCAGTAGGGCGGGCGCGGGCACACCACCACGACGAAGGCCGCGGCTCCGCCCGCGGCCTTCGCGCGTCCGGGGCCGACCGTCCGTCCAGGCCACCCGTGACGACGACGGCACAGACGCTGGCCATCCGTACTCCTCCCCCTCAACGTCCGGGGAAGTCCGCCGATCAGGCCGGCATGCCCCGACTCACCCTCACGCGGAAGCTCCTCGGAGCACCCGCCGTCGCCCTGGTCCTGCTGGTCGTCGTCGGCGTCGTGGCGCTCTCGGCGCTCTCCAGCGTCAACGACCGCTCCAGCGCCATGTACGGCCAGGCCGTGACGCCGCTCGCGCAGCTCGGCAACGCGCAGGTCGCGTACAACAAGAACCGCACGGTCCTGCGCGACCTGCTCCTGCAGGACGACCCGACCGTCCAGGCCACCCTGCGCAGCGACATGGCCGCCAACGTCAAGGCGACCGACACGCTGGTGGCCTCCGCCGCCAAGGCGCTGCCGTCGGCGGAGGCGCGGACCGTCGCCGCGGCCCTGCAGCGTGACCTGGCCGCCTACGCGCCGGTCCGCGCGGAGTACGTGCGCCGCGCGGCGGCCAACGACGACGCCGGCGCCCAGGCGCTCAGCAAGCAGAACAAGCCGCTGATCACCCGGATCGGCGCCGAGTTCGACCGCCTCTACGGCCTGACGACCGCCGCGGCCGCCACCGAGGACCAGGCGATCACCGACATCTACGCCTCGCGCCGGTCGCTGATCGTCGGCTTCGTCGGCGTCGCGCTGCTCCTGACCGTCGCCGCCGGCCTGTTCGTCGCCCGCCGCGTGGTCCGCACCGTGCGCGAGCTGCGCGCCACCGTCGACGGCCTGCGCACCGGCGCGGTCGAGCCGCTCGCGGAGGGCCTGCGCGGCCTCGCCGCCGGCGACCTGACCGTCGAGGTCCACGCCGACGCGCCGGCCCCCACCGTCACGGGGAGCGACGAGCTCGGCGACCTGGCCCGCGACGTCGAGGCGATCCGCGTCGCCACCCTGGCGTCCGTCGACGAGTACCGCCGCACGCGCGAGGATCTCGGCGGCCTGGTCGGCGCCGTGTCCAGCTCGTCGCAGACGCTCTCCGCGGCGTCGCAGGAGATGGCGGCCACCTCGGACGAGGCGGGCCGCGCGGTGACCGAGATCGCCCACGCCGTCTCCGACGTCGCGCAGGGTGCCGAGCGCCAGGTGCAGTCCGTCGCGCAGGCGAAGCGCGCCACGGAGGAGGTGTCCGTCGCCAGCCGCACCGGCGCGGAGTCCGCCGAGCGCACCGCCGAGGCGGCGCGCGAGGCGCGCCAGGTCGCGGCCGAGGGCGAGCGCGCCGTCGTGCACGCCACCGACGCGATGCGCCAGGTCCGCGAGTCCTCGGGCCAGGTCACGGCCGCCATGCAGGGGCTGGCCGCCAAGACGGAGCAGATCGGCGGGATCGTCGAGACCATCACCGGCATCGCCGCCCAGACCAACCTGCTGGCGCTGAACGCCGCCATCGAGGCCGCCCGCGCCGGCGAGCAGGGCCGCGGCTTCGCCGTCGTCGCCGACGAGGTGCGGACGCTGGCCGAGGAGTCCCAGGACGCCGCGCAGTCGATCGCCACGCTCGTCGACGAGATCCAGGCCGAGACGGCCCAGGCCGTCGTCGTCGTCGAGGACGGCGCCGCCCGCTCCACGGACGGCGCCGCGACCGTCGAGCAGGCGCGCGACGCCTTCGCGCGCATCGGCGTGTCCGTCGACGACATGAACGGCCGGGTCGAGGCGATCGCCGCCGCGGTGCAGCAGATCGCCGCCTCGGCCGATCAGGTGCAGCACGACATGGCCGAGGTGGCCGCCGTCGCCGAGCAGTCCTCGGCGGCGAGCCAGGAGGTCTCGGCCTCCACGCAGGAGACGAGCGCCTCGGCGCAGCAGATCTCCTCGAGCGCCCAGCAGCTCGCCGCCACGGCGAGCGAGCTCGAGCGGCTCGTGGGGCGCTTCACCGTCGCCGCCTGAGCGCGGGCGACACCGTGCGGGCTCCGGGGCCGCGGCGACGCCGCGGCCCCGCCTGCGTCCGGGCCCGCCCCGCGGCACGTGAGAGGTGAACGGCGTTGACGGCGTCCGCCGGCAACACGGGAACGGTATTGACGTCACACGTACGCTCAAGCGGTCAAACGACCGGTCGAGTAGGTGGGCATGTGCACTCTTCACGAGCGGTCACGCTGATGGCTGCGCTCCTCGATCGGTACTCCCTCCGCGCGAAGCTGTTCGCGCTCGTCGGCGTGCTGTTGACGCTCCTCGTCGCCGTCGGCCTGCTGGGGGTGCGGGCCGTCGGCGTGGTCGAGGAGGCCGGACGCTCGATGTACGGCGACCGCGTCGTGCCGCTGCGGGACCTCGGCCGCGCCCGAGCGCTCGTCGGCGACATCGACAGCGTCGTCCAGCGCGCCATCCACGACGGCGACCCGGGACGTCGGTCGGGCTACGCCGCCCGCGCCGACCGCTCCCGCGCCGAGGTCGACGGCATCCTGCGCCGCTACGCCGCGACGGAGCTCGTGGCCGCCGAACAGCGCGACCTGCGGCTCATGCGCACCCGCTGGGCCGCGTACCAGCGCTCGTACGCGCAGGTCTTCCGGCGGGCCGGCGACCCGGCCGCCGCCTCGGCGGCGTACTTCGCCGGCGCGGCGCCGCTGTACGCCCGCACCGACGCCGTCCTCGGCGACCTCGTGGCCGTCAACGACCGCGTCGCGCGCGACGCGAGCGACCACATCGCCGACGTGGGGCGCACCAGCAAGCGCAACGCCCTGCTGCTCATCCTCGTCGCGGTGCTCGTCGGGCTCGGCGTCGCGACGGTCGTCGCCACCGCCGTGCGGCGCAGCGCCCGCGCGGTCGTCGCCGGCATCGGCGCGGTCCGCGACGCGTGCGTCGCGCCGCTGACCCAGGCGCTGCGCGCCATGGCGGACGGCGACCTGACGCGCACCGTCCGCGCCGACGTGCCCGCGCTGACGGCCACGGCCCGCGACGAGATCGGCGACATCGCGCGCGCCACCAACGACATCCGCACCGACACGCTCGACTCGATCGCGGCGTACAACGCCTCGCAGACCGGCCTGTCCGAGCTGGTGGCGGCCGTCGTCCGCTCGACGCAGACCCTCTCGGCGGCGTCGCAGGAGATGGCGGCGACGTCCGAGGAGGCCGGCCGGGCCGTCGCCGAGATCGCCCACGCCGTGTCCGACGTGGCGCAGGGCGCCGAGCGCCAGGTGCGGTCGGTCGCGCAGACCCGCGAGGCGACGGAGCAGGTGGCCGGCGCCGCCCGCGACGGCGCCGAGACCGCGCGGCTGACGAGCGACGCCGCCGACGGGGCGCGCCGCGTCGCCGAGGAGGGCGAGCGGGCGGTCGCCGACGCGACGGACGCGATGCAGGCCGTCCGCGCGTCGTCCGCCCAGACGGGCGAGGCGATCCGGGCGCTGGCCGGCAAGTCCGAGCGCATCGGCGGCATCGTCGAGACGATCACCGGGATCGCGGGCCAGACCAACCTGCTGGCGCTGAACGCCGCGATCGAGGCTGCCCGCGCCGGCGAGCAGGGCCGCGGCTTCGCCGTCGTGGCCGAGGAGGTCCGCAAGCTCGCCGAGGAGTCCCAGACGGCCGCCGGCACGATCGCCGGGCTCGTCGAGGAGATCCAGGCCGACACCGCGCGGGCGGTCGGCGTCGTCGACGACGGCGCGGAGCGCTCGCGCGGCGCCGCCGAGACCGTCGAGCGTGCGCGGGACGCCTTCGCCCGCATCGGCGCGAGCGTCGACGACGTCACCGCCCGGGTCGCGGCGATCGCGAGCACCGTCGAACAGATCGCGGCCTCGACCGACGACGTGCGCACGGAGACCGCGGACGTGGCCAGCGTCGCCGAGCAGTCCTCCGCCGCGGCCGAGCAGGTGTCGGCGTCGACCGAGGAGACGAGCGCGTCGGCCGAGGAGATCGCCGCGTCCGCGCAGCAGCTGGCCGTCACGGCCGGCGAGCTCGAGCGCCTGGTCGGGCGCTTCCGCGTGAGCGACTGACCCCGGACCACACCCGGAACGGCGAGGGGCCGCGGCGTTCGTCGCGGCCCCTCGGCGCTCCGTGCGAAGCGGGCGACGGGAATCGAACCCGCCCTAAGAGCTTGGAAGGCTCCTGTGCAACCACAACACTTCGCCCGCGTGGTCGGCGGCCAGTGTAGCCGAGCCCTCCCCCGCCGCGGCGGCGGCCCGCCCGCGGGCGGATCGCGGCGGACGGTCGCCGTCGCGCCGCCACGTGCTCCGTGAACCGTCCGCGGCACGGCGGCGCCCGACCGCCCGCGAGTACGCTCGGCGCCATGGCCGACCTGGCGTTCCTCGGGCCCGAGGGCACCTTCACCCACCGCGCGGCGCTCGACCTGGCCCGGGACGGCGAGACGCTCGTGCCCCTCGACCACGCCGAGGACGTCATCGCGGCGATCGTCTCGGGCCGCGCCGACGGCGCGATCATCGCGTTCGAGAACAGCCTGGACGGCCCCGTCGCCGCCAACCTCGACCTGCTGCTGGCGACGGAGGAGGACATCGTCATCACGGCCGAGCGCGTCATCCCCGTCGCGTTCGACCTGTGGCGGCTGCCGGGCGACGACGCGCCCCTGACCGGCGTCGTCTCGCACCCCGTCGGTCTGGGCCAGTGCAAGCGCTTCATCGCGGAGCACCGCCTGGCCACCCGCGCCGCCAGCTCGAACGCGGTCGCCTGCCGCGAGGTGGCCGCGGCGGCCGAGCCCGGCTGGGCGGCCCTCGCGGGCCCCGACGCGGGCGCGCAGTTCGGCCTGGTCGCCACGGAGCACGGCATCCGCGACGACGAGCGCGCCGCCACGCGCTTCGTCCGCCTGGGCCGCCGCTGCCCCGGACCGTCGGGCCGCGACCGCTCCGCCTTCGTCCTGCACCCCGAGCAGGACCGCGCCGGCAGCCTGGTGACGCTGCTGCAGGAGTTCTCCAGCCGCGGCGTCAACATGACCGCGATCAAGTCGCGGCCCACCAAGGAGCTGCTGGGCGAGTACGTCTTCTTCGTAGAGACCCAGGGGCACCTGCAGGACCCGCGCGTGCGCGACGCCGCGCTCGGCCTGCTGCGCGGGTCCGTCGACGTCCGCTATCTCGGGTCCTACCCCGAGGACCCGACGCGGCCCACGCCCGGCGCGGGCCGCGACGAGCACGGCGACGAGCACCGCCGCCTGCGGGCCATGCTCGACCGGACGGAGGGCGCGTGACCGCGGTCGCCGGCGTGCGGGTCGGCGTCTGCGGCCTGGGCCTGATCGGCGGCTCGGCGCTGCTGGGGCTGCGCGAGGCCGGCGTCGACGTGCGCGGCTGCGACCCCCACCCCGCGCCGCGCGACTGGTGTGCCGCGCTCGGCGTGCCCGTCGACGCGGACGTCGCCGCGACCGCCCGCGCCGTCGACGTGCTCCTCGTCTGCGTCCCGCCGCACGCGACGGCCGCGGTCGTCGCCGCCGCGTTGGGCGAGGGCGACGACCTGGTCGTGCTGGACGCCGCGTCCGTCAAGGGGCCGGTGGTCGACGAGGTGCGGCGCCGCGTGCCGGACGCCGCCGGGCGCTTCCTGCCCGCCCATCCGCTCGCCGGCGCGGAGCGCGCGGGGCACGCGGCCGCCCGCGCCGACCTGCTGCGCGACGTGCCGTGGGCGGTCTGCCCGCCCGCCGACGACCCCGAGGGCGAGGCCGACGCGCTCGACGCGCTGCTGCGCGCCGCCCCCGTGCTGGGCGCGCTGCGCGCGCACCTCGTGGTCTGCACCGCCGCCGACCACGACCGGGCCGTCGCCGCCACGAGCCACGCCCCGCACGTCGTCGCCGGCGCGGTCGGCCGCGCGGCGACCACTGCCCCCACGGGCGGCCCGCTCGCCGCGGCGCTCTCCGGCGGGTCGCTCCGCGACGCCACGCGCGTGGCCGGCGCGCCGGCCGGGATGTGGCTCGAGGTACTGCACGCGAACGCCGAGGCCACGGCCGACGCGCTCGAGGCGACCGCCGCCGCGCTGACGGCCGTGGCCGACGCCCTGCGGCGCGAGGACCGCGGCGCGATCGAGGACGCGTGGCGGGCCGGCGGCACCGCCCACGACGCCATCCGCCGGCGCCGCTGGACCCCGCCGGCGTGGCGGCCGACGACGCTGCCCGCCACCTGGGCGGCCTTGCTCGCGCTGGGCGCCGAGGGCGTCGCCGTCCGCGACCTGCGGCCGACCGACGACGGGCGCCTCGCCGCCGAGCGCTCCGTCACCGACGGCGCGGCGAGCGCCTGACCGTGGCCGTCCTGGCGGTCGGCGCCGACGGCGCGCGCCGCGGCTGGATGGCCGCGCTCGCCCACGGGACGGGCGGGGACGTCGACCGCGTGGAGCTGCGCCTGGCGCCGAACGTCGACGCGCTGCTGGCGCTCGGCGCCCCGGACGCGCCGGTCGCGGTCGACATGCCGATCGGCCTGCTCGACGCCGTGGCCTTCCGGCCGTGCGACCTGGCGGCCCGGGAGCGGCTCGGCGCGCGCCGGGCGACGATCTTCGCGCCGCCGTCGCGGCCGCTGCTGGACGCCGAGGACTATCGGGCCGCGCAGGACCGCGTCGCCGCCACCCGCGCCGCCGGGACGCCGGCGCAGGGCCTGAGCGCGCAGGCGTTCGGCCTGGTGCGGAAGATCCGGGAGCTCGACGCCCGCCTGCAGGCCGATCCCGCCGCGCAGGAGCGCACGTGGGAATGCCACCCCGAGCTGTCGTTCGCGCAGCTCGCGGGCGGTCCGCCGCTGCCGGACAAGCGCTCGATCGGCGGCCTGGCGGCGCGGCTGGCGCTGCTCGGCGCCCGCTTCCCCGGCGTGCTGGACGCGCTGCGCGCGGTGGACGCCGGCAGCCGCGCCGCCGACCCCACGGACGCCCTGGACGCGCTCGCCGCGCTGCACACCGCCCTGCGGGTTCGCGCCGGCGCGCACGTGACGCTCGGCGACGGGGCCGCGGACGCGGCCGGGCTGCCGATGCGGATCGTCGTCTGACGGTCGCTCAGCCCGCCGGCGCCGGCGGCTCGGCGGCCGGCTCGGTGTGGACCACGATCTCGCCCAGCCACGGGCAGCGGTCGCGCAGGCCGCGCTCGATCCGCGCGGCGTGGCCGTGCGCCTCGCCGACCGAGCAGTCGCCGGGCAGCGCGACGGTCACGAGCACCATCCGACCCGCCGGCGTGTCCCGCACCTGCACGTCGTCGGCGCCGCGGCCCGTCTCCTCGCGCACCGCCGCGTCGACGGCCTCGTGCTCGGCCCACGCCTCCACGTCGGGCACCTGCGTGGCGCGCGACGGCTCGCCGAGCGGCTCGATGTGGGTCGTCACCCGCACCGCGGCGCCGACCGCGCCGTGGATCCGCGCCTCGACCTGCTCGGCGATCTCGTGCCCCTCGTGCAACGTCAGCGCGGGCGGCACCTTGACGTGGAGCATGACCTCCTCCTCGCCCCCGTCGAGCGAGAAGACGTCGACGTTGTGCACCTCGTGGACGCGCGGGACGCGCAGCGCGGCGGCCGTCGCGGCCTCGCGGGTGCCGCCCTGGCGCGCCGTCGGCTCGACGTGCACCACGACGTCGGCGCCGGGCAGCGCGGCCGCGATCGCCCCCTCGACCTGGTCGGCGCGGTCGTGCGCCAGCTCCAGGCCGGCGTCGGAGCGCACGGCCAGCACGACGTCCACGAAGCTGCGGCCCGCCGCCTGCCGGGTGCGGACCCGGCGCACGTCGTCGGGCCGGACGAGGTGCGCGATCGCCTCACGCACCGCGGTCTCGGCGCGCCGGTCCGCGCGGTCCATCAGGACGTCGATCGACCCGCGCAGCAGCCGCAGCGCCGCCCCGATCACCAGGACCGCGACGACGAGCGCGGCGACCGCGTCGGCCTCGTGCCAGCCGAGCGCCACGCCGACCAGGCCCAGCAGCACCGCGACCGATCCGGCCAGATCGCCGGCGAAGTGCAGCGCGTTCGCCGCCAGCGCGGGGCTGCCGTAGCGCTCGGACGCCCGGTGCGAGGCCACCATGCGCGTCAGGTCGATCGCGATGACGAGCACGATGACGGCGATCGCCCACCACGCGGCGTCGACCGCGTGGCCCTCGGCCTCGGCCAGGCGCGAGATCGCCTCGTAGCCCAGCCAGCTGGAGACGGCGATGAGGAACGCCGACTCGGCGAGCGCCGCCAGGTGCTCCGCCTTGCCGTGGCCGAACTGGTGGTCGCTGTCGGCCGGCCGCACGGCGACCTGGATGGCGAAGAGCGTCAGCAGCGCGGCGACGAGGTCGGCCCCGGAGTGCGCCGCCTCGGCGAGCAGGCCGAGCGACCCGGTGATCAGGCCCGTGACGAGCTTGAGCACCACCAGGACGGACGCCGCGCCGACGCTCAGCAGCGCGGTCCGGCGGCGGCCGACGACCGCCGCCCGCTCCTCCGCGCTCAGGGCGGCGACGGGCGCGCCGGCGGCCGCGGGGGCCGGCACGGCGGAGGGGGGCTCCGGGGGCACCAGGCGATGGTAGGCGGAGGGCCGGTCGACGGGGACGCGCGGGGCGCGGCCCGGCGCCCGCGCCGCCTCCGCCGGTCCGCGAGACTGCAGCCATGCCCGGTCCCGCGGACGAGCCCGACCGCCTGCTCGGCGTCCTGGCGCCTTGCGCACCGGCGGGGACGGTGGAGGGCCTGACGGTCGTCGTCGCGTCGGTCGAGCTGTGGCGCCGCAAGACGATCGTGCGGGTCGTGGCCGAGCCGCCGTTCGAGGAGGACGCCGTGGCGCTCGACGCCGCCTGGACGCGGGAGCTCGAGGCGTGGGCGGCCGGCGACCGGCGGGGCGAGCCGCCGCGGCACCGCGTCGAGATCGCGTTGGACGCGACCGCGGTGCGCCTGGCCGACGACGTCCGCGACGCCCACCCGGCCGGATCGTCGTCACGCGGCGGGTCCGGCAGCGAATGGGAGGCCGCGTTCCACTTCGACGGCGGCGTCTCGCCGGACGCGCGGACGATCACGGTCGCCGTCGGGTCGCGGGACGGCGGGGAACGGGTCAGCGGCGCCGCCGACGGGCTGACGCTCGCGCTCTCCGGCGACCGCGTCGACCGGCGCCTGGCCGCGCGCGTCGGTTCGCCGTCCGCCCACGTCGGGCGCGCGCAGCGGCTGCTCGCGGCGATGGGGGTCGAGCTGGCCGGCGCCGAGGTGACGCAGCTCGTCGCGCGGCTGCTCGCCGAGGCCGACGCGAACCGGGCGGAGCACGACGACGACCTGCGGATCGAGCGCGCGATGCGGGACGTCGCCGACGGGCGCGTCGGCCTGATCCACAGCGAGCCGCTCGTCGGCCGCCACGAGCTCGACCCGCCGGCGCGCTCGGTGGACGAGGCCGCGCACCGGGCCGTCGTCGCCTTCGCGCGGGAGGTGCTCGCCCGTCACCGGGCGGCGCCGCTGCCCCTCGTCGCTCCGCAGGTGCCGCCGTCGCGCCCGGCGCGGGACGCCTTCCTCGTGGCGCGGATCGACCGGGCGATCGCCGACGCGACCTCGCCGTGGGTGGAGGACCGGATCGCGGCCGCGGCGCTGCTCCGTCCGCTGGTCGGGGGGCGCGGCCGGCCGCTGCCCCGCGACCGCGGCCCGCGCGCCGCCGAGGCGCTGGCCCGCCTGCGGGCCGATCCCGACCCGCGCGTGGTCGAGGCGGCGACGCCGCCCGAGCGCCCGTCCTAGCGCGGGTCCTCGCCCGGGGCGGGCGTCGGACCAGCGCGGGATGTCCGCCGGCCGCCCGTCGCAGGCGGTCGCAGGATCGCGTGCCGGACGCAAGCGCCGCTGCACGCCGACGGCGTCAGCCGCTATCCCTTGGGGCATGCGTTCCCTCCACCCCGCCGCCCTGCTGCTGTCCGTCGGCGCCCTCGCGCTGGCCGGCTGCGGCGGCTCCGACGGCGACGAGGCCGCGTCGACGACGCCCGCCACCACCGACGACGCCCCGGCGGCGACGACGCAGGCCGCGCCGGTCACGACGGCCACCGCCGAGACGACGGTGACGACGACGCCGACCGTCACCACGACCACCCCGGGCGGCACGACGACGAGCACCGAGCCCAGCGGCGGCACCGCGCCGCCCGCGGACGACGCCGACGACGCGGGTTCGACGTCGTCCGGCGGCACCGCCCCGTCCGTCGACACCGGCGGCGACCAGCCGACGATCACCGTCAACGGCTCCACGGCCCGGGCCATCGCGGACGACCCCTCCGTCGCCGAGGTCTGGTGCGACGCGGCCCGCGGCGGCGCGTACGCCTCGCAGCTCGCCAATGCGTCGGTCCTGCAGATCACCGTCCGCGGCAGCGACGACGTCCAGCGCTGCGAGCTGCCCCGCTGACGAGCCGACGCGCTGGCGCCCGATCCGGGTAAGATCGGGCGTCCCGAGGGGGATTAGTGTATCGGTAACACGGCGGTCTCCAAAACCGCAACGCGAGGTTCGATTCCTCGATCCCCCGCTCTCCAGGACGGCGCCCGACAGGCGCCGTTCGGCGTTCCCGGGGCGGGCGCGGTGACCGGCGCAGCAACTTCCGCGCGGTCCTCGGGTTCTTTCCGGCGTGTCCCGTCCGCTCCTCCTCCCACGTCGACCGAGGGCCGTCGCCGCCGTCGGCCTCGCCGCCGCGGTCGCGCTCGCCGTGCCCGCCGCCGCGGCCCCTCTCGACCGCACCGCCGTCGTCCAGCCGCTGCAGCCGCTGCCCGCACTCGACGTCCTGGCGGACGCTCCGGTCGCCGCCGGCGCCGGTGACGGGATCGTCGCGTGGACGACGTCCGACACCGACACGCTGGCGCAGCGGTGCGCCGGCCTCACCGTGTGGACGCTCCGCGACGGCGCGCCGGTCCGGGCCGCCCGCGTCCCCGACGGCTGCCGGGCCGACGAGATGGGGATCGACGTCGGCACGGCGACCGACGGCCGCCCGGTCGCGGTGGTGCGGAGCATGACGTCGGGACCGACGCCGCTCACGCGGACGCACCTCGTCGACCTGCGCACCGGTCGCCTGCGAACCGCGCCGAAGACGCTCCGCGGCGAGCCGCTCACCGACGTGGCGGTGGACGCCGGCGTCGCTTACGCGTCCACGACGCCGCGCGGGAGGCGCGCGACCTCGACGCTCTGGCGCGGGACGCTGCGCGGCACCCGCATCGTCGCAATGCGGCGCATCCGCACCTATCCGAGCGGGCTGCGGGCCGCCGGCCTGCTGGCCGACGGCGGCCGGATCGCCGTGCGGACCACCGGGCATCCGCGGCCGTATCCCTCCTTCCACGCGGGGTACGACCTGCGCTTCGGCAGGCCCAGCGGCCCCTGGACTCGCACCGGCGAAACGTGGGCGACCGACGGCGGCTACGTGCCGGTGCTCGCGGCGGGGTTCACCCGCTCCGGGGCGCTCGTGACCGTCCAGCCGCGAGACGGTCAGGGCGGCGGACGCGTGTACGCCCGTGCGGTGCCCCCGCGCCACGGCGGCGTGCGGCGCAGCTGGGTGCGCTTGCCCGACGTCGCCGGGCCCCAGCAGGTGACCGCCGACGCCTACGACGCGACGACGGGGCGGTTCCTCGTCCTGGGCCGTGACGCCGCGGGCGTCCCGGCGCTCGGCTGGACCGCCCCGGCGCGACGCTAGGCCCCGGCCCGGCGACCGGATCGCGCGACGCGGGGCGCCCTCAGCCCTCCGCGTACCGGTGGTGCAGGTCCAGGACGTTGCCGGTCGGGTCCGCGAAGATCGCCTGCAGGCAGACGCCGCTGTCGATCGTCTCGCCGTGGAACGCGACGCCCTGCGCCTGCAGGTGCGCGCGCGCCGCGGGCACGTCGTCGACGTGCAGGGCGATCGCCCCCACCCGGCGCGGCTCATCGGTGCGGCGGCGCCGGGCGCCCGCGCGCGTCGACGATCCGCCCCCACAGCGCGACGAAGACGACGGCGAAGAGCGCGGCTCCGACGTCGAGCAGCCCCTTCACGTCCTCGCCGCCGTACGCCATCGTCAGCAGCGCGAAGGCCACGAGCAGCAGGCCACAGAACACCAGGCCGGCGTCGCGCGCCGGTGGCGGGCCGTCGCGCCGGTCCCAGCGGCCCGCGAGCACCACCGCGGCCCCGGCCAGCAAGCCGCCGACGA
This sequence comes from Patulibacter sp. SYSU D01012, assembly GCF_017916475.1. GTDB lineage: Bacteria > Actinomycetota > Thermoleophilia > Solirubrobacterales > Solirubrobacteraceae > Patulibacter. The sequence goes on from NZ_JAFMTB010000002.1 coordinate 589,464, forward strand.
CCCGGCCGACCTCCTCGACCCACGACGCCAGGTGCGGCGTCCACAGCAGGACGGCCACGCCGAGGACGAGCAGCGCGATCGCGCCCGGCAGCGCCCAGCGGGTCCCGGGCAGCGCCGGCGTGCGGGCGAGCTCGACCTCGGGCGCGCCCGTCATGCGGCGCACGACGTAGCGCCGGCCGCCGATCTCGAGCGCGTCGACGTAGCGGACGACGACCTCGTCGCTGTCCGGCCGGCGGATGCGGACCTTGCCCTCCATGGGGCCACGGTACCCGCGCGGGGCGCAGGGGCCACGCGGCCGGTTGTCTGACGCGTCCGGGGCCGTGCCGCCGTCCGCCCGCCGGCGAGGACGGGCCCTACGGCGTCGTCGTCGACGGCGCCGGCGTCTGCTTGCCGTTGGGGTCCACGAGTACCAGGCGGCCGTCGGGCAGCTGGTACACCTGCCCGACCGCCTTGCCGCGCCCCGTCGCCTGCGTCGGGTTCTTCGGCGTGCTGAGGGTCTTCTCCTGGCCCTGCTCCTGCTGCTGCCGCTCGCGGCTGGCGCCGAGGGACAGGCCGGCGATGAGGAACGCGACGGCGAGGACGATGCCGACGTCGAAGAGGTTGACGAGCGAGTCGAGCGGATCGCCGACGTCGCTGTCCAGCCCGCCGTGGCGGCCGAGGCCGACGCGGCTCACGCGTCGTGCTCCCCGACCGCGGCAGGCACCCGGTGGTGCTCGGGCGCCTGCGGGACGCCGGCGGACACGGCGCGCTCCAGCGCGGCCAGGTCCTCGGTGTACACGCGGGTGCGGACGAGCGTCATCGCGAACGACCCGGTGCCGACGAGGATGCCGATGACCGTGGCCGCGAACGCCACCTGCAGGTCGCCGGCGAGCGTGGCGAAGTCGCCCTTGCCGAGCGCGGCCAGGCCCGGCGCGAGCGGGATCAGCGTGCCCATCAGGCCGAGCGCCGGGCCGGAGCGCACGAGCATCCGGGTGCGGTCCAGGCGCCGCTGCACGCCGAGCTCGTAGTCGGCCAGCGCGTGCTCGACGCCCTCCGGGCGCCCCGTGCCGACCGCCGTCGCCATGGCGAAGACCGCCTTCTCGGCCAGCGGGCTCGGGGCCAGGCGCGAGAGCGGCGCGGCGTGCCGGGGTTCGTGCAGCGCGCGCGTCGCGACGTCGTACAGGCGCAGACGGCCCGGGCGGTGGCGGCGCCACGTCTCCGTCAGCGCGCGGCCCAGCTCGAGCGCGAGCAGCAGCAGGAGCAGGAGCATCCCGACGTGCGCGGGGATCTCGAGCACCTTCGCCACGCCGGAGAGCGCGTCCGTGACGACGTCGGCGAGCGGCGGGGCGGCGAAGGCGGGGACGGACACGTGGGCTCCTGCGCCGGAGCGGGCCGACGCGAGAGTTAGGGTGCCAGAAATCACCGCGTACGGCACCGCACGCGGCGCCCGGCAGTGCTTCACTGCTGCGGTGCTTCCCCTGCGTGGTGTCCCCGTCCTGCTCGCCGTCGGCGTGCTGTCCCTGCCCGCCGTCGCCGCCGCGGCCCCGCCCGCCGCCGCGCCGGCCTCGCCCGAGCCCGCGTCCGCCCCGTTCACGCCGCGGGCCTACCCCGCGTTCGGCCGCGCGACGACGCACCTCCGCATCGACCGGCAGCGGCGCGTCCGCCTGACGGCCCGCGCGACCCGCCGCTACCGCCGGACGACCACGATCGACGCGACCTGCACCCGGACGAGCCAGGGCAGCCTGATCCAGACGAGCACCGGCGTCTCGACCGCCGTCCGGCCGGGCGCCCGGATCGACCTGCCGCGCGGCTTCGACGCCTGCACCGTGTCGGTCGACATCGTCCGCCGCACCCGCTCGGGCACGAGCACCACGCGGAAGGACGTCGGCGCGGTGGCGCTGACGGCGAAGGGCCTGGAGGCGCTGCGGCGTCAGCAGCTGGCGGGCCTGATCGTCCTGGGGCACACGCTGCTCGGCGGCGACTTCGGCCCGATGACGCCGGAGCGGGCGGCGAAGGCCCTGGGCCACGCGCGGATCCTCAAGCGGCAGATGAGCGCGCAGGTGCTGGCGACGCCCGACGCGCCGCTGCCGCCGAACGCGGTCGGGGTCTGGCGTCAGGGCCGGCACGTCGCGGTCGCGGCGACCGCGCCGAACGGCGAGCGGTTGTACCTGGACCACGACGCCGCGACCCGCGAGACGCGCACGAACATCCTCGAGGACCTGAACTCCCTGGGCACCGAGTAGCGGCCGGGCGCCTACGCCGGGCGCCGCGCCACGATCTCGTCGATCAGCCCGTAGTCGAGCGCGTCCCGCGGCGACAGGAAGCGGTCGCGCTCGACGTCGCGGTGCACGCGCTCGCGCGGCTGGCCGGTGTGCTCGACGTAGAGCTCCTCGATCCGCTCGCGCATCCACAGCATCTCGCGCGCCTGGATCTCGACGTCCGCCGTCTGCCCCTGCACCCCGCCGTGGGGCTGGTGGATGAGGATCCGGCTGTTCGGCAGGGCGGCCCGCTTGCCCGGCGCGCCACCGCACAGCACGACGGAGCCGCCCGACATCGCGATGCCGCAGCAGATGGTCCGCACGTCGGCGTGCACGTATTGCAGCGCGTCGTAGATCGCCAGGCTCGCGTACACCTCGCCGCCCGGCGAGTTGATGTAGAGCGTGATGTCGCGGGTCGGGTCCTCGGCGTCGAGGTGCAGGAGCTGGGCGACCAGGCGGTCGGAGAGCGCGCCGTCGATCGGGCCGCTGAGGAAGAGCGCGCGCTGGTCGAGCAGCCGCAGGAACGGGTCGACGGCGCGCAGGTCGGGCGCGACCGCGCCGCCCGACTCCTGCGGGCGGCCGGGGTCGGGCGCGTCCCCGGCGCGGGCGGCGGGTCGGCGGGCGGACGGGGGCAGGGCGAGGCGGTGCGGCACGGCGGGCCTTTCGTCACACGCAACCCGATTGTTGCGCTTCGCGACGCACGCTAGCGCAATCGCAACCCAATAGTTGCGGTATGGTCGACCGACCCGACCGACGGAGCCCCGATGCCCGAGCCCGACACCACCCCCGTGCCCCTCGACGACGTCGTCCGCGTCGAGCGCGAGATCGACGCCCCGCGCTCCGAGGTCTGGGAGCACCTGTCCGGCCCCGAGGGCCTGGAGGGCTGGCTGGCCGACGAGGTCGACCTGGAGCTGTGCCCCGGCGCCGAGGGCACCGTGACCGTCGACGGCGAGCGCCGCCCCGCCGCCGTCGAGGAGCTCGTGCCCGGTCGGCGGCTGGGGCTCGCCTGGTGCGCGCCCGGCGGCGAGCCGACGCTCGTGGACCTGGTGCTGGACGACGCCGGGGACGGCCGCACGCGCATCACGATCGCCGAGACGCCGCTGCGCGTCCTGCGCGCCGTGGGCCTGCCCGCGGACGCCGGCGCGCTCGGGCGCGGACGGCCGACGGCGCTGGCCGGCGCCCGGTGAGCGCCGCCACCCGCGACGACGCGGCCGGCGCCGTCTTCACGGCGCTCGCCGACCCGACCCGGCGCCGGATCGTCCGGACGCTCGTCGAGCAGGGCACGGCCACGGCGTCGTCACTGGCCTCGGGCCTGCCCGTCACCCGCCAGGCGGTCGCGAAGCACCTGGGCGTCCTGGCGGACGCCGGACTCGTCGCCGGCGAGCGGACCGGCCGCGAGACGCGCTACGCGCTGACCCCCGCCCCGCTGACCGACGCGATGGACTGGATGCTGCGGGCCGGTGCGACGTGGGACGCCCGCCTGGACCGCCTGGAGCGGCAGGTCGCCGAGCGGCGGACCGCGGCGCCCTAGGAGGCGGCCGGACGCCCGGGTCCACGCAGGCCGTCGAAGACCGTCTGCAGCAGCGGCTCGACGACCTCGGGCGCGGCCTCGATCCGCGCCACCGCGGTCACGAGCTGCAGCACCTGCGCCAGATCCAGGTCGCCCCGCACGTCGCCGGCGTCCTGCGCGGCGGCCAGGAGCGGCGCGCCGGCCGCCATCACGCGCGCCCGGTTGTCCCCGAACACCGGATCGGCGGCGTCGGCCTGCTCGAGCAGGGCCCCCGCGACATGGCGCTTGCTCGAGAAGTAGGCGAAGAACCGCCGCAGCCACGCCTCGAGCCGCTCCCCCGGCGCATCGCCCTCGACCGTCGCCGCCGCGGCACAGACCGCGTCGACCTCGTCGACGTAGAGCGCCTCGAGCAGCTCCCGGCGGCCCGCGAAGTTGCGGTACAGCGTCGCCATCCCCACCCCGGCGCGGCGCGCGACCTCGGCCATCGACACGTCGGCATCCGGGACGGCGAACGCCTCGCGGGCGACCGCCAGGATCCGCTCGCGGTTGCGGGCCGCGTCGGCGCGGCGCGGGGAGGGTGAGTCAGCGGGATCGCGAGGCATGGCGGAGGGCGGATGCCAAGCCACGAAAAGGGACAGGCGATCCGCTTCGCCCGGGAGCGTACCGCCGCCGCGCCGGATCCGTGCTCGACAACCGGACAACCTCTCCGCTACGCTGAACGGACAGCCTCTCCGTTTCGGCGAGGACCGCTCCGATCGCGCCGCCCGGCGGCGCGCCGAAAGGCCCCATGCCCCGCTCCCTCGACCTCGCTCCCGTCGCCCCCACCGTCTCGGTGCGCCCCGTCGTCCTGCCCGCGCCCGGGCGTGGCGAGGACCTGCAGGTGCGCGTCACCGCGCCCGTCACGGGCACGGACCTGCCCGTCGTCGTCTTCGCCCACGGCTTCGGCTGGTCGCTCGACGGCTACGCCCCGCTGACCGACCACTGGGCGGCCCGCGGCTTCGTCGTCGTGCAGCCCACCCACCTGGACTCGCGCACGCTGAGCGCGGCGCCCGGCGACCGCACCTTCGCCGACATCTCGCGCATCCGCACCGACGACCTGCGGCGCGCGATCGACGAGCTCGACCGCATCGAGGCGGCCGTCCCCGGCCTCGCCGGCCGGGTGGACCACGAGCGCATCGCGGTCGCCGGGCACTCGTGGGGCGGCCAGTCCGCGAGCACGCTCCTCGGCGCCCACGTCCTGGACGCGGACGGCGGCCCGGGCGAGGACCTGGCCGACCCGCGGGTGCGCGCCGGCGTCCTGCTCGCGACGACCGGCGTCGTCCGCGACGACCTCAGCCCCTTCGCGGCCGAGCACTTCCCGTTCATGGACCCGTCGTTCTCCGGGATGACCCCGCCCGTCCTGGTCGTCGCCGGCGACCACGACGACTCGCCGCTGTCCGAGCGTGGCCCCGACTGGTTCGTCGACCCGTACGCCCTGTCCCCCGCGCCGAAGGCCCTGCTGACCGTCGCCGGGGGCGAGCACTCCCTCGGCGGGATCGTCGGCGTCGGCGTGGCCGAGACGACCGACGAGAGCCCCGAGCGCCTCGCGCTCGTCCAGGACGTCACGACGGCGTTCCTGCGCCGCGCCCTGGGCGTCGACGGCGACGCGTGGTCGGCGGCGCAGGACGCGCTCGCGGGCGGCGACCCGCGGGGGCGCCTGGAGACGAAGTGACCGTCCCGATCGCGCCCCTCGCCGCGTAGCCCGCCGCTGCACGGCGCCGTGCCGCCGTTGCCCGCGCCCCGCGCGCGGGTACGTGCGGCGCATGGCCGAGCGCCTGCAGGAGTACCGCCGCAAGCGCCGGTTCGGGGAGACGCCCGAGCCGGACGACGCCCCCGACGCGCCCGCGCCGCCCGCGGACGCGCCGCGGTTCGTCGTGCACGAGCACCACGCGACGCGCCTGCACTGGGACCTGCGGCTGGAGCACGAGGGCGTGCTGGCGTCGTTCGCGATCCCCAACGGCATTCCGGACGACCCGAGGCACAACCGCAAGGCGGTCCACACCGAGGACCACCCGTTGAAGTACCTCGACTTCAAGGGCACGATCCCCGAGGGCAACTACGGGGCCGGGCAGATGACGATCTGGGACACCGGCACCTACACGTGCGAGAAGTGGCGGACGGACGAGATCATCGTCGTCTTCCACGGCGACCGGCTGCGCGGCAAGTACGTCCTGTTCCGCGCCGGCAAGGCCGAGAAGGACTGGATGATCCACCGCATGGATCCGCCCGTGGACGCGACGGCCGAGGAGCTGCCCGCGCGGGTCGAGCCGATGCTGGCGAAGGCGGCGGCCATGCCGCGGGACGAGTCCGGCTGGGCGTTCGAGGTCAAGTGGGACGGCATCCGCGCGATCGCGCGCTCGCTGCCCGGACGACTGCACCTGGAGAGCCGCAACGGCAACGACGTCACGGCGGCGTACCCCGAGCTGCGGGCGCTGAACCGCGCGCTGTCCTCGCACGGCGCGGTGCTCGACGGCGAGATCGTCGCGTTCGACGACGACGGCCGGCCCAGCTTCCAGGCCCTCCAGTCCCGCATGCACGCGCGCGGGTCGCACGTCAGGCGGCTGGCCGAGGCGCACCCGGTCACCTACATGGTCTTCGACCTGCTGTGGCTCGACGGCCACTCGCTGATGGACCGACCGCTGGAGGAGCGGCGCGAGCGGCTGGAGGCGCTGGAGCTGGACGGGCCGCACTGGCAGGTGCCGCCGGCGCACGTGGGCGTCGGCCGGGCGCTGCTGGCGGCGACGGCGCAGCAGCGGCTGGAGGGCGTGATCGGCAAGCGGCTGGGCTCGACGTACCGCCCCGGGCGCCGCACGGACGACTGGATCAAGGTGAAGAACGAGCAGCGGCAGGAGTTCGTGATCGGGGGCTACGTCCCGGGCAAGGGCTCGCGCGCGGGGCTCATGGGGTCGCTGCAGCTGGGCGTCTACGACGGGGACGGCGGCCTGCACTACGCCGGCGGGGTCGGGACCGGCTTCGACGAGGCCACCCTGCGGGGGCTGACCGCGAAGCTGCGGCGGCTCGAGCGCAAGACCTCGCCCTTCGTCGGCCGCCAGCCGCCCAAGGACGTCGTCCCCGTGACGCCGAAGCTCGTCTGCGAGGTGCGCTTCGCGGAGTGGACCGCCGAGGGATCGATCCGCCACGGGTCGTTCCAGGGGCTGCGCGACGACAAGGCCGCCGAGGAGGTGGTGCGGGAGACGCCGGCGACGGTCGCGGACGCCGACGACCGCCGCGACGCCGAGACCGTCCCCACCCCTGCGCCGGACGCGCCGCCCACCGACTCCCCCGTCGCCCCCGCGCCGGCGGGCCTGCCCCGCACGGGCAAGGCGGCCGAGCTGCAGGTCGACGGCCGCACGCTGAAGCTGTCGAACCTGGACAAGGTGCTCTACCCCGCCGCCGGCTTCACGAAGGCGCAGGTCATCGAGTACTACGCGCGGATCGCTCCCGTCCTCATCGCCCAGCACCGCGACCACCCCGTCACCTTCAAGCGCTACCCCAACGGCGTCGACGGCAAGGCGTTCTTCGAGAAGAACGCCACGAAGCACCGTCCGGACTGGGTGACGACGACGCCCGTGCCGCACGCGCGCAAGGAGGGCGTCATCGACTTCGTGCTGCTGCAGGACGTGCCCACGTTGCTCTGGGCGGCGAACCTGGCCGCGCTCGAGCTGCACCCGTCCCTGTCCCACGGCGCCCCGGACGCGCCGGGCGGGGTGACGGGCCCGCGGTCGCTCGTCTTCGACCTGGACCCCGGCCCGGGGACGACGATCGTCGAGTGCTGCCGGGTCGGCCTGGCAATCCGCGAGGTGCTGGGCCAGCTCGGCCTCGACGCGTACCCCAAGACGTCGGGATCGAAGGGCCTGCAGCTGTACGTCCCGCTGAACGGCGAGACGAGCTACGAGCGGACGAAGCCGTTCGCCCTGGCCGTCGCGGGCCTGATGGAGCGCCACCTGCCCGACCTCGTCGTCTCGCGGATGAAGAAGGACCTGCGCGGCGGCAAGGTGCTCATCGACTGGAGCCAGAACGACGAGCACAAGACGACGATCGGGGTCTACTCGCTGCGGGCGCGCGAGCTGCCGACCGTCTCGACGCCCGTCTCCTGGGACGAGGTCGTGCACTGCGAGGGCAAGGGCGCCCCGGACCTGCTGCGCTTCGTCACCGACGACGTGCTGCGGCGGGTGGAGCGCGACGGCGACCTGTTCGCCCCGCTGCTGACGCAGGTGCAGGAGCTGCCCGAGCTCGGTGGCTAGGCGCGGGCCGACCCCGCTCGGCGCTGCGTCGCCGCGCGCTCCCGCCGCCGTCCGCGTATGGCGCACGCGGGGCGCGCGTCTCGTACGCTGGCGCGCATGCGTGCGTCCCTGACCGTCCCAGCCCTCGCCGCCCTCGTCCTGGCGGCGGCCGCCGGTCCCGCCGGCGCCCAGACCCCGCCGGCGCTCCGCGACCTGCCGATCGCCGTGACCCCGGCGGCCACCACGGCCGCCACGAGCATCACCGCGTCCTGGACCCGCCCGGCCGCGCCGACGCGCGACGACGACTGGCAGCTGTGCCCCACCTCGGGCGATCCCTGCCGCACCGGGACGAGCACGTCGGGCGCCGTCACGCTCGACGATCTCGCCGAGGGCCGCTACCGCCTGCGCGTGTCCACCGAGGACGCCGACGGGGTCTCCGCCGGCGGACGCGACGTCGTCGTCGATCGGACCGCCCCGACGCGGCCGACGATCACGAACAACGTGGCCCTCCCGCCCGGGACCCCGTACATCCGGTTCGCGGTGGTGGAGGAGGGCGAGCAGCTGGCCCCGATCGTCCGCGCGCACTGGGTCCGGTGCATGGACGTGCCGCTGCCGGGCCAGCCGAAGTGCGTCGAGGGCTCGTCGGCCCCGGACGACGTCGTGGTGCCGGTCGACCCGCTGCGCCCCGGCGTCTGCGGGTGGGCGTCGGGCCTGTGGTCCGTCGCCGTCTGGCTCGAGGACGCGGCCGGCAACGCCGACCGCACGCAGGCCGCCGCCAGCTCCCTCGTCCTGCCCGCCGCCAGCTGCCCCGCGCCGATCCCGCCGCGCACGAGCCCGCGCCTGCGGGTCGCCGGCACGCTGACGCAGGACGGCACGCGTCGCCGTGCCGCGGTGACGGTCGAGCTGGCGCCCGGCGTGAGCGGCGACGTGTCGCTGCGCGTGACGCCGCGCCGCGGCCGCACGACGTGGAAGGTGCGCCGGGCGACGCGCACGATCCGCGACGGGCGGGTGACGTGGAGCGTCCGCGTGCCGGCGCGCACCACGCGCGTGTCCGTCGAGGCCCGCTACGGCGGCAACGCCCGGTTCGTCGCGAAGACGAAGCGCACGGGTGTGCGGCTGTCCCGCTGAGCGCCGTCCCGCGCGGCGACTCGAGACGCTGACGGCGCGCGGGGTCCGACGTTCCGACCCCCGCGCGGCGCGCCACGGCACGGTCCGGGGACGCACAACGTCCCAGGTTGTGATCTGCGCGTACAAGGAATAAGGTTGTGCGCGTGCTCGCCCTCATCGCCGATCAGCGCCGCAGCGGCGGGGACTCGCGCGCGGCCGACGCCCTGGCCCGCGCGCTGTCGTCGACGCTCGACTTGGAGCTGCCGGCGGCCGTGACGGCGGGCGACGAGTTCGAGCTCGTCTGCCCGCCCGGCGCGCTCGCCGCCGCGGTGACGCGGATCGCCGAGGACGCCGCGGACTGGTACGTCGGCGTGGGGATCGGGACGGTCGATCCGGGCCCCGAGCCGCGCGTGAACCTGGCCGGCGGCACGGCGCTCGTCACGGCCCGCAAGGCCCTCGAGCGCGCCAAGACGGACGCCGCCGCCCTCGTCGTCCTCGCCGCCGGAGCGCCGGACGACGCCGCCGCCCCGCGCGCGCTGCGGGGCGTGCTTGCCGCGCTCGCCGACCTGGTCGGGAGACGGTCGGGCGACCAGCAGGCGACCGTGGGGCTCTGGCGGGCCGGCCGGACGCAGCGCGAGATCGCGGCGGAGCTCGGCGTCACGCAGCAGGCGGTGTCGCGCCGCCTGCGGGCGTCGGGCGCGGCGTTCGAGGACGACCTGCGCCTGGCCGTCGCGCACCTGGCCGCGGCCGCGGACGGGGCCGTCCGGTGACCGCCGAGCTGACGCGCACCCTCGCGTGGCTGCTGCTCGGCACCCTGGGCCCGGCCGTCGCCCTGCCGACGCTCGGGCGTGGGTCGCGCAGCGGGGCCGCCGCGGTGCTCGCCGCGGCCGGGAGCATCACGCTCGACCCCGTGGCCGCCGTCCTGCTGCCGGCGCTCGCCGCGCTGGGGGCCGCATCGATGCGCCCGTCGTCGCGACCGGCGGGGGCGTCACGGCCGGTCGCCCGGCCGGCGCTGCGGCCCGTGGCCCTGGTGGTCGGGGCGGTCGTCGTCGCCGTGCTGGCCACCGGGCCTGCCGACGCCGTCGACGCCGCGCGGCGCGCGGCGGCCGACGACCACGCGTGGGCCGTCGTCGGCGTCGGTGCCGTCGCGACCGTGCTCAGCGGGCCGCTCGTCGCGCTCCTGCTGCGCCCCCTGGCCGTCCGCCTGCCGGCCCGTGACGTGGACCAGGTCGAGGCCGGACGGGTCATCGGCATGCTCGAGCGGGCGATCGTGTTCGGCTTCCTCGTCGTCGGCGCGTACGGGGCCGCGGGGCTCACGGTCGCGGCGAAGGGCATCGCGCGGTTCCCGCAGTTCCGGGAGGAGCACGAGGGCTACGCCGAGTACGTGCTGATCGGGACCCTCGCGTCGGTCGCGCTCGCGGCGGGCGGGGCCGCCCTGGCGGCGCTCGTGCCGACGCGATGACAACGCCCGACCGTGTACTCGCGGCCGACAACCCAGGCGCTTGTGGCCCGGCGTCCGGACGACCCCCACGAACGTTCCGGGCGGCTCCCGACATGTAGGGGTGCATGGCGCGCGTCGAGCCACCGTCCCCCGCCCCGCCCGGGTCCGCCGCGTTCGCGGAGGTCTTCGCCGCGTACCTGCCGCCGATCGTCCGCTACCTGCGCCGCCGGCTGGGCGACGCGGCGGCCGAGGACGCCGCGGCCGAGGTGTTCCTGCGCGCCTTCCGCATGCGCGAGCGCTACGAGCCGCGCACCGCGACGCCCCTGCCGTGGCTGTACGCCATCGCCACCCGGGTGGTCGCCGAGGAGCACCGGCACGAGCGCCGGCGGCTGCGGACCCTCGAACGCCTGGCGGGCCAGCGCCGATCCCTCGGCGACGATCCCGCCGACCGGCTCGAGACGGACCCGCGCCTGATCCGGGCCGTCCGGCGCCTGCCCCCGGCCGACCGCGAGGCGCTCCTGCTCGTGGCCTGGGGCGAGCTGAGCGGCGCCGAGGCGGCGGCCGCGCTCGGCGTGCCGGCCGCCACGGTGCGCACGCGCCTGCTCCGGGCGCGCCGGCAGATCGACGCGGCCCTGCGGAACGACCCCGCCGTCCACGACCTCCACCCCGCGACGGGAGAGCACCATGGTTGACCACGACGTCGAAGCGCCGCCCATCCCGCTCGACGCCCTCCGCTCGCACGCCGATCTGGGCCTCGCGCCGGACCGCGGGCCGGCGATCGAGCGCGCCGTCCAGGCCCGGCTGCACGCGCGGATCCCGTCCCGGCGGCGCGCGCGCGGCCGGCTCCGGGGCCGCGTGCGCCACCTCGGCTGGCGTGGAGGACTGCTGACCGCCGGCGCCATCGCGGTCGGCGGCACCGCGCTGGCCGCCACGGCGCCGTGGCGGCCGCAGCTGGGCAACGACGACGTCGGCCACCCCACGCCGGCCACCAGCCCCGTTCCCGCGGACCAGCGGGCGACACTCGGCGTGCTCCGCCGGCCGCAGAGCGACGCGGATCGCGGGCCGCGGGTGCGCTGGGTGCTGCGCATGGCGTCGCCGGACGTCTTCGACGGGGTCCGCGTGGCGTCCGTCCGCCTCGCCCGGCCGCTGCCGCACGGCGGCTCGATCGTCGTGCTGCCGGTCGAGCGCAGCGGCCACGACGATCCCGGGTATCCGCGGTCCACCAGGCGCGACGTCGTCTGCCTGCAGATCACCTCGTGGACGACCGTCCGTGGCCGCCCGGGGCTCGGCGGCGGTCTCGGCAGCGGAGGCACGTGCGGGAACGCTGCCGACATCCGCTCCGGCCACATGATGATGGGCGCCCAGTTCGACGGCGAGCTCGGCGTGAGCGGCCTCGTCCCCGACGGCGTCCGCACGGTCGAGGTGCCGCTGCGCGGCGGGCCGACCCTGCGCCTGCCCGTCTCCGACAACGTGTACTACGCGGACATGGAGACGCCCCGCGGCCGGTTCAACCCCGTGCGCGTGCGCTGGCTCGACGCCGCCGGACGGGTGGTCGGGCCGCCGCGCGTCCTGCGGACGGCCGCGTCGCCCCGCGACTGACCGCGGGGCGCGCCGGCCGGGCCGCCCCGCCGCGCGCGCCCAGGGCGGCGGGGCCGGCGCGCCTCAGCGCTTCCGGCCCACGGTGACGCCCACCTCGGTGCCCGCGGGCAGCGCGGTCCCGGCCTTGCGGGCCTGGGCGACCACGCGGCCGACGGCCTTCTTCGGGCCGCGGCGCTGCTTGACCTTCCCGAGCGCGCAGCCGGCGGCCTCGAGCCGCGCGGCGGCCTTCTTGCGCGACAGCCCGACGAGCTTGGGGACCAGGCACCCGTCGTCGGCGTCCGCTCCCCCGCTCTTCGCCGTCGTCGTGACGGTCGCGGCGGGTCCGACCGGGCCGACGGGGCCGGGCGGTCCCGCGGGGCCGGCGGCGCCGACGGGCCCGGTCGCCGGCCCGCCGAGCACGGTCGTCGGCGCGCCGTCGGTGCCGTTGCCGTGCACCTGGTTCGTGCCGAAGTAGCTCAGGAGCTGGCCGCCGCCGACGGGCTCCAGGCCGACGTCGTTGCCGAAGACCGTGGTGCCCGACAGCCACAGACGGCCGCCGTCGCCGACGCGCACGCCGCTGGCGGTGCTCGTGATCGAGCTGTCGCGGACGGTGACGTCGGCGGTGGCGCCCGCGACGGGCTCGACCGCGACCCCGGCGCCGCAGGCGTCGTGGATCGAGACGTGATCGAGGATCACGTCGACGTCGCCGGCCGTCGGCACCACATTCACGCCGGCGCCCCCGACCTGCGCGCCGATCCGCGTGTTCTCGATCCGGACGCTGCGCGCGGCGAGGATCCGCACGCCGCTGCTCACCCCGCAGGTCAGGGGCACGCTCGTGGCGCCGTAGACGTCCAGGCCGCGCAGGACGACGTCGGCGCCCGGCGCGTTGACGACGACCCCGCTGACCCCGCCGCTGTTGAGCACGCTGGCGAGCACGCCGGTCCCGTCCACGGTGATGGGCTTGGCGACGGTCAGCGTGCCGTAGCCGCCGGCGTCGATGGCGTTGATCTCGCCGCCGCTCGCGGTCTTGCTGATCGCGCCGGCGAACGTCTTGCACGGCGCAGTCCGCGAGCACGGGTTGACGTCGTCGCCGACGCCCGACACCCATGTGCGGGTGGCCTGGGCGTGGGCGGCCGCGGCCAGGAGGAGAAGGAGGACCAGGGAGACCGTCGCCAGCGCGGCGGACCGTGGCAGGACACGGGACGACATCTGCACCTCTCGAGAGGGGGCGGTCGACGGCCCGGGGACGGTCGTCGCTGACGGCGTCAACATACACCGTCTCTCCGCGCGACGGAAGGGGTTGAGGCCGTCCGCCGCCGCGTCGAGGCCGGCCGCAGCCCCGACGACCATCGGGCCGTCGTCCGCGCGCGGGCCCCGCGCCGCCACGGCCGGCGCGCCCCGGATGCTTGCCGACTCAAGCATCGCGGTCCTCCGGCCGATCACCGTATCCGTGAAGCTCCGTCCCCGCTCCGTGCGCGCCCGCCTGCTGCTGCAGATCCTGCCGGGCGTCGCCCTCGCCATCGTCGCGCTCACCGTCGTCGCCATCCGGGCGGCGTCCGCCGCCCAGGAGCGGTCCGTCTACGACGACATGACGCACCTGATCGCGAAGGAGGCGGCGCAGTTCGACACGTCCGCCGCCACGAACCAGGCGACCGCCCGCGGGGTGGCCGCGGCGCTCGAGGGCGCCCGTGGGGCCGACCGTCCGACGGGCCGACGCCTGATCCAGCGCTTCGCGCAGCGCAACGCCGGCGTGCTCGCGGCCTGGGCCGGGTTCCAGCCCGGGGCCTACGACGGCCGCGACGACGCGTTCGTCGGCAGCCCCCTGGGCGACCCGGCCGGCCGGTTCGCGTACCTGTGGGACCGGTCGAAGGGCTCGCTGGTGGGCCGCAGCTTCGAGAACTCCGACGACGGCGCGTCCTGGGACCGCGACGACTACTACGCGACCGCGTTCCGCACCGGGCGCGACGCCGTGACCGAGCCGTACGTCGACCACGGCGTGATGATGGCCAGCTACACCACGCCGATCCGCGCGGACGGGCGCACGGTCGGCGTCGCCGGCGTGGACGTCGCGCTGCGCCAGCTCGCCGCCCAGACGCGTGCCGTGAAGGTCCTCGACTCCGGCTACGCGTTCGTCGTCTCCAGCTCCGGCGCGCTCCTCGCGTTCCCCAAGCAGGCGTGGCTCGGCACGAAGACCCTCTCCGGCCTGGCGCGGGAGCAGGGCCGCCCCGAGCTGGCCCGGGTCGCCGCCGACGTCGCGCGGGGCCGCGCCGGCCACGTGAAGGTCGCGGACCCGCTGCACGGCACGCCGTCGGTGCTCTTCTACGCGCCGGTGAAGAACGGCGGCTGGGGCTTCGTGGCCGCGGCGCCCGAGAGCGAGATCCTGGCCAGCGTCCACGCGCTGCGCACGAAGCTGATCCTCGTCGGCCTGGGCGCGCTGCTGCTGGTCGGCGTGCTGGTGGCCGTCATCGCGGCCCGCATCGGTCGGCCGGTGCGCCAGATCGCCGAGGCCGCCGAGCAGATCGCCGAGGGCGACCTGGACGTGACGGTGTCGGCCTCGTCCGACGACGAGATCGGCCGCATGTCCGCCGCGTTCGGCCGCATGGTCGAGTCCCTCCGCGGCACCGCGGGCACGGCCGACGCGATCGCTCGCGGCGACCTGACGCACGACGTCGCGCCGCGCTCGGACCGCGACGTCCTGGGCCACGCCTTCCGCACGATGACCGAGCGGCTGCGCGAGATCGTCGGCGAGCTCTCCGGGACCGCCGGCACGCTGACGGAGGCCTCGCACGAGCTGGCGCAGTCCTCCACCGACGCGGGCCGGGCGATCGAGGAGATCGCCCACGCGGTCGGCGACGTCGCGTCCGGGGCCGAGCGGCAGGTCATGTCGATCGAGAGCGTCCGCCGCACCGGCCTGGAGGTCGCCGAGGCCAGCCGCGCGAGCGCCGCGCACGCCGACGGGTCGGTGCGCGCCGCCACCGCCGCCCGCGGCCTGGCGCGCGAGGGCACCGACGCCGCCGCCGCGGCGACCGCCGCGATGGCCGCGGTGCGCGAGGCGACCGCCGAGGCGACCGCCGCGATCTCCGCCCTGGGCGAGCGCTCGCAGCACATCGGCGGCATCGTCGACACGATCTCGGGCATCGCCGAGCAGACGAACCTGCTGGCGCTGAACGCCGCCATCGAGGCGGCGCGGGCCGGCGAGGAGGGCCGCGGGTTCGCCGTCGTCGCCGACGAGGTGCGCAAGCTGGCGGAGGAGTCGCAGGAGGCTGCGGGCACGATCGCCGGCCTGATCACCGAGATGCAGCGCGAGACCTCGCGGGCCATCGCGGTCGTCGGCGAGGGCTCGCAGCGCACCGCCGACGGCACCGTGACGGTGGAGCAGACGCAGTCGGCGTTCGCCCGGATCGACGCGAGCTTCGGCGAGGTGGACGACCTCGTCGGCGAGATCGCCGCGGCGATCAAGCGGATCGAGGACGCCGCCACGCAGATGAGCGAGGACGTCGGCAGCGTCGCGGTCGTCGCCGAGTCCTCGTCGGCGTCGGCGCAGCAGGTGTCGGCGTCGGTGCAGGAGACCAGCGCGTCGACGCAGGAGATCGCCGGCTCGGCCGAGCGCCTGGCCGGCCAGGCGACGCGCCTGGAGGACCTGGTCGGGCAGTTCCGCCTGCGCTAGCCGCCCCGGGGCGTCGCCGGCGTCGCGCGGCGCGCCCCTTCCCGACAGGCGTCGCCCGCACGACCGCGCCCACGCGGTAGGTCCCGGCGCCGTGCGGGTAGAAGCAGGGTCCATGCCCGCCGCACGCTCGCTCTGGAACGGCACGATCACGTTCGGCGCCGTCGCGATCCCGGTCAAGCTGTTCTCAGCCACGAGCCCGCACGCGCTGCGGTTCAAGGAGGTCCGCGTCAGCGACGGCTCGCGGATCGAGCACAAGCGGATCGGCGCAGACTCGGGGAAGGAGATCCCGTACGGCGAGATCGAGAAGGCCTACGACACCGGCAAGGGGCAGATCCTCCTGACGAAGGAGGAGATCGCCGCCGCCGAGGGCTCGCACCCGAAGGTCATCGCCATCGAGCGGTTCGTCCCGGGCGACCAGATCGACCCCGTCTTCTACGACAAGGCGTACCACCTCGGCGCCCAGAAGGACGGCGGTCACGCCTACCGGGTGCTGCTCGCGGCGCTCGAGCGGTCCGGCAAGGTGGGGATCGGCCGGTTCGTCCTGCGCACGC
This sequence comes from Patulibacter sp. SYSU D01012, assembly GCF_017916475.1. GTDB lineage: Bacteria > Actinomycetota > Thermoleophilia > Solirubrobacterales > Solirubrobacteraceae > Patulibacter. The sequence goes on from NZ_JAFMTB010000002.1 coordinate 605,817, forward strand.
GCGAGCAGCTCGTCGCGCTGCGGCCCCTGAACGGCGCGCTCGGCCTGCAGACCATGCGCTTCGACGACGAGCTCGTCGACCCGAAGGACCTCGAGCTGCCGTCGCTGAAGAAGAAGCCGGGCGAGCGCGAGGTGACGATGGCCGGCAAGCTCGTCGAGATGCTCGCCGGCGAGTGGGATCCCGAGGAGCACGAGGACACGTACCGCGACGCGGTCATGGCGATGATCGAGGCCAAGCGCAAGGGCGAGAAGCCGAAGAAGGCGCGGCGCAGGCCCGACAACAGCGACGACCTGGCCGCCGCGCTCGAGGCCAGCCTGGCCGGCGGGCGGCCCGACCGGAAGGCGAAGAAGGCGTCCGGATCGTCGAAGTCGTCGTCCTCGGGCGCGAAGGCGTCGGGCTCGCGATCGTCGGCCGGCTCGAGGTCCTCGTCCTCCCGCACGAAGTCGTCCTCCCGCTCGTCGTCCAAGACGTCGTCGGGCAAGGCCGCGCCCAAGTCGTCCTCCGCGAAGGGGAAGCGCTGATGGCCCGCTCGCTCTGGACCGGCTCGCTCAGCTTCGGGCTGGTCAACGTCCCCGTCCAGCTCGTCTCCGCCACCCGCGACCTGGACGTGCGCTTCCACCAGGTGCAGCGCGACACCGGCGAGCGCGTCGAGACGAAGCGCGTCGCCGCCGAGGACGGCAAGGAGGTCGCCTGGGAGGACGTCGGCAAGGGCTGGGAGACCGAGGACGGCGAGATGGTCGTGCTGACCGACGACGACTTCGCGTCGGCGCAGCCCGAGAAGACGCGCACCGTCGACATCGACCTGTTCGTCGACCTGGACGACATCGACCCGATCTACTTCGACCACCCCTACTGGCTGCTGCCGGCCGGCGAAGGCGAGGGCGCCGTCCGCGCGTACCGCCTGCTCGTCGAGGTGATGGGCAAGGCGGGCCAGGTCGCGATCGGCCGCATCGTGCTGCGCGCCAAGGAGTACCTGGTGGCGATGCGCGAGCAGGACGGCCTGCTGTCGCTGACGACGATGCACTTCGCCGACGAGGTCCGCGACCCGCAGGACACCGGCGCCATCCCGTCGGGCGAGGAGACGGAGCCGTCGAAGCGCGAGGTCGACGACGCCGTCGCGCTAATCGAGGAGCTGACGGACGACTTCGACCCCGCCCGCTACGACGACTGCCACCGCGTCCGCCTGCTGCGCCTGATCGACGAGAAGCGCAAGACCGGCGAGGTCGAGATCCCCGAGGTCGAGCCCGAGCCGAAGCCGCAGAAGGCCCCGGCCGACCTGATCGCCGCGCTGGAAGACAGCCTGGCGAAGGCGCGCGGCGGGTCGAAGGGGAAGAAGGCGAGCGGGTCGGCGAAGGGCAAGGCGTCGGCGGGCGGGCGGAGGAAGAGCGCGGCGTAGGGCGTGCGCCGCCGGGGCCCGGGCGGCGGGACCAGCGGCGCGGCTCGCCGACCCGTGCCGCTCCCGTGCGGAGCACCGATGCACGCGTTCGCCAGCGGCCGGGGCTGGGCCGCCGGCCCGGCACGCCAGCTCGTCGTGCTGGCCCTCGCCGGCCTCGCGCTGGCCACGCGCAGCCTGCTGCGGCGGGCCCCGCACCGACCGGGGTGAGGACGAAGTACGCTGCGCGCGCCGCCCCAGGGCGCCCCGTCCCGTCCGCAACGCCAGGAAGCCCGTGCCCCGCAAGATCCCTCCCGCCTCGACCGCCGCCCTCGCCCGTGGGCTGACCGCCGTCGCGCTGACGGCCGTCGCCCTCGCCGGCTGCGGAGGCGACGACCCGACCGGCGGCGACGCGTCCCGGATGGCCCGCACCCACGTCGACGTCGCCGTGCCCGCCGTCTCGGCCGCCGCGGCCGCCCGTGGCGTCGTCCTCGAGGGGCGTGAGCGCGGCGTGCGCCTGTGGCTGCGGCCCGCGGTCCAGGAGGACGAGCCGCGCCTGCGCGCGACCTTCCGCATCATGGGGTCCGCCCCCGCGTCGCTGCGCCGCCGGCTGGCGAGCACCTCCGGCTACGAGATCACCTGCAGCGTCCGCGGGAAGGAGCTGCAACGCGTGATCGCGGCGCCGGCCGGCCCCCCGGGCACCATGCCCGTCGGCCAGCGGGTCAGCACGACCGCGTTCCTGTCCCTGCCGAAGGGCCAGACGGCGCCGCAGGCGGTGCGGTGGTGCCAGCTCGGGACGTCGCAGAACCGGCGCGGCAGCTCGCAGCAGACGTTCACGCACGACCCGCAGGCGGCGGTCGTGCGGTACCGGTTCGACTGAGCAGGCATCGGACCGTGGTGGTGCGGCGCGGCACGCGCCGGCGCGGCGGTCGTTGAGGCGCCACGGGCGGGGCGCGATGCGGTGCGCTCGCGGCCGGGCGCGACGACGGACGTCCGTGGTGCGGTCCCGGCCGGGACCCGTCGCGGAGCGGGCCGGCGCGCATTCGCGCGGCCGCATCGGCGGACGCCGGGCGGGAGGAGCGTCGCGAAGCCGGACCGCGCGCGTTCGCGCGACCGGATCGGCGGGCACCGGGACGCCATGGCCGACGACCCCGACCGCACCGATCCTGAGCCCGAGGACCTGACCGGTGAGCCGGTGGAGCGCGTCCGCGAGGCCGAGCGCTCGCTCAACCCCGACCGCGACGACGAGCGCGGCGGCGTCCCCGAGCTGAAGCCCGAGGACGTCGTGCCCGCGCTGCGCCGGCACGACGAGCGCAGCGCCGGCGACCCGCGGAGGCCGTAGCTGCCGGCTAGGGACTCAGCAGAGTCCCGCTTCACGCATCCGCTCAAGCCTCCAGCGGAGAATGCCAGGGCGCCCCGCCGAGTACTTCTCCCACGTGCCTTCTACGCCCTCTTCAGCCTGCTCGACGTACGCCTCCTCGAATTGCCACAACAGGATGTCGTCAAGACGCCGTAGAGCGCTGCGCTCGCGCTGACCGGCAGCCGCAAACACGTCGTGGAGAGCCTCAATGGGCGCCCGCGAAAGCAGCTCCTCGATCGCTGCGGGACCGTCCATACCCATGCCCACGGCTGCCCTAGCGATCCACTCGAGGGACGCGGAGGTCGCAGGCCGCGTCCCCGGAAACGACCGTTGCAACAGTGCCGGGAGCGCGCTACTGATCTCGAACAGCGCGTCTTGAGTTGCCTGCGCGAAGGGGCCCGAGAGCTCCGGCGCCGGTGGATCAACCGGCGGCGCAGCAACCTGCGCCGCGTCGATACTCGAGACGAGACGAGCGAGGATCATGTCCGCGGTCTCGAGCAGCGCCGCTGCGCGATCAAGGTCCCGAGACACCTCTGGGTCAAGGCGGTCGTGGGCCTTGTATCTGACGTCATGCTCGATCTCGGCCCAAGCGTGCTGAGCGTGCGTTCGAATTTGGATCTCGAGCCGCTCGATCCGACCCAGGTCGTGATCCGGGCAGACTTGCGGGATGTCAACGGGCCGAATCAGTAGATGGACTCCCCCGTATCCGAACGAACGTCGCTCGGGGTGGACCGCCGACTTGTTCTGACGCTCTTCGACGGTCAGGCGGGGGTCGGCCTGCAAGAGGTCCGCGACCCGCCCGATCTGGCCCTCGTGCAGCACTCTCACGCGCAGCGCCACCTGGTCGTGGACCGAACCCAGCGGACGGATGTACTTCGCATTCCCATCGGCGCCCGTAGCGGCCGCTTTCCTGGCAAAGGACTCGGGCGCCTTCACACGCGCCGACACAGAGAACTGCTCGCGATCCAGGTCCTGCGAGATCACCTCGTTCACGATCGTCTCGACGGCGTCGCGAAGGCCCGCGAGAAACGTCTGGTACTCGCCGCGCTCATAGGCACGACGCGCGTCGGTCAGGTTGGACTGCTCGGACATCATTGGGACGGGGCCTTTTTCGAACAAACACGCATACCCCTGTCTTCGTCCCAACGGCCCATGCCCTTTAGGGCGGTGTCCGCATCCGCGCCCCCGCCTGCGAGGATCGCCCCATGTTCGACCACGTCACCCTGCGCGCGTCCGACCTGGGCGCGTCGGAGCGCTTCTACGTCACGGTCCTCGGCGCGATCGGGCTCGGGCTGCCGAAGGCGAGCGAGTGGTACGTCGAGTGGAACGACTTCGGCGTCGCACCCGCGACCGACGAGCGCCCGGTCACGCGCAACCTGCACGTCGCGTTCGCGGTGCCGTCGCGGCAGCACGTGGACGACTTCTGGAAGGCCGGCGTCGAGGCCGGGTACGCGTCCGACGGCGAGCCGGGCGAGCGGCCCGAGTACTCCCCCAGCTACTACGGTGCGTTCCTGCGCGATCCCGACGGGAACAGCGTCGAGGCGGTGCACCGCGACGGGCAGCGCACCGACGGCAACGTCGACCACGTGTGGATGCGGACGGCCGACTTCGGCGAGGCCCGGCGGTTCTGGACGACGATCGCCGCGTCCGCCGGCCTCCGGGTGGACGAGGACAGCGACCGGCTGCTGACCCTCGTGCGCACCGGTGGCCACGGCGGCGACCTGGGCATCCTGCCCGGCGACACGCCGACGACGGGTGCGCACATCGCCTTTGGCACGACGGACGACGCGGACGTGCAGGCGTTCCACGCCGCCGGGGTCGGCGCCGGCTTCCGCGACGAGGGCGGCCCGGGCGAGCGCCCGATCTATCACCCCGGCTACTACGGCGCCTTCGTGCTGGACCCCGACGGCAACAACATCGAGGTCGTCAACCACCACCGCGACGAGGGCTGAGGCGCGGCCACCCCTCACCAGCCCGCCTCCTCCCCCGTGCGCCTGGTCCTCAACGTCCTGTGGCTCGTGCTGTCCGGCTTCTGGATGGCGCTCGGGTACGTCCTGGCCGGGCTGGTGCTGCTGCTGCCGATCGTCACGATCCCGTTCAGCCTGGCCGCGTTCCGCATCGCCGGCTTCTGCCTGTGGCCCTTCGGACGCACGCTCGTGCCCCATCGCGGATCCGGCGCCCTCGCGGGGATCGGCAACGTCATCTGGATCGTCTTCGCCGGCTGGTGGCTGGCGCTGGGTCACCTGCTGACCGGCGCGGCGCTGTGCCTGACGGTCGTCGGCATCCCGTTCGGGATCGCCAACTTCAAGCTCATCCCCGTCAGCCTCGTGCCCCTCGGCAGCCGGGTCGTGCCGCTCGGCTCGCCCGAGGCGCAGGCGGGCGTCGCGGTCTAGCGGCGCGCGTCGGCCGGCCGCCACCGGTGAGCGGGCGGGTCGAGCCGAGGTGGGCGGGCCAGAGGGGGCACGGTCCGGAGGGGTGCGGTCCGGCTGGACGGCGGCGGACGGGATGCCCGCACCGAGCATCCCGGTCATCGCGTGACGGCCCGGGTCGGGAGGCCGGGTGGGGGGCGAATCGCGTCGCCGCTCACGGCGTGGGGTCGATCCGCGTCACCGCTCACGGCGTGGGGTCGATCCGCGTCACCGCTCACGGCGTGGGGTCGATCCGCGTCACCGCTCACGGCGTGAGGTCGACCCGCGTCACCGCTCACGGGGTGGGGTCGATCCGCGTCGAGAAGCGACGCCGATCGACCCCACCTGCCGAGCGTCGACGCCGATCGCCCCCGCACCCGCGCCGACCGACCACGCGCCGACGTCAACCGCCCCGGCACCCACGCCGACCGACCACGCGCCGACGTCAATCGCCCCCGCACCCGCGCCGACCGACCACGCGCCGACGTCAATCGCCCCCACCCACGTCGGCTGCCCACGCGCCGACGCCGATCGCCCCCCCCACCCGTGCCGACCGCCCACGCGGCGACGCCGGTCGCCCGCGCACCGAGGTTCCAGCGGCGTCGGCGCCCCGCCCCGGTCCGCCCCCGCGGTGGCCCCGGCGCAACGGGTCACCGGGCCGGCGCGTACGGGCGGACGCGGAACCGGGCCGGCGCGACGCCGATCCGCCGCGCCGGCCAGCCGCTGCCCTCAGGCCAGCCGCGCGTCGGCGTAGGCGCCCATCGCCGCGGCCAGGAACGCCACGAGGCCGGGCGCCACCGCCTCCAGCCGCTCCCGGAACTCGGGGTGCTCGGCGTACAGGTCGGCGAGGCCGCGGTAGCTCTCGCGGTTCGGCGTCCAGAACCGCGCGACGCTGCGGTGGTGCTCGTCGACGACGGCCAGCACCTCCGGCGCGTCCGGGCGGACGCCGGCGGCCATCAGGTCCGCCAGGCGGCGGTGGATGCCCTCCCACTCGCGCTGCACCGCGGCGTAGTCGTCCGCCGTCCAGCCCTCCGTGCGCCGCTCCGCGGTGCGGAAGTGCTCGCGCACCCCGTCCCCGTGGCGCTGCGCCAGCGCGTCCTCCATCTCGGCCCGCCGCGCGGCGAACCCCTCGAACATCTCCTCGGCCGACATCGCGTCGCCTCCTTCGATCTGGGCGATGGTCCGCGCGACGGTGCGGGCCAGCACGTCGAGCCGCTCGCGCTCGGCGCGCAGCTCGTCCGCGTGCCGGCGCAGCGCCAGCACGCGGTCGGTCTGGCCGTCGAGCACGGAGGCCACCCGGTCGAGCGGCAGCCCGAGCCGGCGGAGCAGGAGGATCTGCTGCAGCCGCAGCAGCTCGTCCCATCCGTAATGACGCAGGCCGCCGGTGCCGACGCGGGCGGGCCGCAGCAGGCCGATCGCGTCGTAGTGGCGCAGCGTCCGCGAGCTCACGCCCGCGATCCGGGCCACCTCGGCCGTCGTCCACTCCATGCTGCTCGCCCTCCGTCCCGCGGTCCATCGGGCCGGCGGATTCCGGCCCGTCGGCGACGGTAGGCGTTGACGCTACGTCAACCGCAAGGGCGACCGGGCCCGGTCAGCGCGACGCCCGGTCGGGCCGCGGCTCGCGCGCCGCGGCCCCGTCCGCCGTCAGCGTCGCGAGCAGCGCGAGCGCCTGCGCGTCGGCCGTCCCCGGGGGCGCGTGCATCACGCAGAGCGACGCTCCCTCGGTGCCCGGCACGGCCAGCACCTGGTACCGCAGGCGGAAGGTGCCGACCGTCGGGTGCAGGAAGCGCTTCTCGCCCGTCATCGACGCCTGCACGTCGTGGCGGGCCCACAGCTCGCGGAAGCCCTCGCTCTTCAGCGACAGCTCGCCGACCAGCGCCTGCAGCTCGGGGTCGTCCGTGTCACCACCCACCCAGGCGCGGAACGCGGCGACGGCTTCGCCCAGGACGTGGTCCAGCTCGTCGCCGTGCAGCTCGCGGATCGCGGGATCCAGGAACAGGCCGCGCAGCAGGTTGACGCCCGGCTCGTAGCACGGGGCCAGCGCGCGGGCGATGGCGTTCGAGGCCAGGACGTCCAGGTGCCGGCTCTGCACGATCGCGGGGGTGGTGCCCCACGTGTCGACGAGCTCCTGGAGGACGGCAGGGACCGGCGCGTCGGCGGCCCGGGACGCACGGCGCACCGGCGGCGCGGGCCGCGCCAGCTCGTACAGGTGCGCGGTCGCGTCGTCGCCCAGGCGCAGGACGCGGGCAAGCGCGTCGAGCACCTGCTCGGACGGCCGGTGGTCGCGGCCCTGCTCCAGCCGCACGTAGTAGTCGGCGGAGACGCCCGCGAGCATCGCCAGCTCCTCGCGGCGCAGGCCCGGCACCCGCCGGCGCTCGTCGGTCGGCAGGCCGACGTCGTCGGGCGTCACCTGCTCGCGGCGGGCCCGCAGGAACTCCCCCAGCCGCTTCGCGCGCTCCATCTGCACCACGCTAGCGGCCGCGCGCGGCGCGAAGGTGGCCCTGACGTACCCCAGGCACGAGCGGCGTCTGGTGCGATCGGCGTGGCGGGCGCAGGGTGCAGGCATGGCTTCCACCTGGCTCATCACCGGCACCTCGAGCGGCTTCGGCCGCCACATGACCGAGCAGCTGCTCGCCCGCGGCGACCGCGTCGCGGCCACCCTGCGCCGCCCCTCGCGGCTCGACGACCTGCGGGCCCAGCACGCCGACCGGCTGTGGGTCGGCCGCCTGGACGTCACCGACACCGCGGCCGTCCGCGCGACGGTCGACGCCGCGTGGGCCGCGTTCGGCCGCATCGACGCTGTCGTCTCGAACGCCGGCTACGGCCTGTTCGGCGCCGTCGAGGAGATGACGGACGAGCAGATCGAGCGGCAGCTCGACACGAACGTCCTGGGCTCGATCCAGATGGTCCGCGCCGCGCTGCCCCACCTGCGGGCGCAGGGCGGCGGGCGGATCCTGCAGGTCGCCAGCCTCGGCGGCCACCACGCCTTCCCGGGCCTGGCGCTCTACAACGCGACGAAGTTCGCGATGGTCGGGTTCACCGAGGCGCTGCGCGCCGAGGTCGCGCCCTTCGGCATCGGCGTGACGGTCGTCGAGCCGGGCAGCGCACGCACCGCCTTCGCGGAGGGCTCGGCCGCCTACGCCCCGGCGATGGAGGCCTACGCCGGCACGCCCGCCGACGCGCTGCGCGAGCAGGTCCGCGCCTTGGACGGCACCACCAGCCCCGGCGATCCGGCCCGCATGGCCGCCGCGATGATCGCCGCCGCCGACGCCCCCGAGGCCCCGGTGCGGCTGATCCTGGGCAGCGACGCGACGGTGATGATCGAGCGCGCGCTGCGCGAGCGGCTCGCGCACGTGGAGGAGCAGCGCGAGAGCGCCGCGGCGACCGACGCGGACGGCGCGCGCGGCGGCGAGCCGTCCTGGGCGTAGGGCCGCGGCGAGCGGGCGCGGGGTCGTGCTCCGGATCGCCGCGGCTGGGTGTGGGTGATGCGGGACGCGATGCCGCGGCGGGCGGCCGCGGGGTCGTCCTCCGGATTGCCGCGGCCCGGTGAGGGTGATCCGGAACGTGATGCCGCGGCGGGCGGGGGCCGGGTCGTGCTCCGGATCGCCGCGGCCCGGTGAGGGTGATCCGGAACGTGATGCCGCGGCGGGCGGGGGCCGGGTCGTGCTCCGGATCGCCGCGGCCCGGTGTGGGTGATCCGGAACGCGATGCCCCCGCCGGCCGCCCGCCTCGGGCCACCCGTCCCGACCCGCGCGCACCCCCCGTCAGCGCCCGAGGATCCGGTCCGTCGCCGGGTCGGGATCGCCCCCGTAGTACTGGTCCAGGACGGCGCGGAACACCTCCTCGTCCGGGGCGGCGCGCAGGAACAGCGTCATGCTCGAGCGCAGCTTCTGCGCGTCGACGCCGCCGAGGACCGCCGCGGCGTCGCCGCCGGGCAGGGCGGTCAGCGCCCGCGCGGCCTCGCGCAGCCGCGGACCGAGCACGTGGTGCCCCAGGTACGCGCGCGCCTCGTCGAGGGAGCGGATCGCGTAGCGCTGGGCGGTCGGGCTGCGGCCCAGCCCCGCCACCTGCGGGAAGACGAACCACATCCAGTGGCTCGTCTTGCGGCCGGCGCGCAGCTCGGCCAGGGCCTGCTCGTACGTGCCGTCGCCCTGGGCGGCGACGAAGCGCTGCAGCTCGTGCGGATCGTCGGGGGTCATCCTCGGCCCCTACCCGCCGACGGGCTCGCGACGACGGCGAACGACCCGTCGCCGCAGGCCGTGAGGCAGCGGCGACCGGCGCCCCGGGGTGGCCTCAGCGCCAGGGTCCCGCGGCCTCAGCCGACGGCACCCATCACGTGGGCCCAGGGCGACGGGGCGTCGACGATCGGCGGACGGTCGGCGTACGCCTGCCGCGGATCGTCCGTCGCGGTCGCGACGCTCGCGCCGTGCCGGGCGGCCACCGGGTCGACGGGGTAGTGCGTCGGGTGGCTCGGCCGCGCGCCGACCATGAGGATCGCGCAGGGCCCGTCCCCCGCGCCGACGGTGATGTGCGCGGTGCCCGGCGGGCAGTGCAGGTAGTCCCAGGTGCGCAGCCGGCGCTCCTCGCCCTCGACGATCGCCAGGCACTCGCCCGCCAGCACGAGGAACCCCTCCTGCGCGTCCTCCAGGTGGTACTTCGCCGAGGGCTCCCCGGGCTGCAGCACGTGCACCCCGATGCCCAGCGTCCGGGACGGTGCCCGCGGGCTCTCCAGCACGCACCACGTGCCGCCCCCGGGCACCGCCTCCCAGCCGATCTCGTCCAGGTTGAGGATCCACCAGCCGTCGTCCGCCGCCTGGCGGCCGGTCGCCGTCTCCTGGATGCGCGCCTCGTGCATGCGGCCACGGTAGCCCCTCCGTCCCGCGGCCACGTGGAGCGCGGTGACGGCGGACACCCTCGACGGGAACAGGTGTGCACTGTAGGCTCGCGGGCGCCGGCGCCCGTTCCCCTCTCCCGCGGACGCCGGCGTACCCGTCCACGCGCCGTCCCCGGCGCCGACCCAGGAGACCCCCATGCCGATCCGCACCCGCGCCGCCGTCCTCGTCGCCACCGTCCTCGCCGTCGTGGCGACCGGGACGGCCGGCGCATCAGCCGCGACCGGTCCCCGGTCCGAGAGCTTCGCCGCCGCGTTCGCGACCTCGCTGATCGCGCCGGAGCTCGACACGCCGGGCGCGAACGACCCGACGTGCCGCCCGTCCGCGGCCCACCCGCGTCCCGTGGTGCTCGTCCACGGCACGTGGGAGAACCGCTACGACAACTGGGCGTCGCTGGCCCCGCGGCTGAAGGACGCCGGGTACTGCGTGTTCGCCCTGAACTACGGCGACGACGCGAAGAGCCTGGCCGGCCTGGTCCCGGCGATGAAGGGCACGGGCGACATCCGCGACTCGGCCCGCGAGCTCGGCGCCTACGTCGACCGCGTCCGGGCCTGGACCGGCGCGACCCAGGTCGACCTGGTCGGCCACTCGCAGGGCGGCATCGTCGCGCGGCAGTACCTGCGCTTCGCCGGCGGCGCCACGCCCGCCGACCCGTCGCGCAACGCGGTCCGCCGCGTGGTGACGATCGGTGCGACCAACCACGGCACGACCCTCTCCGGCATCGCGACGCTCGGCCGCCAGCTGGGCCTGCTCGGCGCCGCCGAGCCGCTCCTGGGCACCGCGGCGCTCCAGCAGACGACGGACGCGCCGTTCATCGCGGAGCTGAACGCCGGCGGCGACACCGAGCCGGGCATCGACTACACCGCGATCGCCACGAAGTACGACGAGGTCACCACGCCGTACCGCTCGACGTTCCTGACCGCCGGGCCGGGCGCGACCGTCCGCAACGTCACGATCCAGGACGGCTGCGCGATCGACCTGAGCGACCACCTGAGCATGACCTACGGGCCGCGCATCGCCCGGCTCGTGACCAACGCGCTCGACCCGTCGACGGCGCGCACCGTGCCCTGCCTGCCGAAGGCGCCGGTGCTGTAGCGCCCCGGCTCGTCCGTCGCCCCGGCCGCCGGCGCGGGGCGACGGACCGGCGGGGTGCCGGCCCTCAGCCGAGCTCGCGCTCGTAGACGACCTGCGACGACAGCGCGCCCGCCTGGTCGTACAGCGAGCGGGCGCGGCCGTTGTAGCTCTGCGTGTGCCAGTACAGCTTGGTGGCGCCGCGCCGGCGGGCCTCGGCGGCCGTCGCGTCGATGAGCGCGCGGCCCGCGGCGCCGCCCCGCGCGGCCGGGCCGACGAACAGGTCCTCCAGGTAGCAGTAGCCCGCGGGCGACCAGGTGGAGCCGTGCAGCAGCGCGTGCGCGAAGCCCACGGGACGATCCTCTCCGTCGACGGCCACCAGCCCGAACATCGCGTCCTCGCCGGCGCACAGCCGGCCGAACGTGACGTCGGTGACGTGCGGATCGAGGTCCTCGCGGTAGAACCGCAGGTAGCCGTCCCACAGCGCCTGCCAGGCCTCGCGGTCGGCGGGACGCAGCGGACGGACCGACGGGGCAGGCGTGCTCATGCGGGCAGGCTAGCCCCCGGGCGCGCGCGGCGCGGCGGCGGTGATGCCCCCATCAACAGGAGGCGGGAAGAGCCGGCGCTCAGCGGTGAAGGTCCGACCACCAGACCATACCCCCGTGGGGTTTCGCGGTCGCGATCGCGGGTAGACGTAATCCATGTTCGCCCACGACCGAGAGGATGCCGTCGTCACCGCCCAGGAGATCCAGCGCGTCATCGCCGCACGACGACAGCTGCGCCGCGCCGACCGCCGCGATGCGGGTGGCCGCCGTCCCCGCCACGGCATCGTGGCCCCCGTCCTGGACCAGGCCGAGCACGTGACGCCGCTGCTCCGCGAGCACGACCACCGGATCGCCCGCGACTGACCGTCGGCGCGGCGCGTCAGTCCGCCGCCGCCCGCTCGCGGGAGCACGCCAGCCGGCCCTCGAGCCGGTCCAGCCACGCTTGCAGCTCGGGCGGCCCGTGCAGCGTGAAGTCGGCGTCCAGCAGCGCCAGCGCGGCGGCGAGCCACGGCAGCGAGTCGCCCTGCATCCGCAGCCGGCAGCGCCCCTCGCCCTCGGGCTCCGCCGTCCCCCGGAACGGCCGCACCTGCTGGGCGACCACCGCCGCCGGCGCCTCGACCGTCGCGTCCACCGCGTAGCGCGTGGGGCTGGCGCCGAGCGATCGCGCCACGAACGTCGCCGCGTCCGGCGCGGGCAGCTCCTTCGGCACGAAGCGCGTGCCGGACGCGCGCACGTCGCCCATCCGGTCCACGCGGAACGTCCGCCAGTCCTCACGGTGCAGGTCCCAGGCGACGAGGTACCAGTAACGCTCCACGCACACGAGCCGGTGCGGCTCGACCGTGCGGTCCCGCTCCTCGCCGTCGCGCCGGCGGTAGCGCAGCCGCAGGCGCTCGTCGTCGCGGCAGGCCGCCGCGATCGTCGTCAGCGTGTCGGCGTCCACGCGCACCCCCTGCGTGCGCATCAGCGGCACCGTGTAGGCGCCGAGCGCGTGCACCCGCCGGCGCAGCCGGGTCGGCAGCAGCCCCTCGAGCTTGGCGAGCGCCCGCACCGACGTCTCCTCCATGCCCGCGACCGCGCCCCCGGCGGCGCTGCGCAGGCCGACGGCGATCGCGACGGCCTCGTCGTCGTCCAGCAGCAGCGGCGGCAGGTCGGCCCCCGCCTCCAGGCGGTAGCCGCCCGCCGCGCCCCGGGTCGCCGCCACGGGGTAGCCGAGCTCGCGCAGGCGCTCGACGTCGCGCCGCAGGGTCCGCGGGCTGACGCCCAGCCGCCCCGACAGCTCGCCCCCGGGCCAGAAGCGGTGCGTCTGCAGCAGGCTGAGCAGCCGCAGCATCCGGGTCGTCGGGTCCGCCATGCGCGCAGCGTGGCAGTCACAGCGGACAGGACGTGACCGCTTTCGATCGCCGTCTGGTGCGGGGCCGCGACCCGCCGGCCGGACCTTCCCCGCGCGGAACGACCGCCAGCCGCCCCCGCGACCGTGGGCCCGCCGCCCCGTCCCGCCGGCGCGCCGCGCCGATCCGCGCGTCCCGGCGGGGTCGCCGGCGCGGGCGCGTAGCGTCGGAGGGGTACGGCCACCCCCACGGAGGCACCCATGAAGATCGGCATCATCGGCGCGGGCCACATCGGCTCGGCCCTCACCCACCGGCTGACGGAGCTCGGGCACGACGTGCGCGTCGCCAACTCCCGCGGGCCCGAGACGCTCCGCGAGCTGGCGGACGAGACCGGCGCGACGGCCGTGCCCGCGACCGAGGCCGCGGACGGCGCCGAGATCGTCGTCGTGACGATCCCCGCCAAGAACGTGCCGGACCTGCCCGACGGCATCCTGGACGGCGCCGCCCCCGGCGCGGTCGTCGTCGACACGAACAACTACTACCCGCAGCAGCGCGACGGGCGGATCGACGCCATCGAGGGCGGCATGCCCGAGAGCGCCTGGACGGCGCAGCAGCTCGGACGCCCCGTGATCAAGGCGTTCAACAACATCTACGCCGCGCACATCCGCACGCACGGCCGGCCCGCAGGCGACCCCGAGCGCATCGCCCTGCCGGTCGCCGGCGACGACGGCGCGGCGAAGGCGAAGGTCCTGCAGCTCGTCGACGACCTGGGCTTCGACCCGGTCGACGCGGGGGGCCTGGACGAGTCGTGGCGTCAGCAGCCGGGGACGCCGGTCTACGGGACCGACCTGGGCGCGGACGCCCTGCGCGAGGCCCTCGCGGCCGCGAGCCCGGACCGTCCCGCCGACTTCTCGGCCTGAGCCTCCCCGCCCGCGGCGTCGGCTCCGTCCCGGCGGGGCCGTCGCCGGCGCGGCCACGCGGCCCCGGGACCGGACGGCGTCGCCGCGCGGTCACCGGGCCGGACGCCATCCCGCGGCGGGCGCCGCACCGCGCCGCCGGGCGTCAGCCCACGGGCGCGAACCGCGGCACGACGCGCCCGTCGACCTGCACCGTCTCGCAGAACATCGCCTTCGGCCGGATCCACAGGCCCCGCTCGCCGTAGAGCGCGCGGTAGACGACGTGCGGCTCCTCGGTCTCGGAGTGGCGCGCCTCGAAGAGCACCTCGTACTCCGGCCCCTTGTAGTGGCGGTAGCGGCCGGGGGCGATCGGGGCGGCGGGATCGAACGGGGTCACGCCGCCGATCCTGCCAGGACCGGGGCCGGCGACGCCGCGGCCGGCGCCCCGCCGCCGCGGAACGCGCGCCGGTACGCCTGGGGGCTGGTGCCGCACAGGGCGCGGAAGCGCTCGCGGAACGCCGTCGGCGAGCCGTAGCCGACCAGGTCGGCGATCCGCTCGACGGGCTCGTCCGTCGTCTCGAGCAGGCCCTGGGCGCGCCGCAGGCGGGCGCGGTGCAGCCACTGCAGCGGCGTCGTGCCCGTCTGCTCGCGAAAGCGGCGGCTGAGCGTGCGCGGGCTCATGTGGGCGCGGGCGGCGAGCGCCTCGAGCGTGTGGCGCTCGCCGGCGTGCTCCTCCATCCAGGCCAGGAGCGGCGCCAGGCTGCCGCCGTCCGCGTCGGGCGCCCGGTGCACGATGAACTGCGCCTGGCCGCCCGCGCGCTCGAGCGGCATCACGGCGGCGCGCGCGGCGTCGGCCGCGACGGCGGCGCCGTGGTCGCGACGGATCATGTGCAGGCACAGGTCCAGGCCCGCCGCCGCGCCGGCCGACGTCAGCACGTCCCCGTTGTCGACGTACAGGACGTCGGGATCGACGGCGACCTGCGGGAACCGGGCCGCCAGCAGCTCGGCGGCGGCCCAGTGCGTCGTCGCCCGCAGGCCGTCGAGCAGCCCGGCCGCGGCCAGGACGAAGGCGCCGGTGCAGATCGACGCGATCCGCGCGCGGGGGGCCGCGGCGCGCAGCGCGTCCAGCAGCGCATCGTCGACCGGGGCGAGCGGGTCGCGGACCCCGGGGACGACGACGGTGTCGGCGTCGGCGAGGGCGTCCAGGCGCCACGGGGCACGCAGGGCGAACGCGCCGGCGGAGACCTCCTCCGCGGCCGCACAGACCCGCACCCGGTAGGCGGGACCGCCGTCGGGGCGGCGGGCGAAGCCGAAGGTCTCGACCGCCGTCGCCAGGTCGAACACGATCACCCCGTCGAAGGCCACGACCGCCACGGTGCGCATGCCGGCACGGTACCGGACCACGTGGCGCGAATACGTCGCACAACGGCGTTCCGGCCACTGGCGGCGGCGTCCGGCCCGGCATAGCGTCGCGAGCCCGTGACCAAGCTCCTGCTCAGCATCCACGTCGTCGCCGCGATCGTCGCGATCGGGCCCGTCACCGTCGCCGCCAGCGCCTTCCCCCGCGCCGCCCGGGCCGCGCTCGCCGACCCGCACGACCAGGGCGCCGCCGCGACGCTGGCGTCGCTTCACCGCATCTGCCGGGCGTACGCCGCGCTGGGCGTCCTCGTGCCGGTCTTCGGGCTGGCGACGGCGGCGAGCCTGGGCGTGCTCGGCGACGCGTGGCTGCTCGCCTCGATCGGCCTGACCGTCGTCGCGGCCGGCGTGCTGGCCCTGCGGGTGCTGCCGGCCCAGCGGCGCGTGATGACCCGCGCCTGGGGCGCGACGGCCGGGCTCGACGCGCCGGCCGCCCGCGCGCTGACGGCGCCGCTGGCCATGACCGCCGGCGTCTTCAACCTGCTGTGGGTCGCCGTGACGGTGCTGATGATCGTGCGCCCCGGATCGACGACCGGCGCGTGACCGCGGCCTCGGGCTCCGGACCCTGCGCCGCCTGGCTCCGCCGGCGCGGTGAGTCCGCCGCCCGCCCCGTGCCCGGCCGGTCCGCGAGCGGCGTGGGTCCGGCGCGATACTCGACGGCATGATCGTCGGGACCGCCACCATGCCGGGCATCCACGTGCGGGACCATGAGGTGCCGGTGCCGCTCGACTGGGACCGCCCCGAGGACGGACGCCGCCTGACGCTCTTCGCCCGCGAGCTCGTCGACCCGGCGCGCCGCAACGCGGACCTGCCGCTGCTGCTGTTCCTGCAGGGCGGCCCCGGTGGCAAGGGCCCGCGGCCGCGCCCCGGCACGTCGTGGATCCCGCGCGCGCTGCGCACCCACCGCGTGATCCTGCTCGACCAGCGCGGCACGGGACGCTCGACGCCGGTGACGGCCCGGACGATGGCGCGCCTGGGCGACGGGGACGCCGGGGCCGACTACCTCGCGCACTTCCGCGCCGACGCGATCGTCCGCGACGCCGAGCACCTGCGGCGCGAGGTCTTCCGCGTCGACCGCTGGGAGACGCTCGGCCAGAGCTACGGCGGCTTCCTCACCCTCACGTACCTGTCGCTCCATCCCGAGTCGCTGCGCGCGTGCTACGTCACCGGCGGCCTCGCGGGCCTGCACGCCGACGCGGACGAGGTCTACCGCCGCACGTTCCCGCGCATCGTCGCGAAGAACCGCGCGTTCCGGGCCCGCTACCCCGACGACGCCGCGCGCCTGGCGGCCGTGGCCGACCGCCTGGCCGCCGAGCCGGTGCGGCTGCCCGACGGCGACGAGCTGACCGTCCGCCGCCTGCAGCTGCTCGGCGCCGGCTTCGGCATGAGCACGGGCTACGAGGACGTGCACTGGCTGCTGGACGAGGCCTTCGACCCCGAGGACGGGCCCGACGGGCGCGCCGAGCTCTCCCCCGCGTTCCTCGCCGCCGCCATGCGGGCCACGAGCTACGACGAGAACCCGCTCTACGCCGTGCTGCAGGAGGTCATCTACCACCAGGGCGCGGTCACGCCGGGCTGGGCCGCGGAGCGCGAGCGGGCCCGCCGCCCCGAGTTCGCGCCCGACGCCCGCCCCCTGCTGCTGACGGGCGAGACGATGTTCCCCTGGATGTTCGAGGAGCTCCGGGCCCTGCGGCCGTTCCGGGCCGCCGCCGAGGCGCTCGCCGCCCGCGAGTCGTGGCCCGCGCTCTACGCGCCCGAGCGGCTCGCGCGCAACGAGGTGCCGGTGGCGGCCGCCGTCTACCACGACGACATGTACGTCGACGCCGGGCTGTCGCTCGAGACGGCCGAGGCGGTCGGCAACGTCCACGCCTGGGTGACGAACGAGTACGAGCACGACGGCCTGCGCGCCGGCGGCGGCGCGGTGCTCGACCGCCTGATGACGACGGTGGCCGAGCACGGCGGCGGCATCGCCTGACCGGGACCGGGACCGCCTGATCGGCCGGCCCTTCCCCCGCGCCGGGGCGGCCCGCCGTGGCGCCGGCGACCCGGGCGGCCGGGGTCCAGGCGGCGGTGATCCCGAGGACTGCGGCTCGGCGGCCGCCGCCGCGGCGGCCGCCCCGCGGTCAGCGCGGGACGGGGCCCTCGAGCAGCGCGCCGCCGGCCGCGCCGACCTCGCCCTCCTCGATCTCGCGCTCGCGCAGCGCGGCCGACGGCGCCCGGTGCGCGTCGTCGCCCGGCGTGCGGCCGGCCAGCACCCACGCCAGCACGGCGGCGGCCAGGCCGAGGACGACGGCGACGACGAAGACGTCGGAGTACGCGCCCAGGTCGGGACGGCCGTCCGTTCCGAACGCCCGCAGCAGCGTGACGGCCAGGCCCGAGCCGATCGAGAAGCCGACGTAGCGGGTCACCTGGTAGAAGCTCATCGCGCTCGACGTGACCTCGCGCGGGACGGCGCCGACGATGAACGCCGGCATCGCCGCGAACGTCAGCCCGACGCCGATCCCGAACAGCGCCATCGTCACGGCGGCCTGCCACAGGGCGTCGCCGGTCACCGCGAAGAACAGCGCGGCGAGGCTGAGCGCGGCGCAGCCGATCGGGAGCGTCGCCCGGACGCCCGTCCGCGCCTGGATGCGGCCGAGCCAGCGGCTGGACAGGAAGCTCGTGACCGAGAACGGGACGAGCACCAGACCGGCGACGAAGACGCTCTCGTCCAGGCCGTCGGGCCGCTGCACCACCTGGGTGATCAGCGTGATGCTCAGGTACATCGCCGTCCCGACCACGAGGCCGGTGACGTTGGCCGTCAGCACGGCGCGGTGGCGCAGCAGCCGCAGGTCGACGAGCGGCTCGTCCGTGCGCAGCTCGTGCGCCGTCCACGCGGCCAGGAAGACGACCGCGACCGCCGCGAGGCCCAGCGTCGTGCCCGACGCCCAGCCCCAGTCCGCGCCCTTCTCGAGCGCCACCAGCAGCGCGACCAGGCCGACCGCGACGAGCGCCGCGCCGACCACGTCCGTACGTCCCGGCGACGGGCGGTGCCGCGTGCTCGGGACCACCGCCAGGGCGATCAGGAACGCCAGGCCGCTCGTGATCGCGCCGAACCAGAACGCGGCGGCGACGTCGAGCTGCTCGGCGATCAGCCCCGTCAGCGGGTAGCCCAGCCCGACGCCGACGGCCGTGGTCACCGACAGCGTGGCGATCACCCGCGGCGCGCGGGCGGCCGGGAGCCCGTCGCGGGCCGCGGCCATCGTCAGCGGCATGAGCGCCAGGCCCATCCCCTGCAGGGCGCGGCCGATCACGAGCACGCCGAGCGACCCGGCGAGCGCCGCCAGCACGCCGCCGGCCGTCACGCAGGCCAGGCAGAGCAGCAGCACCTCGCGCCGCCACGGGCCGTCGCCCAGCCGGCCGACGACCGGCGACGCCACGGCGCCGACGAGCATCGTCGCCGTCAGCGACCACTGCGCGCTGCCCAGCGAGGCACCGAGGTCGCGGGCGAGCGTCGGGATCAGCGGCGCGCCGAGCGAGCTGATGATCGAGACGACCATCCCGATGAACAGCAGACCGGGGACGAAGGCACGGGCGGGCGGCGGCGCGGACGACACCCGATTGATTGTAGGGGCAAAGCTAACGACCGTCCCCCGACGGCCGCCACGGCGGTCAGATCAGCCCGCGAGCGATCTCGTCGCCCAGCGTCAGCCCCCGCGAGACGGCGAGCGCGACGTCCTCGAGGATCGCCGACGCGCGCCGCTCGAAGTCCTCGGCGTCGTCGTGCGGCAGCACCCGGAGACCGCCGAAGCGCACGCGCCCCGGCTCGGCCGCGATCTCGACCTCGCGCACGTCGAAGGCGCGGGTCCAGCGGGACTGCACGATCAGCAGCGCGTCCTCGTCCAGGCCGCCGAAGTCGGCGGGCACCTCGACGTCGCGCCGGCCGTCCTCGCCGGCCTCGTCGAGCTTCGCGATCCAGATGAGCCAGGGATCCGTCGGCACCCGGCCGACCCTAGCGCCCGGCCGACGGCGGCCCGTTCGGGCGGGAGGACGTCGGCGGCCGGCCACCGGCCCGCGGCGGGGCGTCCGGCGCCGGACGCCCCGCGGCGCCGCGTCGGCCCGCCGCCGCGGCGCTGACGCCCGGCCCGCCCGGGCGTGCGCCGCCGATCGCGCCGACCCCAGGCCGCCGTCGGCGGCCGGCTCCAGCAGCCAGCGACGAGACTGACTCCGGCCGCCGACGGCGGAGGCCCACGCCAGCGAGCGCGAGCGGTGACGCGCCACGATGCGCGGCGAAGTGCCGCGCCGCCCGGGGCGACCCGCAAGGATGCGGCGGACCCCGCTCCCGGAGACCCCGTGCCCGACCGATCACCGTCCCGCCCCGCCGCCCCCGCGCGCACGACCCGTCGCACGGCCGTGCGCGCCGCCGCCCGCGGCTCGGCCCTGCTCATCGGGGCCCAGACCGCGCTCGCCGCCGGCACCGGGCGCGCCGTGGCCGCCGACCCCCGCACCTACCAGCGCTACGTCACCCGCCCGGACCTCCGCCCGGTCGAGGTCGTCGTCACCCGCACGAGCGCGGCGGCCCGGCCCGGTGGGGTCTTCACCGTCGCGCCGAAGCTCGCCCTGGGCAACTGGCGGCGCCGGCGCATGGACGAGGCGCGCAGCGGCCCCACGATGTTCGACGTCGACGGCGAGCTCGTGTACTTCCACGGCACGAAGCAGGGCCTGACGCCGTTCGACTTCCGCGTGCAGACGCTGCACGGCCTGCCGGTGCTCACGTACTGGGAGGGGACGACGAGCGGCGGCCACGGCCCGGGCGAGGGCGTGGTGCTCAACCAGGCGTACCACGAGATCGGGCGCGTCCGGATGACCGGCGGGCTGAAGATGGACTTCCACGACTTCCGCCTGACCCCGCAGGGCACGGCGCTCGTCATGGCGTACGACGACACCACGGCGGACCTGCGCTCCGTCGGCGGCCCGCGGACGGGGCGCATCTTCGACAACGTCATCCAGGAGATCGACCTGGCGACCGGCCGGACGCTGCTCGAGTGGCGGATGTCGGACCACGTGCGCTTCTCGGAGTCGTACTTCCCGCGGCCCGACGACGCGAAGGAGACGTGGGACGTCTTCCACATGAACTCGGTGTACGCGCAGGACGAGCGCACGCTGCTGGCGTCCTGCCGGCACACGCACGCGGTCTACGCGATCGACCGCCGCACGGGCGAGCTGCTGTGGCGTCTGGGCGGAAGGAAGAGCGACTTCCGGATGGGCAAGGGCGCCGCGTTCTCGTGGCAGCACGACGCCCAGCGCCGCGCCGACGGCACCCTGACGCTGTTCGACAACCACACGAGCACCTACAAGAGCACGACGCGCTCGCGCGGGCTCGTGCTGCGGCTGGACGAGCGGGCCGGGACCGCGACGCTGGTGGCGGAGTACCCGCACCCCGACGCGCGGGTGACCTCGGCGACCCAGGGCAACCTCGACGACCAGGCGAACGGCCAGATGGTCGTCGGCTGGGGCAGCGGCTCGCGCCGGATCACGCAGCTCGACCGCGACGGGAAGGTCGTCTTCGAGGCCGAGATGCGCGCGAAGGGGTACGAGTCCTACCGCGCCTACCGCGCCCCGTGGACGGGCCGCCCGACGACCACGCCCGACGTCGTGGCGGCGAAGGGCGTGAGCCGCACGCGGGTGTGGGTGAGCTGGAACGGCGCGACCGAGGTGGCGTCCTGGCGCGTCCTGGCGGGCGCGTCGCCCGCCGCGCTGGCGGTCGTGGGCACGGTCCCGCGCCGCGGGTTCGAGACGTCCACGACGATCGCGGGGAAGCCGGCGTCCGTCGCGGTCGAGGCCCTCGACGCCGCCGGGCGCGTGCTCTCGCGGTCGCGGACCGTGAGGTCCTGACGGGGCGCGGGCGCGGGCCGGATCCGGCGTCCCGGCGGACCGCTCCGCGGCCCCTGCCACACTCCCACGGGTGAGCATCCAGCGCGGCTTCAGCGACCGAGAGCCCGTCGGCCGGCGCGCCCGCAGCGTCCGCCACGACGCCCACGTCGGGCTGCTCGGGTCGGGCACGCTGGCGTGCCCGGCGTGCGACGCGCCGGTGTCGCCCGGTCCGGGCGCGCTGACGCCGACGGACGCGATCTCGTGCCCCGTCTGCCTGCACGCAGGCGCCGTGCGCGACTTCCTCTCGCTCGCCGCGCCGTCCCGCCCCGCGCGGGTGGACGTGCGCGTGGTGCACCGGCCGCGCTGAGCGGCCGGGCGACCGGCGCGGTCCGGCCCGGCCCCCGACGCGCCGCCCGGCGCCTCAGCCCTCGGCGATCTCGGACGCCTCGAGCCAGGCGGCCTCGAGCTCGTCCCGCTCGCCCGCCAGCGCGGCCTGCTCGTCCCCGAGCGCGCGCAGGCGCTCGTGGTCCATCGCGGCGGCGGCCATCTGCTCGTGCAGCTCGGCCTCGCGCGTCTCCAGCTTCTCGAGCCGTCGCTCGATCCGGCCCAGCTCCTTGCGGGCCGCGTGCACCGCGGCGCCCGACGGCCGGGCCTTCGTCGCCGTGCCCGCGTCGCCGGCCGGGGCCGCGGGCGCCGCCGCGCCGCCGGCGGGTCCGGTCGCCGGGGCGCCCGCGCGGCGCTCCTCGACGTACTGGTCGATGCCGCCGGGCAGGTGGCGGATCGACCCGTCGGGCGCGAGCGAGTAGACGTCGTCGGTGACGCGCTCGACGAAGTAGCGGTCGTGCGAGACGACGACGAGGGTGCCGGGCCACGCGTCGAGCAGGTCCTCGAGCGCCGTCAGCGTGTCGATGTCGAGGTCGTTGGTCGGCTCGTCCAGCAGCAGGACGTTGGGCTCCTCCATCAGCAGGCGCATGAGCTGCAGCCGGCGCCGCTCGCCGCCGGACAGGTCCTGCACCAGCGTCCGGGCCCGCGCGCCGCGGAAGCCGAAGCGGTCGCACAGGCTCGCCGCGGTCAGCTCCTCCCCCGCGCTGGTCGTCGCGGTGCCGCGGACCTCCTCGAGCGACTCGAGCACGCGCAGGTGCCCCGGGATCTCGGCGGTGTCCTGCGACAGGTGGGCGATGCGGACGGTCGCGCCGCGGTCGACGTGCCCCGCCGTCGGCGCCAGCTCGCCGCTCAGCACGTTGATGAGCGTCGTCTTGCCCGACCCGTTCACGCCGACGAGCGCGACGCGGTCGCCCGGGCCCAGCCGCCAGGTGGCGTGCCGCAGCAGCGTGCGCTCCCCGAACGCGACGGAGACGTCCTCCGCCTCGAGCACCTTGTCGCCCAGGCGGGCGGTCGCGAACCGCAGCAGCTCGACGCCGTTGCGCGGCGCGGGCTCGTCGGCGATCAGCTCGTTCGCGGCCTCGATGCGGAACTTCGGCTTCGACGTGCGCGCCGGCGGGCCGCGGCGCAGCCAGGCCAGCTCCTTGCGGATGAGCTGTCGGCGCCGGGCGTCGCGCGCGGCCTCCTGGCGGTCGCGCTCGGCGCGGGCGAGCACGTAGGCGGCGTACCCGCCCTCGTACTGGTGCACGGTGCCGTCGACGACCTCCCACGTGTGGGTGCAGACCGCGTCCAGGAACCAGCGGTCGTGGGTGATGACGACCATCGTGCCCTTGCGGCCGGCGAGGAAGCGCGCGAGCCAGTCCACGGCCTCGACGTCCAGGTGGTTCGTCGGCTCGTCGAGCAGCAGCAGCTCGGGGTCGTCGAGGAGCAGCTTGGCGAGCGCGATGCGCCGCCGCTCGCCGCCCGACAGCGGGGCGATGACGGTGTCCAGGCCGTTCGGGAAGCGCCGCATCTCGACGCCGCCGAGCAGCCCGTCCAGGACCGCGCGGAACGCCGCGTCGCCGGCCCACTCGTGGTCGGCGCGCCCGCCGACGAGCTGGTCGCGGATCGTCCGCTCGGGGTCGAGCTCGTCGCCCTGCGCGACGATCGCCATGTCGAGGGTGCCGACGCGGACGACGCTGCCGGCGTCGGGCTCCTCGGCGCCCGCGATCAGGCGCAGCAGCGTCGACTTGCCGTCGCCGTTGCGGCCGACGATGCCGATGCGGTCGCCGGCGTTGACGCCCAGGGTCACGTCCTGCAGGACGGAGCGGCTGGCGTACCCCTTGTCGACCGACTTGAGGTTGACGAGGTTGCGCGGGGCCATCCCCCCGATTGTGGCGGGTCCGGCGGGCCGGGCGACGGGCGGTACGGGCCGCGGCGTCGGCGCCGATCCGCGCGGCAGGGCGCCGCGCGGCGCCGTCCGCCTGATCCGCGCGCCGTCGGACGCCGGGGACGCGCGCCCGCGTGCGTCCGTCGCGCCGCGTCCGGCTCGCGCGCCCGTGTCGCCCCGACCGACCGGGCGACCGACCGACCGACTGGGCGGGCGAGCGGGCGGGCGGGCGAGCGGGCGGGCGGGCGAGCGGGCGAGCGGGCGAGCGGGCGAGCGGGCGAGCGGGCGAGCGGGCGAGCGGGCGAGCGGGCGAGCGGGCGAGCGGGCGAGCGGGCCTCGATACCCGATCGCATACGCCCGAAACCCGAACGGTCGTTTCGTCGCGCGCCGCGTCGGGTACGACCTGGACGTGCCCGCGCCGCTCCGCCCTTCCGCCTCCGGACCGGACGCCGGCGCCCTGCACCTGACCTTCGACGACGGGCCGTGCCGCACCTGGACCCCGCGGACCCTGCGCGCCCTCGCCGACCACGACGTCCAGGCCACGTTCTTCGTGCTCGGTTCGGCGGCGCGCCGGGCGCCCGAGCTCGTCCGTGCGGCCCTCGCGGCCGGGCACCGGGTCGAGCTGCACGCCGACGAGCACGTGCGCCACACCGAGCGCACCCGCGCGGAGATCGCCGCCGACGCGGACCGCGCGCTCGCCACGCTCGACGCGCTGGGTGCGTCTCCCCGCTGGTGGCGGACGCCCTGGGGCGTGGCGACGGCGGACACGCGGGCGGTCGCCGCCGAGCGCGGGCTCGAGCTCGTGCGGTGGGACGCCGACACCCACGACTGGCGCGGCGACGCCCCGGCGACGATGCTCGCCGCGGTCGCCCGCGACGTCCCCCGCGGCGGCGTCGTCCTGGCCCACGACGCCCTGGGTCCCGGAGCGCGGCGCGACGGCTGCGACGCCACCGTCGCGCTCGTCGGGCTGGCGGCGGCGTGGGCCCGCGCGCGGAACCTGCCGCTCCTCGCGCTGCCCGACCCGCCGGCCGCCGTCGTCCGGACGCGCGGCATGGAGCTGGCGGCGTGAGCGTCGCCACGCACGTGCCCTCCGGGGCGACGACCGCCACCCCGGCGGACTGGCCGGCGCTCGTCGCCGCCGGCTGGACGGCCGCCGACGCCTTCGACGGGCGCGCGGCCGAGCTGTCGGGGGTCCGGGCCGTCGCCGCCGCGGACCTCGGCCTCGGCCGGATCCTCGACGGGCACCGCAACGCCCTCGAGCGGCTGCTCGTGCACCGGCCGGAGGACGTGGCGCCGGCGCTCCGCGCGCGGGTGGCCGCCGGCGAGGTCCCCCTCGGCGTCTGGGGCGCGGACCCGCGCGGCGACGAGGGTCCACCCGCGCTGCTCGCCCGCGACGGCCGGGGCCGGCCCGTCGCCCGCGGCGTCAAGACGTTCTGCTCGGGCGCCGGCGTCGTCGCGCTGGCGCTCGTGCTGCTGCGCGACACCCCGGACGGGCGCCCGGCGATCGCGGCGCTCGTCGACGTCTCCGACCCCGCCACCGCGGAGGTCGACCGCTCGTGGTTCGCCGCGCCGGCGCTGCGGACGAGCGAGAGCCACCGCGTCGTGCTCCGCGACGCCCCGGTGCTGGCCGTCCTCGGCGCGCCCGGAGCGCTCCTGGAGGACCCGTTCTTCAGCGGCGACGCGCTGCGCACCGCGGCGTCCTGGGCGGGCGCGCTCGACGCCGTCGTCGCCGGCACCCGCGCGGCGCTGCGTCCGCGCGGCGCGACGGACGCCGAGGCGCTGCTCCTCGGTCGCGTGGCCGCCGCCCACGCGACGGTCGACCGCTGGCTCGAACACGCCTGCGCCGCCGTCGACGCCGGCGCGCCGCACCTGGCGGACACGGTGCTGCACGCCCGCCTGGAGATCACCGAGCGCGCCCGCGAGATCCTGCGCCTGACCGCCGAGCTGACGGGGTCCCACGCGATCGCCACCGACGACCGTGCGGCCCGCGCCCGGCGCGACCTGGACCTGCTCCTGCTGCAGCACCGGCTGACGCCCGCCGCGGTGCGGCTGGGCCACCGGACGATCGGCGCGGCGTGACCGGCCGGTCCGCCGGAGCGCCCGTCCCCGCCCCGGCCGCCGCGGAGCGCGGCGGCCGGCGCCCGTTCGGTCCCGCGGACTTCGAGGCGCTGTGGCGCCGCGACGCCGATCCGTGGGGCTTCGCGAGCAGCGCGTACGAGGCGGAGAAGTACGAGCGCACCCTCCGCGCGTGCGGCGCCGGGCCGTTCGGCCGGGCGCTCGAGCTGGCGAGCGCCAACGGCGTCTTCACCACGCGGCTCGCGCCCCGCTGCCGGCGGCTCGAGACCCTGGAGGCGGCCCCGACCGCGGTGGCGCTGGCCCGCGCGCGCCTGGCGGCCGCCGGACACGCCGACGTCGCGGTCCGCGCGGGCCTCGTCCCCGACGACCTGCCCGACGCGCCGGGCGCCTTCGACCTGGTGGTCGCGTCCGAGGTCCTCTACTACCTGGACCGGCCCGTCCTCGACCGGACGGTGGACGCGCTGGCGGGGCTGCTGGCGCCCGGAGGCCGGCTCGTGGCGGTGCACTGGACGCCCGACGCGCCGGACCACGCCCTTCCGGGGCACGTGCCCCACGACGTCCTCCGCGGGCGCCCCGACCTGCGCCGCGTCGTCGCGGACGAGCAGCCGACGTACCTCCTCGACGCGTTCGTCCGCGCGTGAGCGCCGCCCGCGCCGTCGTGATCGTCCCCGCCCGGAACGAGGCGGAGCGCGTCGCGGGCTGCCTCGCGGCCCTCGCCCGCCAGACCGTCCCGCCCCGGGTGATCCTCGTCGACGACGGCTCGACGGACGGCACCGGACGCATCGCCGCGACGGCGCTCGCCCGCGGCGGCCTGGAGCACGAGGTGCTGCGCGGCCCCGGGGCCGGGGTCGGGTGGGCGCGGCGCGTGGGATTCGATCGCGCCGCCCGCTGGGCCCTGCGCGCCGGCGCGCCGGCGACGCTGCTCGTCAGCACGGACGCCGACTCCGTCGCCGACCCGGGATGGATCGCCGCCCTGCTGCGCCACGCCGAGCGCGGCGCCGACGTCGTCGCGGGCGACGTGCTGCTGCGCCGCGACGAGCCCGCCGATCCCGTGGCCGTCGCCCGGCGGCGCCAGCGGGCCCGCGGGCGCCTGCGCGCCGTCCGCGCCGTCGAGCCGGGGGCCGCCCACCACCACTTCGCCGCGGCCAACCTGGCGCTCACGGTCGACGCGTACGAGACGGTCGGCGGCATGCCCACGCCCGACGCGCTCGAGGACGAGGCGCTGCTGCGCGCCGTTCGTGCCGCCGGTCTGCGCACGGTGCGGGCGGCGGACGCCGTGGTGCGCACCAGCCCGCGAACCGTCGGCCGGACGCCGCGCGGACTGGCCGTCGACCTGGCGGCCGACGCGGGCACAGCCCTGGCCGGCAGCGGTCGGACCTGAGGGGCGGGGACGCGCGATGCGGGCGGAGGGGCTCGAACCCCCACGGCTTGCGCCACGGGCACCTAAAGCCCGCGTGTCTACCAATTCCACCACGCCCGCTCGGCGCCGTTCCCTACCGCCGGTCGAATATCGGCCGCGGCGGGACCGTGGGAGTGTAGGCTGCCCGGCGGAATGGCGCGCGGAACGAACATCTCCTGGCCGAACCGCGAGAAGGCGTCGAGCAAGCTCCTGCGGCTGCTCGTGGTCGTCGCCCTCCTCGTGTCGGCCGCTCTCATCGCGATCACGGCCGCCCGTGGCTGGGACCTGATGCAGGACGGCAAGCAGCTGCTGATCGTCTTCGTCGTCCTCGACCTGATCTTCGTCCTGCAGGTGCTGCGGTGGAGCCGCGGCGTGCTGCCGATGGCGGCGGGCCTGGCGACGTTCGTGGCGATCTTCGCCGGCGTGTCGATCCAGAGCTGGTACGACCGCGACGCCCCCGGCTTCGACGATCCGGGGCTGTCCTCGCAGCTCGGCTTCATGACGATCCTGATCCTCGCGGCCCAGGTCGTGGTGATCGTGCTGGCCGTCCTCGCCTTCCGCCAGAACTGGCAGGTCGAGGTCGAGCGGCACGACGACGAGCCCGCGGGCGGCCGGCGCGGCCGCCGGGACGCCGTCACGGCCTAGCGTCCGGCTGCGCGGGCGGGACCGCGCCCGCCGGGCCGCGACGCCGTCACGGCCCGGCGGCCCGCCCTCCCGGTCCCCGGCCGCGTAGCATCCGCGAGGCACCTGCCCGGGTGGCGGAACGGTAGACGCGGCGGACTCAAAATCCGCTGTCCGCAAGGGCATGTGGGTTCGAATCCCACCCCGGGTACTGCCGGCGCCGACCTTCGGCGCCGGCGGGCGCCGGCCTACGGCGCCAGCAGGCGGCGGCGCAGCGCGTCGACGTCGGCGGCGGCCAGGCCGTGCGCCTGCAGCAGGTCCGCGACGTCGAGGCCCTCGAGCGTCTCGCTCAGCACCCGTTCCGCCGTCGTGCCCCGCCGGGCCAGGAACGTGGCGAGCACCGCGGTGATGTCGTCCTCGCCGCGGGCCGCGTAGCGCGCCGGCAGCCGCTCGGCGCTCAGCGCGTAGTCGGCGGCGATCTCGTCCGGCTCGACGCCCGCGAGGGTGAGCAGCAGCAGCGCCACCATCCCCGTGCGGTCGCGGCCGCTGCCGCAGTGCACGGCCACCGCTCCCGGCTCGGCGCGGGCGATCGCGGTGAGGACGCGGGCGGACCGCTCGGGGAAGCGCTCCAGGTGCGGCCGGAAGTAGAGCGGGGTCCCGACCTGGGGGCCGCTGGACCACGCGTCCCAGAACTCCCGGTCCTCGATCCCGTCCAGCGGGACGTGCACCGTCGTGATCGCGCGCGGGCGCGGGGCCGCGTCGCGCACGATCTCGTCGTCGTTGCGCAGGTCGACCACCGTGCGCACGCCGTGGGCGAGCGCGGCCTGCCAGCCGTGGGCGGTCAGCCCGTCCAGGCCGTCCGCGCGCACGATCCGCCCGCACCGCGTGCGGCCGCCGTCCCGCGTGCGCAGACCGCCGAGGTCGCGCACGTTGAACGCGCCCTCCCAGCGGAGGTGCCGCTGCACCGCCTGCATGCGGTCAGTCCTGCGGCCCAACGATCGCCAGCAGCTCGTCGCGGAGCGCCGGCGGGACGATCATCGTGCCCGCCGGCAGCCCGTCGTACGGCTCCAAGCGCACGGTCTCGAGGCCCACGGACGCGGCCAGGACCTCGCCGGCCGCGGTGTCCCACGCCTTCACCCCGTACTCGAAGTACGCGTCGCTGCGGCCCGCGGCCAGCCAGCAGACGTCGAGCGCCGCGGCGCCGGCGCGGCGGATGTCGCGCACCCGCGGCAGCAGGCGATCCACGATCCGCGCCTGCACGCGCCGCACCTCCGCGTCGTAGCCGAAGCCCGTCGCGACGAGCGCGTGCCCCAGGCCGCCGTCGGGCGCGGAGCGGCGCGGCAGGTCTCGGCCGTTCAGCGTCGCGCGGCCGTCGGCGGCGCCGGCGAAGAGCTCCTCGCGGTTCGGGTCGTAGACGACGCCGACGAGGCCCTCGCAGGCGACGCTCACGCACCACTGCGGAATGCCGTAGAGGTAGTTCACCGTGCCGTCGAGCGGGTCGACGATCCAGCGACGCCCCGTCGTGCCGTGGACGTCGTCGCCCTCCTCGCCGACGATCCCGTCGTCCGGCACCCGGCGGGCCAGCACGGCGCGGATGGCCTCCTCGGCCGCGACGTCGGCCTCGGAGACCGGGTCCGTGGCCGTCGTCTTCGTCGCGATGCGCAGCGCCTCGAGGTCGCCGGCCCGCGCCGTCAGCTCGGCCGCGGCGGCGCGGGCGGCCTCCTCCGCGACCGCGAGGAGCTCGTCCAGGTCGTGACGGGTGTCGGCGTCGGACACGGTGCTGCTCATGCCTCCATCGTGCAGGGTCGCGCGGCGTTCCGGGTTGCGGCGGGGTTCGCCTGCCGGCCCTAGTCCAGACCCGCGGGGCGCCGCCCCGCCCACGGCCGGTCGGCCTCGAGCTGCGCGGCGAGCGCGATCAGCCGCCGGTCCGTGCCCGGCAGGCCCACGAGCTGCGCGCCCATCGGCAGCCCGTCGCCGTCGAAGCCGGTCGGCAGCGCGGCCACCGGGTACCCCAGGACGTTCCACACCGGGATGTGCGGCATCCGCTGCGAGACGCCCAGCATCGTCGCCAGCGCGCCCTTGCGCTGGAACGTCCCGATCGGCCACGGCTTGTCCGTGACGGACGGCTGCAGCACGACGTCCACGTCGGCGAAGACCGGGGCCAGCCGCTCGTGCAGCAGCGCCTCCTGGGCCATCGCCCAGCGCAGGACGCGGTCGGGCACCAGCCGCCCGATCCGGCGCCCGGCCCGGGTGCGCGCCTCGAGCCACTCCTTGTGCGGCAGCGGCTCGACGTCGTCGGCGACGCCCCGCAGGTAGCGGACCACGAACTGCGGGGCGGCCCGCGGCCCGAACGGCAGCTCGCGCTCCACGACGTGGTGGCCCAGCGCGCGCAGGCGCTCCGCGGTGTCGGCGACGGCGCGGCGGCGGTCCTTCTCGATCGGCACGCGCCCGACCGGCGCCCGCCACGCGAGGGCGATGCGCAGCGGCCCCAGCGCCCCGTCGCGGCCCCGGGCGGCGGCCTCCGCGTAGGTGCCATCCGCGCCGTGGACGTCGGCGGCCACGACGTCGAGCATCGCCGCCGCGTCGGCGACCGTCCGGCCGATCGGCCCGGCGACGGACAGGCCGTGCCAGCCGCCGTCGTTGCCCGTCGAGACGAGCCCGCGCGACGGCTTCAGGCCGAACAGGCCGCAGAACGCCGACGGGATGCGGATCGAGCCGCCGCCGTCCGACCCGGTGGCGACCCCGACGATGCCGGCCGCGACCGCCGCCGCCGTGCCGCCCGAGGAGCCACCCGGGGTGCGGTTCGGCGCCCACGGGTTGCGGGTGGCGCCGAAGGTGAGCGACTCGGTGAACGGCCACTGCATGCGCTCGGGCACGTGCGTGCGGCCCACGATCACGGCTCCGGCGGCGCGGAGCGCGGCGACCATCGGGCCGTCGGCGGTCTCGGGCGGCGTCTGCGGGCGGCCGCCGAGCGGCATGACGTCGCCCGCGACGGGCTGGTCGTCCTTCACGGCGACCGGCACGCCGAGCAACGGTGTCTCCTCCCCCGCGTCGATCCGCTCCTGCGCCCGCACGGCCTCGGCGCGCGCGGACTCGGCGTAGACGATCCGGAACGCGTTGAGCGCCGGGTCGAGGCGCTCGATGCGCCGCAGCGCGACCTCGAGCAGGACCGGCGCCGTCACCCGGCCGGCACGCAGGGCGGCGGCCTGCGCGTCCGCGCCCGCCCACAGCAGCTCCTCGATCTCCACGGCGCCACGCTATACGCCGCGCGCGGCGGTCGCCCGGAGAGCGGACGGACGCCCGTGCGCGCGGCCGCGCGCTCCCCGCGGCGGGGGGACCGCCGCCCGCCCCTGGTAGAACCGCAGGCCATGCCCACGACCGCCCCCGCCCGCGCATGAGCCGTCCCGTCGCCGTCGTCACCGGAGCCAGCGGAGGGATCGGCGAGGCCACGGCCCGCCGCCTGGCCGCCGAGGGCTTCGAGGTCGTCCTCGGCGCCCGTCGCCTGGAGCGCGTGCAGGCGATCGCCGCCGAGATCGACGGCCGCGCCCTGCCGCTCGACGTCACCGACCCCGCGTCCGTCGCCGCGTTCGCCGCCGAGATCCCCGCGTGCGAGGTGCTGGTCAACAACGCCGGCGGCGCGCTGGGGACCGATCCGGTGCTCGGCGCCGACGAGGACGGCTGGCGCTGGATGTACGAGGCGAACGTGCTCGGCGTCGTCCGGGTGACGAAGGCCCTCGTCGACCGGCTGGAGGCGTCCGGCGACGGTCGCATCGTGGTCATCGGCTCGATCGCGGGCTTCGAGATCTACCCGGGCGGCGGCGGCTACATCGCCGCCAAGCACGCCGTCTCGGCGGTCGCGAAGACGCTGCGCCTGGAGCTGCTCGGCCGCCCGATCCGCGTGACCGAGCTGCAGCCGGGGATGGTCGAGACGGACTTCTCGAAGGTCCGCTTCGGCGGCGACGAGGCCCGCGCCGCCGAGGTGTACCGCGGGATGACGCCGCTCGTGGCCGACGACGTCGCCGACGTCGTGGCGTTCGCCGTGACGCGGCCGGCGCACGTCGACCTGGACCAGATCGTCCTGCGCCCGCGGGACCAGGTCACCGCGCGCGACGTGCACCGCGCGGACTGAGCCCCGCGGCGGCCCGCCCGCCCGCCGCCGGGCCGCGCGCGGCCTCGCGGCCCGGACGTCAGAGCTCGTCGTCGTCCTCGTCGGCCCGCCGCGGCGGGCCGACGAGCGTCAGCGGCGCGCGCGGCCACGGCACGGGCGGCGGCGGGTCCGCTCCCTGCTCCTCGGGCACGACGACGTGCTCGACGGGACGCAGCGCCACCGCCACCAGGACGCATCCGGCGACGAGCAGCGCGAGCGGCCAGCCGACGAACGCGTGGTGGCCGTCGGCGAGCACCACCAGCGCCGCGACGAGCCCGAGCGCGCCGAGCCACCCCGGGCCGTGCTCGTGCAGCGTCGAGCCGACGCCCACGAGGCCGAAGCCGGCGACGAGCAGCAGCGCCTGCCAGCCCCACGCCGCCCCCGGCGCCGCAGGCGGCAGCCCCAGCGCGTCCTCGGCGCCCGGCACGTGCGGCAGCAGGAACGTCCCCGCCAGCAGGACGAGGACGACGGCGAGCACGTCGGCGAGCACGATGGCCTGCCGGTAGCGGCGCTCGAGCCGGTCGACGATGCCGACGGTCAGCGCGACCATCGCCACGAGCAGCGCCAGGCGCACGCCGACGCGCGGGTCGTCGCCGGGCCACAGCGCCCCGGCGCCCGCGACCAACGCGACCAGGCCCAGCAGCGCGCCGGCGCCGGGCGCCATCGTGGCGTCGCGGCCGCGCGTCAGCGCCGCCGCGAGCAGCGCCCCGCCGAGCGCGACGAGCGCCGCCCAGCCCGCGGCCACGGGCGCGCCGGGGCCGAGGCCGAGCACGACGGCGCCCTGCGCCAGCGTCCCGGTCCCCGCCGCAACGGCGAGCACGAGCAGGACCTCCTGGTAGACGCGGATGCCGCCCGCCTCGCGCGGCGACCGCACCCCGGCCCACGCCGTCAGGGCGAACAGGGCGGCGACGAGCCCGAGCCGGACGCCGCGGGGCCCGAGGCCGCGCAGCTCCGCCTCGACCGCGAAGGCCGTCAGGACGACGGCCCCGGCCGTCAGCGTGTTGCCCCGGTGGGCGTGCAGCCGCATGTCCCCTGGACGGTCGCACGCTCGCCGGAGGGGTGCCAGCCGGTGCCGACGTCCGTCCTATACTCCCCCGTCGTGTCTTCCCCGGTGGCGATCCTCGGCGGTACCGGTCAGCTCGGGTTCGGGCTGGCTCTTCGACTCGGCCGGGCGGGGGTGCCGATCGTCCTCGGCTCGCGCGACGCCGGCCGGGCCCGCGAGGCCGCCGAGCGCGCCGCCGGCCTGGTGCCCGAGGGGACGTTCTCCGGCGACGAGAACGCCGCGGCGGCCGCCGCGGCCGAGCGCTTCGTCGTGCTCGCCGTCCCCTTCGCCAGCCAGGCGCCGACGCTGAAGGGCCTGGGCGAGGCGCTGACCGAGGGGCAGATCCTGATCGACGCCACGGTGCCGCTCGGGCCCGCGGTCGGCGGCAAGCCGACGCACCTGCTCCAGCCGTGGCACGGCTCGGCGGCGCAGCAGGCGCAAGCCCTCGTGCCCAAGGGCGTCCGGGTCGTCTCCGGCCTGCACACCCTGGCCGCCAGCCTGCTCGAGGACCTGGACCACGACCTGGACCAGGACACCCTGATCTGCGGCGACCGCAAGGCCGACAAGGAGCCCGTCGCCGAGCTGCTGGGGCGCATCGAGGGGCTGCGCGTGCTCGACGCCGGCCGCCTGGAGCAGAGCCGCATCGTCGAGGGCCTGACGCCGCTGCTCATCGGCCTGAACATCCGCTACAAGACGCACGCCGGGCTGCGCATCACGGGGCTCGCGTGAGCGGGGCGCGTCCAGCCGGCCCGGTCGTCGCGCTGTCGGGCGGCACGGGCGGGGCGAAGCTCGCCCGCGGGCTGGCCGACCACGCCGGCGAGGACCTCGTCGTCATCGCCAACACGGGCGACGACGTCGAGATCTACGGCACGTACGTCAGCCCGGATCCCGACCTGACGACGTTCTGGCTCGCGGACCGCATCGACGCGCGCGGCTGGGGCCTCGAAGGCGACACGTTCGGCGTCATGGACGGCCTGCGCGAGCTCGGCGACGAGGTGTGGTTCAACCTCGGCGACCGCGACCTGGCCCTGTGCGCGCGGCGCGCACGGCGCCTGGCGGAGGGCGCCCGCCTGACGGAGACGTTCGCCGAGGCCGCCCGCGCCTACGGCGTCGGCGCGACGATCCTGCCGCCCTCCGACGACCCCGTCCGCACCCGCGTGCGGGCCGACGGCCGCTGGTGGGACTTCCAGGAGTTCATGATCCGCCGCCGCGGCGACGGCCCCGTCGAGGACGTCGTCTTCGACGGCGCGGCCGAGGCCGCCGCGACGCCCGAGGCGCTCGAGGCGATCCGCACGGCGTCCGCGGTCGTCGTCGGCCCGTCCAACCCGGTCATCTCGATCGGCCCGATCCTGGCGGTCCCCGAGATCCGCGCGGCGCTGCGCGCGACGGACGCCCCCGTCGTCGCCGTCGCGCCCTTCGTCGCCGGCGAGGTCCTCAAGGGGCCGACGCGCGACTTCCTGGCCTGGGCCGGCGTCGACGCCGACGCCCGCGGCGTCGCCCGCCTGTACGAGGGCCTGCTCGACGGCCTGGTGACCGACGAGCCGGGCGTCGAGGTGCCGGGCGTCGCCGTCCGCACCGCCGACACGCTGCTGTCCGACCCCGACGCCCGCCGCCGCGTCGCCGGGGACGTCCTCGCGTTCTGCGCCGAGCTCGCTCCCCGTCCCTCCGCGGCCGGAGATCCCTCGTGAAGACCATCGCCGTCGTTCCCGTCAAGCGGTTCGGGCAGGCCAAGACGCGCCTGGCCGACGCCCTGCCCGCCCGCTCGCGCGTGGCGCTCATGCAGGCGATGGTCACCGACGTGCTGATCGCGCTGCGCCGGGCGACGCTCGTCGACGGCGTCGTCGTCGTCACGGGCGAGCCGATCGCCGAGCAGATCGCGGTGAACTACAACGCCGAGGTCCTCGCCGACCCGCGCGACCTGGGGCACAGCGAGGCCACGGCCATCGGCGTCGGGGCCGCGATCGCCCGCGGCGCCCAGCGCGTCGTCCTGCTCCCCGCCGACGTGCCGGCGATCGACCCCGCCGAGATCGACGGACTGCTCTCCGCGCACACGGAGGACCGCGAGGTCACGATCGTGCCCAACCGCCACGGCGACGGCACGAACGCGCTCGTCCTGACGCCCCCGGACGTGATGGGCGCGTCCTTCGGCGAGGGCAGCCGCGCCCGCCACGCGGCCGCAGCCGAGGCCGCCGGCGCGCCCGTCTACGAGGCCGAGCCCGCGACGATCATGCTCGACGTCGACACGGGCGAGGACCTCGTCGCGCTGCAGGAGCGGCTGGCCGAGGTCCGCGGCGGCGCGTCGCACACCCGCGGGCTCCTCCCCCGCATCCTGTAGGCGTGACCGCCGCGCTCACCGCCCGGCCGCTCGCGCCGCTGCCCGAGGTGCGGCCGGGCGACGACCTCGCCGCCCTGGTCCGGGCCGCGAACGACGACGCGCCGTTCGCCCCGGGCGACGTGCTCGTCGTCTCGCACAAGGTCGTCTCGAAGGCCGAGGGCGCGCTGATCGACCTGCGCGCGGTGACGCCGTCGCCGCGCGCGGTCGCGCTGGCCGCCGAGCTGGAGAAGGAGCCCGCGCTCGTCGAGGTGATCCTGGGCCAGACGGCCGAGATCGTCCGCGCCCGCCGCGGCGTGCTGATCTGCCGCACGGTCCACGGCTTCGTCTGCGCGAACGCCGGCGTCGACCGGTCGAACGTCGCGGAGGGCTGGTGCGTCACCCTGCCCGCCGACGCGGACGCCTCCGCCCGCGCGCTGCGCGCCGCGCTGCCGGGCCGTCCCGCCGTCGTGATCGCCGACTCCTTCGGACGCGCGTGGCGCCAGGGGCAGGCCGAGGTGGCGATCGGCTGCGCCGGCCTGGAGACGCTGGACGACCAGCGCGGCGGGACCGACCGCCACGGACGCGAGCTGCGCGCCACCGTCATCGCGACCGCGGACCACGTGGCCGGCGCGGCGGACCTCGTCCGCGGCAAGACGTCGGGCCAGCCCGCCGTCGTCGTGGGCGGGCTGGGCGCGCGCGTCACGGCAGAGGACGGCCCGGGCGCGGCGGTGCTGCGCCGCGCCGCCGAGCAGGACCTGTTCGGCGCTTGAGGCGTGCCGCGCCGGCGGGCCGCCGGGCGCGCTCCTCCCGACCGGACGCGCCGCGTCCCGGTCCGGCCGGTGGTCGTCGCGTGGCGGTCTCGGCGCCGCGGCGGCCGGTCAGTTCACGCGGTCGATGCGCAGGTGCCTCACGCCGCGCGGCGTGGTGACGTCGACGACGTTGCCGATCGGCTTGCCGATGACGGCCTGCGCGACGGGCGACTCGATCGAGATCTTGCCGGCGGACGCGTCGGCCTCGGCGGCGCCCACGATGGTCCACGTCTGCTCGCGGCCCGTGTCCTCGTCGACGAGGACGACGGTGGCGCCGAAGCCGACCTCGTGCGACGCCGTCGAGATCTCGGTGACGACCGCGTTGCGGCGCCGCTCGACGAGGGACGCGATGCGCGTCTCCAGGTGCGCCTGGTCGTCCTTGGCCTGGTGGTACTCCGCGTTCTCCTTGAGATCGCCGAGCTCGCGCGCACGCTGGATGCGCGCCGCGATCTCGCGACGACGCGGGCCCTCGAGCTCGTCCAGCTCGCGGTTCAGCGCCTCGAGGCCCTCGGGGGTGATCGACTCGCCGGCTTCCATCCCTCCACCGTAGCCAACCGTCCACCCCGTGCGCCGACCGCCACGCGCCCGCGCGCGGGGTCCGCCACGCTGTCCGGCATGTCTGGATCGCAGGACCCTCGCGCCCCGTCCACCCTCGACCGTCGGACGCTCCGCCGACGAGCGGCCGGGGTGGTGATCCGGTGCGCCGCGCTCGCGACGGGCGTGGCCGTGCTGGCGGGGTGCGGCGGATCCGACGACGGCGGAGCCGGCGGCGCGCGCGCCGCCACCACGACGACCGCGGCCCGTCCCGCGAGCCCGCTCAGCCTGACCCTCGACTTCACGCCGAACGCGGTGCACAGCGGCCTGTACGTCGCGCAGCAGCGCGGTGCGTTCGCCCGCGCCGGGGTGCGCGTGCGGATCCGGGTGCCCGGGTCCGGCGCCGACGGCGCCAAGCTCCTGGCGGCCGGGCGCACCGACCTGGCGATCATGGACATCCACGACGTGGCGCTCGCCCAGCAGGAGGGCGCCAACCTGGTCGCCGTCGCGGCCGTCGTGCAGCGGCCCCTGGCGGCCGTCCTCGCCGACGGCGCCGTCCGCCGCCCGCGCGACCTCGAGGGCCGGCGCGTCGGCGTCACGGGCCTGCCGAGCGACGACGCCGCCCTCGACCAGATCGTCCGCGGCGACGGCGGCGACCCGCAGCGCGTGCGGCGCGCCACGATCGGCTTCGAGGCCGTGGCGTCCGTGGTCTCGGGCAAGGTCGATGCGTCCGTCGGCTTCTGGAACGCCGAGGGCGTCGCGCTGCGGGCGCGCCGCCCGCGCACCCGGATCTTCCGCCTGGACGAGTTCGGCGCTCCCCGCTACCCCGAGCTGCTCGTGATGGCCACGCGCCGGACGGTCGAGACCCGCGGCGACGCGGTCGCCCGGTTCGCCGCCGCCCTGGGCGAGGGCTACCGCACCGTCGCGCGCTCGACGCCGACCGACGACGCCGCGATCGTGCGCGACCTGCGCGCCGGGTCGGGCGACCGCACGATCGACCCCGAGACGACGACCCAGCAGCTCGACGCGGTGCGCCCCGCCTTCGCGGACGCCGCCGGCGGTGCCGGCACGATCGACCGCGCCGTGATGCGCACGTGGTCGCGCTGGGAGACGCAGGTGGGGATCACGAAGCGGGCGCCGGACGTCGACCGGCTGGTCTGGACGCGCGCGCCCGGCCGCTGAGCGGCGGGCCGGCCGCGGCCGCGCGGCGCCGGGGTCCCCGGCGCCGGCTGCGGGCTGCCTCAGTCCTCGAGCAGGGCGTTGAGCAGCGCGCCGCCCTCGCGGGCCAGGCGCGAGCGGGGCACGACCTGGTCCAGGCCGACCTCGAGGGCCACGGCCCGCACCTCGGGCTCGACGTGGGCGAAGGACGCCAGGACGGGGACGCCGGGCGGGCGGACGTCGGCGATGTCCTCCGCCGTCTCCGCCCCGTCGACGGACAGGTCGGCGACGATCGCCCCCACGTCGTCCTCGGCGAGCAGGCGGGCGAGCCCGTCGACGTCGGGCACGAGCAGCGGCTCGTGGCCCGCCGCACGGACGAGCTCGACGGCCTGGGAGCCGAACATCAGGTCCGGCACGACGACGGCGACGCGCATCGCTGCGCTCCCCGCGTCAGTGCGCGCGAAGGCGCCGGAACTCCTCGCGCGCCGACTCGCCGCGACCCCACATCGACACGACCTCGGCCCGGCCGACGCGCACGTCGCGCACCTCGAGCTCGCCCGTGATCGACGCCTCGTCCAGCAGCGAGAGGGCCGTCAGCACGGCCGTCGGCGCCGCGGCGTGGCCGAAGCGGTGCGCGACGAGGATGTGCCAGTGCCAGTCGTTGCGCGTGTACGGCTGGGCGTTGCACGTCGGGGCCAGGTACGTCGCGGCCTCGACGTAGCGGTCCTCGTCCGCGATCCGCAGGTCGAGCGACAGGTCGGTCCAGTCGTCGGGCAGGGAGTCCAGGACCGCCTGGAAGGTCTTCGCGAGCGCCATCCCCCCCACTGTACCGCGGGGCCCCGCGCGCGCGAACCGGGCCGATCCGCCCCGTCCCCGGCCTCGACCGTCCGTCCGGACGGGGCCGCGGGCGGCCGGCGCTACGCTCGGGACGAGATGCTCGACCTGCCCCAGGATCCCGTCCCCGCGACCGGTCCGGACCCCGAGCGGCTGGCGCGCGAGCACGCCCAGGCGTCCACGGGCGCCGCGCTGGTGGACCGCTCCGCCGCCGGCAAGCTGGCGCTGACGGGCGCCGAGGCCCGCGCGTTCCTGACCGGGCAGGTCACCGCGGACGTCGAGGCGCTGACGCCGGGGCACGGGACCTACGCGGCGCTGCTGACGCCGAAGGGCAAGATCGTCGCGGACCTGCGGATCCTCGCGCTCCCGGGCGCGGGCGAGGACGACGGCGAGCTGCTCCTGCTCTGCGAGCGCTCGGGCCTGCAGGCGCTGTTCGACCACCTGCGCCGGCACCTCATCGGCTACGCGGCCGAGCTGCACAAGCGCACGCTGCAGACCGGCCTGCTGTCGCTCGCCGGGCCGCGGGCGCTCGGCGTGCTCGACGGCGCCGCGCGCGAGCTGCCGGGCGACGAGCACGCCGCGGTGCGCGCCGAGATCGACGGCGTGCCGGCGCTGCTCGTGCGGACCGACGTCGGGGTCGACCTGCTGCCCGACGCCGCGCGGACGGACGAGCTGCGCGCGGCGCTCGAGGCCCGCGGTGCCGTCGCGGTGTCCGAGGAGGCGCTCGAGATCCTGCGCGTCGAGCGCGGCCGCCCGCGCCTGCACCACGAGATGGACGAGGGCGTCATGCCCGCCGAGGTGGGCATCGTCGAGCGCGCCGTCAGCTTCACGAAGGGCTGCTACGTCGGGCAGGAGACGGTCGCGCGCCTGCACTGGCGCGGGCGCCCCAACCGCCATCTGCGCGGGCTGGAGCTCGACCGGCCCGTGCCGGTCGGCAGCCCGATCCTCGAGGACGGCCGCGAGCTGGGGCGCGTCACCACGTCCGTCGTCTCGCCCGTGCGCGGTCCGATCGCGCTCGCCCTCGTGCGCCGCGAGGTCGAGCCGGGGGCCACCGTGGTGCTGCGGCCCGCCGAGGGCGGCCCCACGACCGCGCGCGTCGTCGCCCTCCCCTTCGGGCCGGCGGACGGGTCGGACGGCGACGGGCCGGCGCCGGTCACCGCCTGAGCCGCCGGCGGGACGGAGCGGCCCGGCCCGCGTCGTGGCCCGCTCGCGGGGCGCGCGGTCGGCGACCGCCCGGACGACGGTCGCGCGGCGGATCTCCGTGACCGTCCGCACGTACCGCGTCGATGCGCGTCGCGACCTCGGGTAGGGTTGCGGGCAGCCGCCCCGCGAACGCGGGCGGACCGCAGGCACGGAGGAGAGCACGTGGGGCGCAGGACGATCGCGGTGGTGTGCACGGGGCTGGCGGCGGCCGGGGGGCTGACCGCCTGCGGGCGCACCGACCCGGCCGACAAGCCGAACGCGTCCCGGCCGCCGACGCAGCTCCAGCTCAGCGCGGCGATCACGGACCGCGGGGTGAGCCTGTCCCCCGACGCGGTCGGCGGCGGCCCGGTGCGGATCGTCATCAACAACCTGACGCAGCGGAGCCTGCGTCCGCGCCTGACCCGCGGCGGCGGCCCGACGGCGAGCACGCGCCGTCGGGTCGCCCCCGGCGGCGTCGCGACGATCCAGGCCGACCTGCGCAAGGGCGCCTACCGGCTGACCGCCGGCGACGCCGTCGCGCCCGCGCAGCTGACCGTCGGCCGCCGGCGGCCGAGCGCGGACGGCGAGCTGCTGCTGCCCTGACCCCGGGGCCACCGGAGGGCTTCCGCGCCGCGCGCGGCGGCCCCCGGAGCGGTGCGCGAGCGGGCGCGCGGCGGGGCGACGAGGCGCGCGCGCAGGCCGCGAATCCCCCGGTGGCGACAGGGGCGCGTACACGGCACCACCCTCCCCCCGATCGGTGGGTAGGGTTCCGCCGATGAGCGCCGATCTCACGACTCTGCACACCGCACGCACCGCGCCCGGGGAGCTGCCGGGGACGATGTCCGCGTGGGTCATCCGCGAGGACCGCCTCGGGGAGCCGAAGGACGCCATCCAGCTCGAGGAGGTCGACGTCCCGGAGCCCGGCGCGTTCGAGGTGATCGTCCGCGTGATGGCCGCGGGCGTGAACTTCAACAACGTCTGGGCGGCGCTCGGTCAGCCCATCTCGATCTTCCGCTACGGCGACCACCCCGAGACCGGCCACCACATCGGCGGCTCGGACGCGTCGGGCGTCGTCTGGAAGGTCGGCGACGGCGTCACGCGCTGGAAGCCGGGCGACGAGGTCGTCGTGCACTGCAACCAGGCCTCCTACGAGGACGTCGAGGTCCACGGCCTCGACCCGCTCGCCGCGCCGTCGCAGCGGATCTGGGGCTACGAGACGACGTGGGGCTCGTTCGCCGAGTTCTGCAAGGTCCAGGCCCAGCAGCTGCTGCCGAAGCCGAAGCACCTGTCCTGGGCCGAGGCGGCCTCGTACGGCCTGACGTACTTCACCGCCTACCGCATGCTCATGGACCAGGCGAACATGCAGGCGGGCGACAAGGTCCTCGTCTGGGGCGCCGCGGGCGGCCTGGGCGTCTTCGCGCTGCAGCTGGCGAAGGCCGCCGGCGCGGACGCGGTCGGCGTCGTGTCGAGCGACGAGAAGGGCAAGCTCGTCGAGCAGCTCG
The DNA here is from genome assembly GCF_017916475.1 of Patulibacter sp. SYSU D01012. Taxonomy (GTDB): domain Bacteria; phylum Actinomycetota; class Thermoleophilia; order Solirubrobacterales; family Solirubrobacteraceae; genus Patulibacter. The sequence goes on from NZ_JAFMTB010000002.1 coordinate 646,827, forward strand.
GCGCCGTCGGCTACATCAACCGCAACGAGTTCGCGGGCATGATGCGCAAGGGCGGCGAGACCCCCGAGGAGGAGAAGGCGCGCTTCAAGACCTCGCGCGCGTTCTCCAACCGCGTCGCCGAGCTGCTGGGCGGCGAGCAGCCGAACATCGTCTTCGAGCACGTCGGCAAGGCCACCTTCCCCACGTCCGTCCTGACGGTCCGCCCGTTCGGCAAGGTCGTGATCTGCGGCGCGACGTCGGGCTACAACCTGGACTTCGACGTCCGCTACCTGTGGATGAAGCAGAAGGAGATCATCGGCTCCCACTTCGCCAACGCGTGGGAGTCGACCCGCGCGAACGCCCTGATCGACGAGGGCAAGATCCGTCCGGTGCTCTGGAAGACGCTGCCGTTCGACGAGGTCGCCAACGCCCACCAGCTGCTGCGCGACAACCAGCACCTGGGCAAGATCGCGATCCTCGTCGGCGCGAAGGACGAGGACGAGGGCCGCGAGGAGACGACGCCGGCCCGTCCGGGCGCCATCCGCGCCGAGGTCGGCGCCTGATGCAGGGCGCGCTCGCGTCCGCGCCGTCGCACGGCGCGGACGCGATCCGCCCGGACGTGGGAGCATAGGGCGACCATGTCGACGATCGTCTACGAGCTCCCGTGGTACGCGACGGGTCTGCGTGCTGACAAGCTCGCCGCCGCGCTGCAGGAGCTGACCCCCAAGCTGCTCGGGCTCGGCGCGCTCGAGGTGCGCGTCCTGCGCGCGCGGGACGACCAGTACCGCTTCCGCCAGTCCATCGTGGTGCCGGACAAGACCACGTGGGCCCGCCTGTGGAACTCGGAGACGTTCGTGCAGTTCCGCGCGACGAACACGAGCTTCCACCAGAAGCCGCTGAACTACGAGATCTACGCGCCGATCGCCCACGCGAGCGCCGAGGGCCTGACCGACGTCTTCGGCGACGAGCCCTTCGGCCCCGCGAAGGCCGCCGAGGACGAGCGCATCTCGGGCCAGCCGGTCCCGACGCAGAGCGGCTGAGCCGCCCGTCGCCCCCGCGGCACGCGAACGGCCCGCCATCGGCGGGCCGTTCGCGTTCCGGGGACCGGGCCCGGCGGGACGGCCGCCGTCCGGCGGCCGCGGCGCTCAGGCCTGCTCGAGCGGCGCCATCGTCAGGCCGGCGCCGCGCAGCTGCTCCCAGTAGTGCTCGGCCAGCTCCTTGTGGCCGGTCCACACGATCGCCAGGCCGGTGCGGTGGATGCGGTCGGCGATCTGCAGGCCGGACTCGACGGTGATGCCGGGGATGAAGCGGGCCAGCGCGACGGCCACGCCCTGGTGCGTGTTGTGGTCGTCGTCGCGGACGATCACGTTCCAGGAGCCGCCCAGCCCGGTGCCCGGGCCGGCGTGGCGTGTCTGCTCGATGGTCTGGCTCACGGTCGTGCAGGGTAGCGGTCGAGGGCCCGTACGCGACGGGCGCGGAAGGGCGGGGACGCGACGCCGGCGGTGGCGACCACGCGACGCCGTCCCTCCAGGGTGGGCGACGCCCCGGCATGTGTCAAGGTGCGCGCGTGTCGACCGACGAGGCTCCCGTCCACGCCTACCGCACGACGCTCGCCTGGTCGGGGTCGACGGGCGTCGGCTACGAGGGCTACGACCGCGGCCACCGCGTCGCCGCCCCGCCGGCCGACGCGGCGCTGGAGCTCTCGTCGGACCCTGCGTTCCGCGGCGCACCCGAGCGGCTCAACCCGGAGCAGCTGCTCGTGGCGGCGGCCAGCTCGTGCCAGCTCCTCGCCTTCCTCGCCGTCGCCGCGCGCGCCCGGCTGGACGTCGTCGCCTACGCGGACGACGCGTCGGGCGAGATGCCGGAGCGCGGCCGCGCGACCCCCTGGCTCGAGCGGATCGTGCTGCGCCCGACCGTCACGGTCCGCGGCGACGTCTCCGAGGAGCGGCTGCGGAAGCTGACCGACCTGGCCCACCGCGAGTGCTTCGTCGCGGCGAGCCTGCGCTCCGAGATCGTCGTCGAGCCGACGTTCGTGCGCGCGTAGACCCCGGCCGGCGGGGCGCACCGCCGCTTCGGCGGCCGCTGCCCTACGCCCCCGCGGCCGCGGGTCCGGTGCCGCCGCCCGGGGCCTCGGCCTCGCCGCGCTCGACGCGCTTCCAGTAGCGGTCCAGCCCCGCCCACAGGCCCTCGAACGGTCCGGCGGCGTAGTACGTCGGCAGGCCGTCCTCCCCCGCGCGCTCCAGCACCCAGCGGCGGATCCAGTCGGCCATGCCCTGCGCGTCGGTCGTGCGCGCCGCCTCGGTGAAGACGTCCAGGGAGTCGTGCATCGTGGCGATCTGGTCCATCGGGTCCTCCGTGGTGGTCCCGAAGTGCATGTAGGCCAGGGCGCGGGGCTCCCACGCCGCGACGGTCTCGAGCGACCGGTGCCAGAGCGGCGGGTCGATGTCGGGCGGCGGGGTCGGCGGCAGCGCCGGACCGCCGTCGATCCGGATGCCGGTCACGTCGCCCGTGTAGGCCACGCGGGTCGGCACGTGGAAGTACGAGACGTGGTGCTGCGCGTGGCCGGGCGTGTAGGCCACGCGCCACGGGCCCTCCTCCTCGCCGCCGCGGAGCACCCGGACGTTCTCCTCCGGCACGGGGATCACGCGGCCCCACAGCTCGTCGAAGTAGTCGCCGAAGACCTTGCGCGCGCTCGCGACGAGGCGGGTCGGGTCGATGAGGTGCTTCGCCCCCCGCTCGTGCACCCAGACCTCGGCGTGCGGGAAGCGCTCGAGCAGGGCCCCGGTGCCGCCCGCGTGGTCGAAGTGGATGTGCGTGAGCAGGATCGCGCGGGGCGTGCGGCCGTCGAGGGCGTCGAGCACGCGGCCGATCGTCTTCTCGCAGCCCGGGTCGACGATGACGTCGTCGAACAGGTGGGCCGACATCGCCTTCGGCCGGCCCAGGTGCAGCAGGTCGACGGTGCGCGGCAGGTCCTCTCCCATGCCCCGACCCTATGCCCCCGGCGGCGCGGGCGCACGCCCGGGCGCCGGGGCGGATCCGTGCGGGGCGCCGGCGGCCCGCACGGGACCGTGCGCCTCGGGCAGGAGCGCGCTCACGCGGCCGCCGGCGACCTTCGCGGGCGGCCACCACAGCGGGACCGACGAGACGGCGGTGCGCCACCCGTCGCCGTCGCGCCGCACCTCGACGTACGCGGCGCCGTCGCCGTCCAGGAGCGTCGCGCGGAGGACCGGTTCCGGCACCGGCGCGTCGTCGGCGGGCCCCAGCTCGACGTGGCGGAGCACGTCGCGCGCCGCCACCTCGGCCTGCTGCAGCGCCAGGCCGCCCTGCTTGAGCGGGTGGTCGGCGGCGTCCCCGACGGCCCAGACCTCGTGCTCTCCGCGCACGCGCCCCCGCGCGTCGACGGGCAGGAAGCCCGCGGCGTCGCACGGCAGCCCGGGCACCGCGGGACCGGCCGGCACGGCGAGCGCCACCGCCGCGTCCACCGGCGGCGCCCCCTGCCACGGCAGCCACAACCGCCCGTCGGCCACGGCCTCGACGAACGTGCCCGTCCAGACGCCGACGTCATGCCGCTCCAGCAGCGCCGCGAGCGCCGCCCCCGCCGCGGGGCCGAGCGCCTGCAGCGGGGCCGCCTCGGCGGTCACGACCGCCACCCGCGGCGCGGCCGACCCGTGCCGCAGCAGCAGCGCCAGCTCGTAGGCCGGCAGCGTCCAGCGGACGCCGGCCGGCACCACGACGGCGACGCGGCCCACCTCGCCGGCGCGGACCCGGCGGCCGAGGGCCTCGAGCGCCGGCTCGTCCGCGGCCACGCCGAGCGTCACCGCGCCGTCGACGGCGCGCCGCGCGCGGGCGCCGGGCGCGAGGACCAGGGCGCGGTACGCGATGCGCTCGCCGTCCGCCGTCACGACGGCCCGGGCCGCGGCGTCGACGCCGGCGAGCCGGCCGAGCCGCAGGTCCAGGTCGTGCGCGGCGGCCACGGCGCGCAGGTCGGGCGGCGGGCCCGGCGCGTCGAGCAGCCCGGCGTACGCGGCCAGCGGCCGGTGGCGCAGGGTGGTCGACGCGCTCAGCAACGTCACGCGCAGCGGGCCGCGCGCCAGCTCGCGCAGCGCGAGCGCCGCCTCCACGCCGGCGGGACCGCCGCCGACGACGAGGACGTCGGTGTCGGTCGCGCGGCTCATGGCCCGACGGTACGCCGCGCGGCCCGGCGCGGCGTCCGGCGGCGCTACGGACCCGGGCTCCGCAGTCCTCCGCGACCGGCGCCTCCTACCCGCGGTAGGGACAGCGCACGCGCCACGCCCCACGGCCGGGGGGTCCGGCATACACTGCCGGGATGAGCAGCCCTCGCCTTCCGGAGCCGGACCGCCCCTGGATGATGCGGACCTACGCGGGTCACTCGACCGCGAAGGCCTCCAACGCGCTGTACCGCAGCAACCTCGCGAAGGGGCAGACCGGCCTGTCCGTCGCGTTCGACCTGCCCACGCAGACGGGCTACGACCCCGACGACGAGCTCTCGCGCGGCGAGGTCGGCAAGGTCGGCGTGCCGGTCTCGCACCTGGGCGACATGCGGACCCTCATGGAGGGCATCCCGCTGGGGACGATGAACACGTCGATGACCATCAACGCCGTGGCGGCGTGGATGCTCTCGCTCTACATCGTCGCCGCGGAGGAGCAGGGCGCGGAGCAGGCGCAGCTCCAGGGCACGACGCAGAACGACATCATCAAGGAGTTCCTGGCGCGCGGCACGTACGCGTTCCCGCCCGGGCCCTCGATGCGGCTGATCGCGGACATGATCGCCTACACGGTCGAGCACGTCCCGAAGTGGAACCCGATCAACATCTGCAGCTACCACCTGCAGGAGGCCGGGGCGACGCCGGTCCAGGAGATCGCCTACGCGATGTCCAACGCCATCGCCGTGCTCGACGCCGCCCGCGAGCGCGTCGACGCCGCGATGATGCCGAAGGTCTTCTCGCGCATCTCGTTCTTCGTCAACGCCGGCGTGCGGTTCATCGAGGAGCACGCCAAGCTGCGGGCGATGAGCGTCCTGTGGGAGGAGCTCGGCCGCACGCGGTACGGCGTCGAGGACCCGAAGGCGCTGCGCTTCCGCTACGGCGTGCAGGTCAACTCGCTCGGCCTGACCGAGGCCCAGCCGGAGAACAACGTCCAGCGCATCGTCCTCGAGGCGCTCGCCGTCACCCTGGGCCGCAACGCCCGCGCCCGCGCGCTGCAGCTGCCCGCCTGGAACGAGGCGCTCGGCCTGCCGCGCGCGTGGGACCAGCAGTGGGCGCTGCGCATCCAGCAGGTCCTGGCCTACGAGACCGACCTGCTCGAGTACCCCGACATCTTCGAGGGCTCGAAGGTCATGGACGGCCTGGTCGAGGAGCTGCTGACGGGCGCCCGCGCCGAGATGGCCGAGGTGGCCGAGCACGGCGGCGCGGTGCAGGCCGTGGACTACATGAAGAGCGCGCTCGTCGAGAGCCACCGCGAGCGGATCGCCCGCATCGAGCGCGGCGAGCAGGTCGTCGTCGGCATCAACAAGTACACGGAGACCGAGCCCTCCCCCCTGACGGCGGCCGGCGACGGCGGCATCATGACCGTCGACCACGCCGTCGAGCAGCAGGCGAAGGACGCGATCGCCGCGTGGCGCGCCGACCGCGACCAGGTCCGCGTCGACGCCGCGCTGGCCCGCCTGGCCGAGGTGGCCGCGGGCGACGAGAACATCATGCCCGCGTCGATCGAGGCGGCCCGGGCCGGCGTGACGACCGGCGAGTGGGCGCGCACGCTGCGCGAGGCGTTCGGCGAGTTCCGCGCCCCGACCGGCGTCGGCGAGGCCGCCGCGACGACCGACCAGACCGAGGGCGTCGCCGCGGTGCGCGCCGAGGTCGAGCGCGTGTCCGAGGCCCTGGGCCGCCGGATCAAGATCCTCGTCGGCAAGCCGGGCCTGGACGGCCACTCCAACGGCGCCGAGCAGATCGCGGTGCGCGCCCGCGACGTCGGCATGGACGTCGTCTACGAGGGCATCCGCCTGACCCCCGCGCAGATCGCGCACTCGGCCGTCCAGGAGGGCGTGCACGTCATCGGCCTGTCGATCCTGTCGGGCAGCCACAAGGAGCTGATCCCGGCCGTCATCGAGGCGCTGCGCGAGCAGGGCGTGGACGTGCCGGTGATCGTCGGCGGCATCATCCCCGAGGCCGACGTGCGGCCCCTGCACGACGCGGGCGTGGCGGGCGTCTACACGCCGAAGGACTTCGACATCTCGGTGATCATGGGCGACATCGTCCGGATCGTCGCGCAGGCGAACGGCGTGCTGGACGAGGCGGACGTCGCCGCCCCCACCGGCGGCGCGATCGACGACGTCGCGACCGCCTGAGGCGGGCGGGGCGCGCCCTTCCGGCCTGACGCGGGCGGGAGCATCCTCCCGGCCTGACGCCGGCCGGCACGTCCTCCCGCCTGCCGCGGGCGGGGCGCGCCCTCCCGCGTGACGCCGCCCTGGGCGCGCACCCGCGTGCCGGACGCCGCGGGCGGCCGGCCCCCGGACGCAGAACGGCCCGGGGCCGGCGGACGCCTCGTCCGCCGGCCCCGGGCCGGATGCTTCGGTGCCGCGGCCGAGGGATCCCCATCCCCGGCCGCGGGCGTGTCGCGCTCGCCCTAGTCGAGCGACGCGACGAGCAGGTCGGCGTGGTCGCCGAGCGCGGCCCGCAGGCGGCTGCGCAGCGAGCTGGCGATCTGGCAGACGCGGGACTCGGAGACGCCGAGCATGTCGCCGATCTCGCGCAGGCGGAGGTTCTCGACGTAGAGGAGGCGGGCGACGTCGCGCTCGCGGTCCGGCAGCGCGGCGACGGCGGCGGCCAGGTGGGCGCGCGCCTCGCGCACGGTGGCCATGCGCTCCGGGCTCGAGGAGCGGTCGGCCGAGACGATCGTCTCGGTGCGGTCGACGAGCGTGCCGTCCGAGCCGGCGACGCTGGTGGCCAGGGACTCCACCTCGGCCAGCGCGAGCTGGTCGCGGCGGGCGCGGATCTCGTCGGAGGAGGTCTCGAGGTGCTCGGCCAGCTCGAAGTCGTTCGGCTCGCGCTCCAGGCGGCTGCGGAGCTCGCGGCGGGCGGTCTCGGCCTCGCGCTCCCAGCGGCGCAGCGAGCGCGGCGCCCAGTCGCGGCGGCGGAGCTCGTCGAGGACGGCGCCGTTGATGCGGGTCCAGGCGAACTGCTCGAGCGTCGCGCCCTTGGCCGGGTCGAAGCGCTCGATCGAGACGACGAGCGCCTCCAGGCCGGCGGCGGCCAGGTCGTCCATCTCGCAGTACGCCGGCAGCTGGCGGACCTTGCGGCTGACGATGTGCCGCACGAGCGGCGTGAGCAGGAAGACGAGCTCGTCGCGCTTGGCGCGGTCGCCGGTCTTGCGGTACATCCGCCACTTGCGGAGGAGCTGCTCGGTGGTCGCGCGGCGCTGGCGGACTGGACGGACGGTGGAGGTCATGGCGTGAGAGGCGGTGAGGGTGGGGATCTGCCGCGGTGGGCGGCGTGGTGCCCGGCGCTGCGGTGCGTCGGTGGAGCCACCTTGGCCGTCTCTGGGGGCCCTGGCGAGTGCGTCTGGCCGCCTGTTGGACGCCCTCGTCCAACGTATCTGGACCGTATCCGGAGGTATCAATCGAGTGCGCTTCCTCCGTACTGATCCCTGTTCGATCGGTGGTTTTCCGCAATCGACCACGAACGACCGGACCCCCGGTGTTCGGCGGCGGGGCACCGAACTTGAGGGGCCCAAGGCCGATTGCGTCGACGGGCGTCCTAGTACGACCGTCGATGCCCAGTCTGGACCGGGGCGCGCGGCGCCCCGAGGCGCCCGCCGGCGACGCGCGCCCGGGCGGCCTGCGCGGCCGCGTACAGCTGTTCGTCGAGGGCCGGCACGTGTCGAAACGGTGTCAGGGTGTCGCCGTCGACACCCGTGCCGCTCGCGGAACCCCGATTCCGCCCTCGGCACCCCCCGACCGGGGGACGGCCGGCTCCCCCGATCGACGGCGACGCGCGCGGACGCGTCGACCGGCCTTCGGCGCCGGGCGGCGGGGTTCGGCCGACGCGTGATGCGCATCACGGACGTTCGGGCGCCCGTCGGAGCCCCGGCGGGTCGGCCCCGGCGCCCCTCGAGCCCGCGACCGGAGCGCACGGTGGACGTGACCCGGGCGCCGGGACGGCGAGCGGGCGACCGCGGGCGGCCCGGCCGGCGGCGGGGAGCGGCGGCGCGGCGTCCGGTTCGAGCGCACGCGGGCAGGCGCGGGCAGGCGCGGGCAGGCGCGGGCAGGCGTCGAGCGGGCGGCGGCGGACGACCGGGTCGACGGCCGCCGCCGGCCGGCGGCGGCCGTGCCGAAGGACCGGCTTCCGTCCGCGGGGCACCGCCGAGCGGGTCGCGTGGCCGTCGGTCGCGCCGCTCCGGACCGCCATGCCCCCCGCCGCGACGGCGGCCACGGAGCGGCGGCGGACGACCGTGCCCGCACGTCGGGGGGCGGGCGACGCCCGCCTCGGGCCGACGCCGGGCGGCTCCCCCGTTCGGGGGAGCCGCCGTCGCGCGCCCCGGCGGACGCCGCCGCGCGCCCGGACGGTGCGCTCGGGACCCCTTCCGCGGCGCACCGCGAGGCGCGGGCACCGACGCGCGGCGTCGCCGGACGGGGCCCGTCAGTGGAACGGCGGCCCGCGACGGCGTCCACCCGTGGCGGCGTCCTCCGGTGGGGCGCCCTCGCGCGCGGGGACCTCGCCCCGCGGGGACGCGCCCCTAGTGCAGCCGGATGTAGCCGACGGCGGCGTTCGCCGGGTGCGTCCGCTCGGCCACGCGATCGGAGGTGTTGCCCTCGATCGTGCGGACCGTGCCGTCCGGGTCGACGCCGGTGACGATGCCCGTGTGCTCGTCGAAGATGATCACGTCGCCGACCTGGGGCCGGACGTTCGGGCCGTTCGGGATGCTCTTGCCGGAGCGCTGGGCCCAGGACCACATGGCGTCGACGGAGCCGAAGCCGCTGCCGTTGTCGCCGACCGGGGTGCCGGCCTGCTTGGCCGCCCAGGAGACGAAGTAGGCGCACCAGGGGCCGGGCCCGGGGGCCCCGGCGACGGCGTCGCGGAAGGTCTTGATCTCGGGCGAGTCGTTCGAGCCCGGCGGCTGCTCCGCCACGCCCAGCTTCGTGCGCGCGGCCGCGACCATGGCCTCGCCCCCGCCCCCGCCGCCCTGGGCGGCCTGCAGCGCGGCGGGGAAGCTGCGCGCGGTGGCCTGGGCCGAGGACGTCAGGCCCGACCCGGCGGTGCCGGCGGCCGTGGCCTTCTGGGCCTGCAGCGCCTGCGCCGCCTGCTGCGCCGCGGCGGCGCGCTGGGCGGCGTAGGGGTCCGCGAGGCTGCGGATCTCGGCGATGCGGTCGAGCGTCGTCGCGAGGGACATCGTTCCGGGTGATCGGCGACGGGCGCGCGGCCTTGAGCTACCGGGCCGTGCCGGCCGGCGCGGCGCCGGCGACGCCGTCGCCGTGCAGGGCGACGAAGCGCTCGTGGTCCCGGCGCACCTGACGGTCGATCCACGCCCCCAGGGCGGGATCGGCGGTCGAGACGGTCTCGCTCAGGCCGTGGCGGATGGTGGACGCGCGTACGAGCACGGGCGGGGTGCCCGCCGTGCGCAGGCGCTGCAGCAGGTCGGTGTCCTGGTACCAGACGACCAGCTCGGGGTGCAGGAAGTGCCCGGGCGCGACCGCGTGCTCCTCCAGGGTGCGCCGCGACAGCGCGAAGCACCAGGCGGAGAAGTCCTCGCGGACGAAGCCGTCGAGGGTGAGCGGGAACGCCACGGCGGCGCCGCCGTCGAGGGTGTCGCGCAGCGGCTCCCACCACCCGGGCAGCACCTCGACGTCGTCGTTGCAGACGACGGCGTAGGCGCCGCGCGCGGCGCGCAGCCCCGAGTTGACGGGCGCGGTGAAGCCCTGCGGCGGGGCCCCGTTGTCGACGACGACGATCTCGTACGGCACGGTCGTGCAGCGCTGGATCGCGGCCACGCACCGGCGCAGGCGGTCGCTGGCGGCGTCGAGCGTGGGGATGACGACGGTCAGCTCGGGCGTGGTGCCGGGCGGGACCGCCTGGAGGTCGCGGCCCGCGGCGCTGCGGGCGTCGGCGGACGCCACGCGCGCCGCCGCCACCGGCACGACGCGGCCGTGCCGCGCCAGACGTGTCGTCAGGGCGCCGAGCAGCAGCTCGTCCGCGACGTCGGGCACGTCGCCGGCGGCCAGGTCCGCGGCGCGGAAGGCGAGCGCCGGGGCGGCGACCGGCTCGCCCGATCCGGCGGTGGCGGCGGCGACCGCCGGGTCGGCGAGCGCCGCGCACAGCGGCGCGAGGAAGCCCGGATCGACGCGCGGCATGCCCGGCAGCAGCACGCAGACCTCGCCCTGGGCGCGGCCCAGCGCGGCGCGCAGCGCGCCCGCGACGCCGGACCGCCGCGGCAGCCGCACCACGGTCGCGCCGGCTTCGACGCTGGCCAGCAGGCCTTCGAGCCCGACGGACGCGTCGTCGACGATCACCACCTCGTGCGTCGGCAGGTCGGGGACCTGCGTCAGGGCGACGAGGCACTCGAGGGCGGCGTTCGGCGCCCCGGTCAGCGGGACGACGAGGGAGGCGGTGACGGTCATGCGGTCGGAAGGGGCTCGGGGGCGGGGGCGGCGGCCGGGACGAGCGCCGGCGCGACGCGGCGCACCGCGTCGATCACGGCGTCCGCGTGGGCGTCCGACAGGTGCGGTCCCATCGGCAGCGAGAGGACGGTCGCGGCGGCGTGGTCGGCCGCGGGCAGGTGGGCCGCCGCGACGGGGTGGCCGGCGTAGAGCGGCTGCCGGTGCGGCGGGGTCGGGTAGTGGACCAGGGTGGGGATCCCCTCCCCGGCCAGCGCGCGGGCGAGCGCGTCGCGCTCGGGGTGCCGGACGACGAACAGGTGCCAGCTCGGGGCCGCGCCGGGCGCCACCGGCGGCAGCGTCAGGCCGGGGACGCCGGCCAGGCCGTCGCGGTAGCGGGCGGCCACCGCGGCGCGGCGGGCGTTCGCGGCGGGCAGGTCGGCCAGGCGCAGGCGCAGCACGGCGGCCTGCAGCTCGTCCAGCCGGCTGTTGCTGCCGGCCTCGAGGTGCTCGTACTTGCGCTCGGACCCGTAGTTGCGCAGCCGGCGCAGGCGGCGGGCCAGCTCGGCGTCGTCCGTGGTGACGGCGCCGCCGTCGCCGAGGGCGCCCAGGTTCTTGCCGGGGTAGAAGCTCCACGCCGCGGCGTCGGCCCAGCCCGCCACGGGCCGCTCGTGCAGCCGCGCGCCGTGGGCCTGCGCGGCGTCGTCGAGCACCCACAGGCCGCGGCGGTCGGCGAGCGCCCGCAGCGCGGGGTGCGGCGCCGGGTGGCCGTACAGGTCGACGGGCACGATCGCGGCGGTGCGCGGCCCGACCGCGGCCTCCGCGGCGGCCGGATCCATCAGGTGCGTCTCGGGGTGGACGTCGACCGGGACCGGCGTCGCGCCGGCGGCGGTGACCGCCAGCCAGGTCGCGACGAACGTCTGGCCGGGGACGAGCACCTCGTCCCCCGGTCCCACGCCGCGGGCCTGCAGCGCCAGCCGCAGCGCGTCGAGGCCCGAGCCGACGGCGACGCAGTGCTCGGCACCGGCGAACGCGGCGAACGCCGCCTCGAACGCCTCCAGCTCCGGGCCGAGCAGGTACCGGCCGGACGCGATGACGCGGGCGGCCGCGGCCTCGAGCCGGGCGCGGTCCGCGGCGGACGGCGTCAGGTCGAGGAACGCGACGCTCATCGCGTGAGGGCCCGGAACTCGTCGCGGTCGCGGATGTAGTCGGCCTCGGCGTAGGGCTTCGAGGCCAGGACCATGCAGACCGACCCGGAGGAGAAGTTGTCGATCTCGCGCCAGATCATGCGCGGGATGTACAGGCCGCAGTACGAGCGGTTCAGGTGGAAGCGCTGCTGGATCGTCCCGTCGTCGAGCACGATGTCGAAGGAGCCCGACATCGCGATCACGAGCTGCTGCAGGTCGCGGTGGGCGTGCCCGCCGCGCTCCGCGCCGCCGGGGACGTCGTAGAGCCAGTAGACGCGCTGGATGGCGAACGGCACGTGGACGTCGTTCTCGACGAAGCTCAGGTTGCCGCGCCGGTCCTCGATGCGCGGGAAGGCGACGAGGTGGCAGCCGGCGAGGCCTGCGGTGGGCTGCTGCACGGTGCTCACGCCCGGGTCATCGGCCCGCCGCGGCGGCGCTTGAGCGCCGCGGACCGCCGTTTCGCAACGACGGCCCGGCGGGACGGTCAGGCGGCGGCGAGCGGCACGGCGGCGCCGTGGCGGGCGGCACAGGCCAGGCCCGCCGCGATCTGCTCGTTCAGGTAGTCGCCCGGCAGGCCGCAGCCCGGCCCGACGACCTCGACGTCCAGGCCCAGCGCGTCCAGGCGGGCGGCGGCCTCGGCGAAGCCCTCGACCGTCCGACGGGTCGGCACGGGGAAGGTCTTGGCGGCGATGGCGTCGATCGGCGCGACGGTCCCGCCCTCGCGCAGGATGCCGGTGCGCTCGAGCGAGCGGCGCACGAGCGCGGGCGCGTCCTCGGGATCGGCGTCGTGCCGCAGCTCGACGCAGAGCAGGCGATGGCCCTCGGGGGCCCCGGCGCCGCCCGTGGTGACGCGCAGCGCGGGGACGTCCGCGTCCACGACGTGCGTGACGGCCGGCAGCTCGAGCAGGTCGTCCTCGGGCACCTCGCACCAGGCGACGACGGTGCGGGCGCGCTCGGGCGCGTAGCCGATGCCGGCGGCGGCGAAGAGCTCGGCCGCCGACGTCGCCAGGACCGGGCGCGGCACGACGAGGACGTCGCCGGCGGCGAAGCCCAGCGCGACGCCGCCCTCGGGCGCGGCGCGCAGGCTGCGCAGCGCGCCGGGCCGCTCGATGGTCACGAGGGGCTGCGCCTGCAGGCGCGCGACGACCGCGTCCACGAGCCGGCCGACGCCGCCGCGGATCGCGTGCTGCGGCCGCTCGGGACGGAAGGAGAACGGGCCGTCGCCGCAGGCCTCGCGGACGCTGCGCGGCCACAGCAGCGGCGTCCACACCCGCCGGCGGAAGGCGGCCAGCACCCGGGCGTCGCCGCCGGCGACGACCTTCTCCACGAACGGCGCGATCAGCCGGGCGTGCACGAGCGGCCCGTGGTTGTGCAGGGACGCCTCGTGGAGCGTCGTCGTGCCCAGGGGGCCGGCGAGCACGCCGGCGCCGTCGCGCCCGCCGAGCTGGGCGGCCGCCGCGCGGCGCTCGTCCCGCGTCAGGCCGGCGCGGACGCCCATCGGGTCGGCGGTGACGAAGAGGTCGTCGACGAGGCGCCCGCCCACGGCGGTGCACGACGCGCCGAACGGCACGAGGCTGTCGCCCGCCAGCCCGGCGACGTACGCCTTGACGGCGGCGAGGTGCGGCACGTGGCCGGTGGCGACGTCGTACGTCTCCAGCGGCGGAGCGTCCGCGGCCGTCGGCGCGGCCTCGTGGTCGAGCTCGAGCGTGCGCAGCCCCAGCTCGAGCGTGCGCCCGTGCAGGCGCCGCGACGCGAAGCCCCCGCCGACCCCGTGGTCGGGGAGCAGCAGCCGCACCGGGCGGCCCGCGGCGGCCAGGCGGTCCGCGGCGACGAGCGCCGTCCAGGTCCCGCCGACGACGACGTGCGGATCAGGCACGGCGCAGCACCACGTAGCTCATGGCCGCCAGGTCCGGCGCGTGGCGCGCGGCGAGCAGCAGGGTCTCCAGCAGCTCGTCGGGCAGCGCCTCGAGCGCGCCGTTCGGCGCCGGCTTCAGCAGGACGCCGCCGCGGTGGACCGGCTGCAGGCCGGCGGCGCGGCCCAGCGCGACGATCCGCTCGCCGCTCATCATCCGGGTGACCTGGGTGGCGTGCCCGAGCGCCGAGATCTCGTCCAGGTCGGACAGGTGCCCCGTGTCGACCGCGACGAGCCGGTGCAGCGAGCGCGGGTTGGGGACCGTGACGTGCAGCAGCCCGCCGGGCGCCAGCCGCTCGGCGGCCTGGGCGACGAAGCCGGCGGGGTCGGGGATCTGGTGCAGGATGCTCGTGGCGAGGACGTGCTCGTGCGGGTCGACGGCGGGGAACCCGTCCGCCAGGTCCGCCGCGACGACGTCGACCCCGGGCAGCGCCCGGTCGCGCACCCGCTCCAGGTAGTGGCCGGCGCGGTCGACGGCGGTGACGCGCGCGCCCGCCTCGACGAGCATCGCCGTCATCAGGCCGGTGGCGCAGCCGAGCTCGAGCACCCGGTCGCCCGGGCGGACCCACGTCGCGACCTCGCGGCCGGTGCCGATCGTGTACCAGCGGTCGAAGTCGACCTCCGGGTCGTACGCCAGCGTGTAGTCCATGCTGCGGTGATCGGTCGGGGGTCGCGCCGCTTGAGCCGCGCCCCTCCGACGCGTCCTCGCGCGCGGGGAACCGGCGACCGCCCTTCACCCGCGCGCGGCGCGGCCGATGACGGGGGACATGACCGCCCTGCCGCCGCTCCCCGAGGTGCCGCTCGTCAGCGTCTACTGCACGGCCTACAACCACGAGCGCTTCGTCGCCGAGGCCGTCGAGAGCGTGCTGGCGCAGGACTGGCCGGCGGACCGGCTGCAGTTCGTGATCCTGGACGACGGGTCGACCGACGGGACGCTCGCCGCCCTCGAGCCGTACCGCGACCGCGCGACGGTGCTCACCCAGGAGAACCGCGGGCTGCGCGGCGCCGTCAACCGGGCGATGGGCGAGCTGCACGGCGACCTCATCACGTCGATCTCGGGCGACGACGTCTGGGTGCCCGGGCGCGTCCGCCGGATGGTGGAGGCGCTGCGCGCCAACCCGCGCGCGGCGTTCGTCCACTCCGACCTGGAGGTCATCGACGACCGCGGCGCGCTGCTGTACCCCTCCTTCCGCACCTCGGCCGAGATCCCGGACCCCGGCCCGCGGCCGCGCGGGATGCTGCTGAAGCACAACGCCGTCTGCGGCGCCGGCGTCATGCAGCGCGGCTGCCTCAAGCACCTCGTGCACCCGATCCCCGACCACGCGCCGTGGGAGGACTACTGGTGGGCGTGGGCGCTGTCCGGCGCCGGCGAGGCGGCGTACCTGCCCGAGGTGACGTGCCGCTACCGGCTGCACGACAGCAACATCAGCCTGGGCGCCACGCCGGAGCAGGTCCACGCGCACCGTCACGCGGAGCGCCACCTGCGCCGCGAGATGCTGCGCGGCCTGCGCCCCGGCGAGGTCGCCGCCGCCGACGCCGTGACCGGCCTGCGGGCGTTCCGCGGCGCCCTCGTCTCGGGCGCCGGCGCGCTGCGGTCGACCGACGACCCCGCCGTCGCCGTGACCGCCGACGACCGCGCCCACGCCGCCGAGCGCGCCGCCGCGGCCCGCGCCGCCCTGGCGGCCGGCGACGCGGCCGGCGCCGTGGTGCACGCGGTCGCCGGCCTGGCCGACGACCCGGTCGACGGGCTGCTGGACGCCTGGCTCGAAGAGGTCGTGGCCGCCCACGGCGCGCACCTGCCGGCCGAGCCCGAGCTGCGCGGCCGGGTGGTCCTCGCCGACGCCGACGCGCTCGCCGCGGATCCCGCGCTGCTGGGCGGGTACGTGGCGACCGTGCACGACGGCGACGACCTGACCCTGGTGATCCACGGCCGCGGGTGGACCGACGGCCGCCTGGTGGAGGCCTTCGGCCCCGCCCTCGAGCACGCCGACGCCGACGTCCTGGCGACCGGCGACGAGCCGCACGGCCGCGCTGCCCTCGTCGCCCGCGCCCACGCCGCGCTCGGCCCCGTGCCGGGCGGCGAGGCGCTGCCCGCGTTCGCGCCCGTCCCGGCCGCCGCGCTCGCGTGAGCGGCGCGGCCTTCGCCGTCCGGCCCCGCCGGCCCGAGGACGACGCGGCCTGGGACGCGCTCGTCGCCCGGGCGCGGATCCCCACCGTCCTGCTCCGCACGGGCTACCTGGCCTACCACGCCGACCGCTTCGCGGACGCGTCGCTGCTCGTCCACGAGGGCGACGCGCTGCGCGCCGCCCTCCCCCTCTCCCGCCACGGCGACGAGGTCGTCTCGCACGGCGGGCTGACGTTCGGGGGCCTGATCACGGACGACGCCGCGTCCGCCACGCGCGTCGCGGCGTGGCTGGAGGCGTGCGCCGAGCGGCTGCGCGCCGACGGCGTGCGGCGCCTGGTCTACAAGCCCGCGCCGCACATCTACCACCGCCGCCCGGCCGAGGAGGACCTGCACGCGCTGTGGGCCCTCGGCGCGCGGCTCGTCCGCCGCGACCTCTCCACGACGATCCGCACGGCGGACCGCCCGCCGTTCGCGAAGGGCCGCCGCGCGGCGGTGAAGAAGGCCCGCGACCTGCACGTGGCGCGCGACCCGGACCTGCACGGCTACTGGGCGCTCGAGGAGGCCACGCTGCTCGGTCGCCACGGCGTGCGGCCCGTGCACACCGCCGACGAGATCGCGCTGCTCGCCGCGCGCTTCCCCGACGAGATCGCGCTGTACACCGCGCGCGAGGCGCCCGGCGCGCCCGTGCTCGCCGGCGTGGTCGTCTACGCCACGCCGCTCGTCGCCCACACGCAGTACATCGCCGCGGGGCCCGAGGGCCGCGCGCGCGGCGGGGTCGACGCGATCGTCGACCACCTGCTGCGCGAGGTCCACCCCGCGACGCCGTGGTTCGACTTCGGCATCTCCACCGTCGACGAGGGCCGCACGCTGAACGCCGGCCTGGTGCGCAACAAGGAGAGCTACGGCGGCAGCACCACGGTCTACGACCGCTACGTCTTGGACCTGTAGCCCGCGCCGGCGGCGCGCCGCCGCCCCGGCGCCTCTGCGAGCCTGGGGCGATGGCCGCGCCCGAAGGACTGCTCGTCGACGCCAACCCGTTCCCCGCGGGGCTGACCGGCGAGCTGCGGCGCCAGCTGGAGTTCGTCGTCGAGGTCGACCGGATGAAGGCCGTGCTGCGCGCCTCCCCCGTCGCCTCCGTCGCCCGCCGCGAGAACGACGCCGAGCACTCCTGGCACCTGGCGCTCATGGTCCTGGTGCTCGCGCAGCACGCGGCGGAGCCCGTCGACGTCGGGCGCACGCTCGAGCTCGTCGTCGTGCACGACCTCGTCGAGGTCTACGCCGGGGACACCGTCATCCACGACCCGGCCGCGCGGGTCGGCCAGGCGGAGCGCGAGCTCGCCGCCGCCGATCGCCTGTTCGCGCTGCTGCCCGGCGGGCAGGGCGAGCGCCTGCGCGCCGCGTGGGAGGAGTTCGAGGCGCACGCGACGCCCGAGGCGCGGTTCGCGCGGTCGATGGACCGCCTGCAGCCGATCCTCCAGAACTGGGTGACGGGCGGCGGCTCGTGGGAGGACCACGACGTGACCCCGGCCGACATGCGCGCCCGCACGGGGATCATCGCCGACGGCGCGCCGGGCCTGTGGGCGGCGGCGGAGGTCCTGATCGACGAGGCGGCGCGGCGCGGCCTGCTGCGCCCCGACGGCGAGGACGCGGCCGGCGGCGCGGCGTAGCCCCGCGCCGGCCGCGGCGTCCCGGGGCGCTCAGCCCGCGGTGGCGAGCGCGTCGGCGTCGGCGGCGAACACCGCGGCGTCCTCGTCGAGGCCCGAGGCGGCCGCGACGGCGGCGAGGCCGCGCAGCGCGGCGACGTCGGGGCCGTCGCGGTCCACGACGGCCATCCACTCCTCGGCGGCGGACTGCAGGAAGCCGCGGCGCAGGTACAGCTGCGCGAGCGCCTCGCGGCGCTGACGCCACGGGATCGTCAGGCCCTCGAAGACGGCGACGAGCCGCTCGAACGCCTCGAAGCGCTCGAACCGCGCCAGGGCGGAGAGCATCGTCAGCACCTGGTCGCCGACGGCCGGGCCCGGCGCGCCGCCCAGGCCCGCCCAGGCGGTGAACAGCTCGTGCTCGGCGCCGGCCAGCACGGACGCGGTGCGGGCGAGCGCCGGGGTGGGATCCCCGCCGTCGGCCAGCAGGCAGAACGCGGCGTGCCGCAGCGCGGCCGGCTCGTGCGCCGAGCCCGCGCGCACGCCGAGCGCCTGCTCGGCGGCCTCGGCGAAGCGCCCCTGCAGCTGCAGGGTCTCGACGAGCGCCATCCGGGCCTGGTCGGCGTCGGGGCGCTCGGCGAGCACGGCGCGCAGCTCGGGCTCGGCCAGGTCGACGACGCCCCGGTGGCCGAGCGCGGCGGCGACGTGCTGGCGCAGCTCGGGCGACGCGTCGGGCACGAGCTCCTCGATCCGCGCCACCACGTCCTCGCCCGGCAGGCCGCGGCGCAGCAGCACGTCCGCCAGCGCGCGGGCGGTGCGGGCGTGCTCGGGGTGCGCGACGAGGGAGCGCTCGAGCACCGTCTCGGCCTCGTCCAGCCGGCCGGTCGCGACGTACAGGTCGGCGAGGGCGCGGGCCGCCAGGTAGGTGCCGGCGCCCAGGGCGGCGGCGTACGTGCTCGGCGCGTCGCCCAGCTCCAGGCAGGCGCGGTAGTGGCGCTCGGCGTCGGCGACGCGGCCGCCGACGACGGCCAGGTGCCCCTGCTCCAGGACGACGTCCGTGAAGCCCGGGAACGCCTCGAGCACCTCGCGGGCCACCCGCTCGGCGTCGCCGTAGCGCTCGGTCTGCCGCAGCGACTGGACCAGGTGGAAGCCGAGGACCGGGCCGAAGGCGGTGACGGGGCGGGCGGGCGCCGGCAGCAGCTGCCACGCCTGCTCGAGGACGCGGACCGCCGAGGCGGGGTCGCCCGCCGCCACGTGCTCCATGCCCAGGTTGAAGCGCAGGAACGGCGAGTCGTCGCCGTCCTCGATCTGCCGCTCGATGAGCGACAGGTTGCGCTGCTCCTTGCCCTTCGCGGCGCGGACCTCGCCGAGGTAGCCGAAGTGGTCGATCCGGACGGTCGACAGCTCCTGGCGCTCCGGGATGTGCTCCGGGACGCCCTGGATCTGCTCGTGCAGACGGCCGACGAAGCGGCGCTCCGGGCGGTTGCGGAACATCCGCATCGCGTTGTGGGTCGTCGCCAGGCCGTCCTCGAGGTCGCCCAGGTGGTTGCGCTCGACGAACGAGAACGCCTCGCGCCACACGCGGCCGGTCAGCTCGCGCAGCCGCGGCGCGTCGCCGGCGACGATGACCTCGTCGGCATCCAGGTACAGGATCCAGTCCGTCGTCGCCGCGTCGAAGGAGACGTTGCGCGCGGCGGCGAAGTCGTCCTGCCACGCGTGGTGGATGACGCGCGCGCCGTGGGCGTGCGCGATCTCGACGGTGCGGTCGGTCGAGCCGGTGTCGACGACGACGATCTCGTCGACGGCGCCGCGGACGGACGCCAGGCACTGGTCGAGCATGGCCTCCTCGTCCTTGACGATCATGCAGAGCGCGAGCGTCATGCCGCCCGCGGGCCGGGCGCGCTCGGCGGCCCGGCGGGCCCGCGGGGCCAGCGTCTTCAGCCCCTGCGCGACGTCGCGCGGCAGGCCGGTGATGGCGCGCACGCCCGCCTCGCGGCGGCGGCGCACCTCGGCCAGGTTGCGCTGCAGGTGCGGCAGCGCGGGGTCCAGGCGACCGGCGGCCTCGAACAGGTCCTGCGCGGCGGCGAGCGCGCCGAGCTCGTAGAACGCGACGCCGGCGAGGTTGAGCAGCATCGGCTCGCGCGGCTCGTCCTCGAGCATCCGCACGAGCCGGGCCGCCGCGACGGCCAGGCGCTCGGCGATCTGGGCGGGCGTGCCGCCGTCGTGCGCCAGGGCCCGCTCCGCCAGGACGCGGCGCGCCTCGTAGCGGTCGTCGCGGTCGGGGCAGGCGTCGGCCTCGTCGACGACCGCGGCCCAGCCGTGCAGGTCGTGCGCCGTCAGCCGGGCGTCCGCGCGGGCGGACAGCCGGTCGGCGAACGACGCCGTCGGCGTGACGGGACGGGACTCGGGAGTGCTGGACAGACGCAGCGCCATGCCCTCTCCATCGGCCCGGCCGGCGGCGACTTGAATCGGCCGGGGCGCGGCCGCGCGGGGCGCCGTCCCCGCGGGGCGCCCGGACGCCGGGCGGCGCGGGCAGGGAGCGCCGACCCGGGAACGACGACGCCCCCGGAGCCGAGGCTCCGGGGGCGTCCGACCACTGCGGTCTGTCGCGCTCCGACTAGCGGAGGAGCGACAGGACGCCCTGCGAGGCCTGGTTGGCCTGCGACAGGATGGCCGTGCCCGCCTGAGAGAGGATCTGGTTCTTCGTGAGCGAGACCATCTCCTGCGCCATGTCCACGTCGCGGATGCGCGACTCGGACGCGGTCAGGTTCTCCTGGTACACCGACAGGTGGTTCAGGGAGTGCTCGAGGCGGTTCTGCACCGAGCCGAAGTCGCTGCGCGCGCTCGACACGTTCTTGATCGCCGCGTCGATGTCCGCCAGCTTGATGCAGGCGAGCGACGTGGCGCCCGCGACCGTGCCGAGCTTCTCGCCCAGCGAGATGAGGGAGACCGTGGTCGTCTCATCGTCGTTCGCGCCGACCTGGAACGTGACGGTGCCCGTCGCGTTCAGGAGCTTCGTGCCGTTGAACTCGGAACGGGTGCCGATGGCGCCCAGCTCCGTCGTGAGCTGCGTGACCTCGGAGTCGATAGCGGACTTCTCGTCCGTGCCCGTGGTGCCCGTCTGGTACTGGACGGCCAGGGTACGGATGCGCTGCAGCATCGAGTGGACCTCGGTCAGCGAGCCCTCCGCCGTCTGGACGAGCGAGATGCCGTCCTGGGCGTTGCGCCGCGCCTGCTCGAGACCGCCGATCTGGCCACGCATCTTCTCGGAGATGGCCAGGCCCGCGGCGTCGTCCGACGCCCGGTTGATGCGGAGGCCCGAGGACAGGCGCTCCATCGACTTCGCGATCTTGTCGCTCGTGTTGTTCAGGTTGCGATGCGCGTTGAACGCCTCGACGTTGGTGTTGATGCGGAGGGACATGCGCTGATCTCCTTGATCGGCTGGGTTTGATGCTCCCCGGACGACGTCCGTGTCGTCCGTGCGCCCTCTTCATCGGCCCCCTGTGCGAGGACTTGAGCACGAAGTTCGGCGACCTTCAGTGGGCGGCCCGTGCCGCCTCGGCCGCGGCCTCGGCGTCGGCGACCCGCTGCCGGTACGCCTCCTGCTGGGCCTCGAGCGCGGCGATGCGCGCCTCGCGGTGCGCCTCCACCTCGGCGCGGACCATGGCGCGGCCCGCGTTCACCGCCGCGATCCACGCGACGAGCCAGCCCACGACGCCGCCGACGAGCGCCCGCAGGAGCACGTCGAACGTCTCCGCCCCCGCGCCCGCCGAGGCGAGCGCCACGACGCCGAAGCCGATCAGCCCGCCCCAGCCCTTCGCCGCACGGACGAGCCGGGCGACGCGGGGATGGCCGGCGACCGAGACCTGCCGGCCGCCGGCCGCGCCCTTCTTCGCCTTCTTCGCCTTCTTCGGCGTCTTCCCGGGAGCGACCGCGGGCTGCAGCCGCGTGGTCTGGTCGACGGGGCTCACGGCTGCACCAGGCGGGCCAGGCGCGCCGGGTCGGCGAGGGCGATCCCGCTCGCGGTCGCGACGTAGGCGACCGGCAGGTCCTGGGCGACGGCGGCGCCCAGGACGGTGCCGGGCCGCTCCGCGACGTCGCGATGGGTCATGACCAGGCCGGCCGGCGCCAGCGACGCCATCCGGCCGAGGGTCTTCGTGCACGCGCGGGCGGTCGCGGTCGCGGGCAGCACGACGTGGACCTCGTCCACCCCGGCGGCCTCGAGCGCCGCGCGCAACGTGCGCAGGCCGTCGGCGTCGCCCGGGTCGACTGCGGCGGCGTCGATGACGCACAGGTCGGGCTCGGTCGCCTGGCGGGCCGCCGCGACGGCCGCGCCGTCCTCGGTGACCAGCGGCTCGACGCCGTCCGCCGCGAGCGCGGCGGTCAACGCGGCGCCGTGCGCCTCCGGGCCGAGCGCGACGGCCAGGACCGTCCGTCCCGCGGCGGCGTGCGCCCGCAGCAGCGCGGCCGCGGCCGTGGTGCGGCCGACGCCGGCGGTCCCGACGAGGGCGAGCGTCGCCGTCGCGGAGCGGTCGCCCGTCCGCGGCAGGCGGCGGGCGAGCGCGGCGCGCACGGCGCGGTCCAGGCGGTGGCCCGGATCGAGCGCCATGCCGTGCGCCACGCCCTCGGCCACGACGGCGCGGGCGAGCGCGGCGGGCAGCCCGCGGGCGACGAGCCCGTACTCCAGGACGTCGGCGGCGACGGCGTGGCCGGGCGCGGCGTCCGGGGTGGGCCGCGGCGCCGGGGCGCGGCGCTCGGCGGGCCGCGCGACGGGCGCGGCGACGACGGGCGCGGGCGGGGCGACGGGGCGCGCCACCGGGGTCGCGGCCACGGGCGCCGGCGCCGCGGGGGCCGGGGCCGGCGCGGCCGCGGGCGGCGCGGCGGCGAGCGGCGCGGCGGCGAGCTCGGCGCCGGTGCTGACCAGCCAGGCGGCGAGCGGATCGTCGTCCGCGGCGGGCGCCGGGGCCGGTGCGGCGGCGGCCGCCTCCTCCTCGTCGAGCAGGTCGGCCATCGTCCGGGCGCGGACGCGGCGGCGCGCGGCGTCGAGCGACGCGAGGAAGGTCTGGCCGTCGAGGTCCTCGACCGCGCCGCGCTCGGGCGCGGCGCCGGCCGTCTCGGCGGCCGGCGCGGCCGGGGCGGGCGCCTCGGGGGCCGGGGCGGCCGGGGTCGGCGCGACCGCGCGGGCGGCCGGCGCGACGGGGACGGGCGCCGGGGCGTCCGCCGCGTCGTCGCCGGGGCGCGCGGGCTCGTCGTCGTAGGCGTCGACGCCGAAGTCGGCGCCGGCCATGGCCTCGACCTCGACGAAGCGCTGCTGGAAGAAGCCGCCGACGCCGCCGGACAGGCCCTCCCGCCGCCGCAGGACGACGGCGTCGTCGCCCAGGTCGGTGCGGATCTGCGGCAGCAGCTCCTCGAGCGTCCGGCCGCGGTACACGCGTCGGCGGGTGACCGGGTCGACCGTGACGGTCACGCCGGGGGCCTCGGCGACGCGGCGGACGGGGGTGCCGGGCTGCATCGTCGGCGCGGTCTCGGTCTGCGGGGTCTGGGTCTGGGTCACGGGGTGATCACTCCGACGGTTTCGACGTTGATGCCGGGTCCGATCTCGTTGTACGAGCAGACGGGGAGCTGGGGCAGGGCCTGCTCGACCAGGCGCCGCAGGTGGCGGCGGACGCGGGAGGAGCAGAGGAGCACGGGGTGGATGCCGCGGCGGGCCGCGGTCTCGCTCTCGGCGCGGAGCGCGCCGACGAGCGACTGGGCGCGGGCGGGGTCGAGGGCGAGGACCTCGCCCTCCGGCGTCTGGACGAGCGCGCCGGCGACCTCCTGCTCGACGCCGGGGTCGAGGGCCAGCACGCGCAGGCGGTGGTCCTCGTCGACGTGCGGGCCGGTGATCTGCCGGGCCAGCGCCTGGCGGGCGTGCTCGGCGAGCAGGTCGATCTCGCGGGTCAGGCGGGCGCGGTCGCCCACCGCCTCGACGATCGTGCCCAGGTCGCGGATCGACACGCCCTCGGCGAGCAGCCGCTGCAGGACGCGCTGGAGCTCGCCGAGCGTCAGGCCGTCGCCGATGACCTCGTTGACCGCGGCCTCGTTCGAGCGCTTGAGCGTCTCGACGAGCTCGTGGACGTCCTGGCGCGTGAGCAGCTCGCCGGCGTGGCCGCGGATCTGCTCGGTCAGGTGGGTGACGACGACGGACTCGCCGTCGACGACGGTGAAGCCCAGGGCCTCGGCCTCGGCGCGCCCCTCCTCCGTGATCCAGGTGGCGGGGAGCCCGAACGCGGGCTCCGTCGTCGGGACGCCGGCGAGCTGGCCGACGGCGTCGCCGGGGTCCATCGCCAGCAGGTGGCCGGCGAGGAGCTTGCCGCGGGCGACCTCGCCGCCGCGGACCCGGACGACGTAGGCGTGGGCGTCCAGGCCCGGCTCGTCGTGCACGCGGACGGGCGGCACGATCATGCCGAGCTCGCTGGCGAGCTGGCGGCGCACGTGCGAGATGCGGCGCAGCAGCGAGCCGCCGTCGCGCTCGTCGACCATGCCGACGAGGCCGTAGCCGATCGCGAGCTCGAGGGCGTCGGGCGGCAGCGCCTCGACGTCCAGCTCGGGCGCGGCGGCGGCGAGCGCCGGGCGCGCGGCCTCGGCGGCGGCCGCGGCCTCGGCGACGCGCTCCTCGGCCTGGTAGCGCTTGCGCAGCTGCAGGCCCAGGAAGATCAGCCCGCCGCCGACGAGCAGGAACGGCAGCTTCGGCAGGCCCGGGATGAGCCCGAACATGAGGATGGCGACGCCGGCGAACAGCGGCGCCTTGAACTGGCGCGTCAGCTGCCCGGCGATGTCCGTGCCCAGGTCCTCCTCGGACGCCGAGCGCGTGACGATGATGCCGGTCGCGACCGAGATCAGCAGCGCCGGGACCTGGGCGGCCAGGCCGTCGCCGATGGTCAGCAGCGAGTACTGGTGGGCGGCGTCGCCGAACGGCATGCCGTTCATCGCGACGCCGATCGCCAGGCCGCCGACCAGGTTGATGATCGTGATGATGATTGCCGCGACGGCATCGCCCTTGACGAACTTCGAGGCGCCGTCCATCGCGCCGTAGAAGTCCGCCTCCTGGGCGATCTCCTTGCGGCGCTCGCGGGCCTGCTCCTCGCTGATCTGGCCGGCGTTCAGGTCGGCGTCGATCGCCATCTGCTTGCCGGGCATCGCGTCGAGGGTGAAGCGCGCGGCGACCTCGGCCACGCGGCCGGCGCCGTTCGTCACGACGACGAACTGGATGACGACGAGGATCAGGAAGACGACGAGGCCGACGACGAGGTTGCCGCCGATGACGAACTCGCCGAAGGCGTGGACGACCTGGCCGGCCTCGCCCTCGGAGAGCACCAGGCGCGTCACGGAGACGTTGATCGCCAGGCGGAAGATCGTCGTCAGCAGCAGCAGGCTCGGGAAGACCGACAGCTCGAGCGCCTTGCCCAGGTAGAGCGTCGTGACGACGACCGCGATCGCCGCGGCGATGTTGATCGTGATCATCAGGTCCAGCAGCAGCGGCGGCAGCGGGACGATGAGCATCGCCACGATGACGACGATGCCGATGGCGGCGAGCAGGTCGGTGTGCTTCGTGAGGCGCCCGAGCATCCCGGACGGCGCCGGGGCGGTGGTGGACGGAGTGCTCATGCGGAGACCAGCGTTGAGCGCTTGCGCGCGTTGGACATGCGGAAGACGAAGGCCAGGACCTCGGCGACGGCCTGGAACAGGTCCTCGGGGATGGCGTGCCCGACCTCGACCTGGCGGTAGAGGGCGCGGGCCAGCGGCGGGTTCTCGACGACGGCGACGCCGGCCTCGCGGCCCAGGTCGCGGATCTTCAGGGCCAGCAGGTCCTGGCCCTTCGCGACGACGCGCGGCGCGGCCTCGGCCGGGTCGTACCGCAGCGCCACCGCGAAGTGGGTGGGGTTCATCAGGACGACGTCGGCGGTGGCGACGTCCTCCATCATGCGCGCGCGGGACGCCTCGGACTGACGGCGCCGGATCTGGCTGCGCACCTCGGCGGGCAGCTCCTGCTGGCGGTACTCCATCTTCACCTCCTGCTTCGTCATCCGGAGCGACTTCGCGTGGCGGTGCTTCTGGTAGCCGAAGTCGACGGCGCCGATGACGATGTAGACCATCGCCGCGCGCTGGGCGATGCTCATCGTGTTCTCGCCGAGCAGCGCGAGCAGCGTCTGCGGGTCGAGCCCGGTGAACGTCGCGACCTCGTGGATCCGCGGCAGCACCGCGACGGCGACGACGCCGGCGACGATGCCGAGCTTCAGCAGCGACTTCACGGTCTCGACGACCGCGTTGATGCCGAAGACGTTCTTGGCGCCCTGGAGCGGGTTGAGCTTGCGGAAGTCCGGCTTCATCGCCTTCGGCGTGAGCTGCCAGCGGACTTGGAGCAGGTTGATCGCGACGGCCGCGATGGCGACCGACGCCGCGATCGGCAGCAGCAGCTGGGCGATGAGCATCGCCGTCGACGTCGCCAGCGAGTTCAGGTCGGCGGCGTGGCCGACCTGCTCGGGGTGGGCGGCGCGCACGAAGCTCTCGCGCATCGCCTCGCGCATCCCGGCGAACATCTTCGGGCCGTTGGCGCCGAGCGCGAACAGGCCGACGAGCAGGACGACGGCGCCGTTGAGGTCGTTCGAGCGGGCGACCTGCCCCTTCTCGCGCGCCTCCTGCTGGCGCTTGGGGGTCGCCTCCTCGGTCTTGTCGTCGCCGCTCACGGCGCCACCTTCAGGGTCTGGAGCGCCGCCGCGACCTGGGTGGCGAGGCGGTCGCCGAACCAGCCGGCCGCGAAGGGCAGCGTCACGATGATCATCAGCAGGCCGACGACGACCTTCACGGGGAAGCCGACGGCGAAGACGTTGAGCTGCGGGACGACCTTGGAGACCATCGCGAACGCCGCGTCGGTCAGCAGGAGCGTCAGCAGGACGGGCGCGCCGACCTCGAGCGCGGCGAGCAGGATCCCCCCGAAGGCCGAGACGACGCCGGAGACCATCGTCGGCAGCTGCGGGAACTCGGTCAGCGGCACGAGCGTGTACGTCCGGGCGAGGCCCTGGATCATCAGCGTGTCGCCGCCCATCGCCAGGATCACCGCGACCCCGACGAGCGAGTAGACCTGGCCGAGGATGGCGCCCTGGTTGCCCGTGATCGGGTCGACGGTGGCGCCGAACGCGAAGCCGATCTGGATGTCGAGCAGCTGGCCGGCGGCGTGGAAGCCGGCGAGCACGCACGCGAGGGCGAGCGCGAACGCCGCGCCGACGACGATCTCCTTGACGAGCAGCTCGAAGTACGCGAGCGGCTGGTCGGGCACCGTCGCGCCGTCGAGGGCGAGCGGCGAGATGCCGAGCGCCAGCGCGACCGCCACGATGCCGCGCACGCGCGCCGGCACCATCTTCGACGAGAAGAGCGGCGCCAGGGCGAACAGCGGCGAGATCCGCGCGAGCACGAGGATGAACGCGGCGGGCTGCAGACCGGAGATCTGCTCGATGGCCTGGGCGGCGGTCACCGCTACCTCGTGCCGACGAGCGTCGGGATCGAGCCGTACAGCTCGCTGGCCCAGGTGACGACCGAGCTGAGCATCCACGGCCCGGCGACGAGCAGGATGATCGCCGTCACCACGAGCTTCGGGATGAACTGCAGGCTCTGCTCCTGGATCTGCGTGACGGCCTGGAAGACCGAGACGATCAGGCCGACGACGAGCCCGGCGATCAGCAGCGGCGCGCCGATCTTGAAGGCCAGCTGCATCGCGTCCGTCGCGATGGAGACGGCGGTGTCCTGGTTCACGGTCGCTCCTCCCCCGTCACCCGAACGAGAGGACGAGCGAGCGCGTGATGAGCGCCCAGCCGTCCACCAGGACGAACAGCAGGATCTTGAAGGGCAGCGAGATGAAGACCGGTGGCAGCATGATCATGCCGAGGCTCATCAACGTCGCCGAGACGACGAGGTCGATGATCAGGAACGGCAGGAAGATCAGGAAGCCGATCTGGAAGGCGGTCTTGAGCTCGCTGATGATGAAGGCGGGGATCAGCACCCGGGTCGGCACGTCGCGGCGGGTGCGCGGCTGCTCGATCTTCGAGAGCCGGACGAACTGCTGGAGGTCGCTCGAGCGGACCTGCTTGAACATGAACTCGCGGAGCGGCTCCTGGCCCCGCTCGATCGCCTCCATCGTGGAGATCTTCCCCGCGATCGCCGGGGCGACCGCGCGGTCGCGGACCTGGTCGACGGTCGGCCCCATGACGAAGAGCGTCAGGAAGAGGGCGATGCCGACGAGCACCTGGTTCGGCGGGGTCGTCTGCGTGCCGAGGCCCGAGCGGACGAAGCCCAGGACGATGAGGATCCGGGTGAAGCTCGTGACGCAGAACAGCAGCGCCGGGAGGAGCGAGACGGACCCCAGCAGCAGGAGCAGCTGGATGGCGTTGTCGCCGTCGACGTTCATCCCCGCACCGTCCACGAGCGGATCCGGGCGACCAGGCCGCGCAGGCGGTCGCCGAGGCCGGACAGGCGGTCCGCGGCCTTCGGGCCGAGCGTGCCGCGCAGGCGGGCCGCGACCGCGGCGCCGGGGCCGGAGCCGCCGTCGCCGTCGTCGCCCTCCGCGGGCGCCGGCGGGTCGACCCACAGGCCGAGCTCGCGCGCCTCGTCCTCCTCGTAGCGCCGCAGCGCGGTCACGCCGTTCTGGCCCGAGCCGACGAGGAGCACCTCGTCCGCCACGCGGACCAGGTGCAGGGCCGAGCCCGACGCCAGCGGCATCGAGCTGACGGCCTGCAGGCCCGCACCGGACGGCGCGTCCTTCGCGCGACGCGTCTGCCGCAGCAGCCAGGTCACGCCGTAGATGACGGCGACGACGATGAGGAGCCCCGCGATCACGCGCGCGATCGACGCGCTCCCGCCGGAGGAGGCCGGCGCGGCGCCGTCTCCCCCACCGAGGTTCAGCGGGGTGTCCTCGCCCGTGGTGGCGGTCTTCGCGGCCTGCGCGAGGGCGGCCGTCGGGCAGGCGAGGACGACCGCGGCGGAGGCCGCGGCGAGCAGGGCCGTGCGGGCGACGCGCGAGCGCGACGCCGTGACGGCGGACAGGAGATGAGGGGTGCGGGATGACATGCGTGCGGCGGCGGATCGAGGAGATCCGGTCGTCCGCGGTCATCGGCGCCCCGCGCCGGAACTTGAGGCGTTTCGCAACGGCACGGGGCCGCGTCACGCAACGCGTTGTCGGTCGACGGTCAGATCAACGACGGGCCGTACCACTCGCAGCGACGCCGCACGGCCGCCGTCGTGGCTCCCGGATCGGGGCCGCGGGCCGGCATCGCCGACACCGCCCGCAGCCGTCGGGGTAGACGTTCGTCCGTCCCCCGGCCCGCGTGCGCGCGCGCCCAGTCGATGCGGCCTTGCGGGTCGACGCGGGGCCGCAGCCGCGCCTCGATGTCGTCCCAGACGCCGGCGTCCACCCACTCGCGCAGGCGTCGCCAGCAGGTGACGCCCGATCCGCACCCCAGCTCCTGCGGCAGGTCGCGCCAGCCGATGCCGGTGGCGAGCACGTGCAGGATCCCCTCGAGGACCGCACGATCGTCGCGACGACGACGGCCCGGCTGGTGACGGCGCCGGCGGACCTCCGGGACGATCGGGACCAGGTGGGCCCACGTCGCGGCGTCCACCCGCACCGCCGGAGCCAGGAGCACGGCGGCGTCGACGAGCACCGGCGGCGTCGGCAGGGCGAGCGGCGGCGCGGTGCTCATCGGACCTCCGCGCGCAGGCCACCGCGCCGGGCGATCCGGCGTGTCGGGGCAGCCGGGCCACGCCGAGGCGTGCGCCGGCCGAGCGGCGTCCAGGCGGCCGGCGGGCAGGGGTCCGGCCGGACCCCTGCGCGCCGCCGGGACATCGCGTGGTGTGTTCGTGTGCGTCTCACGTCCCCTCCGCGGGGGCGCGGGGCGCCGGGCCGAACGGCCGCGGGCCTCGCGACCACTTACGCCAACGCCTTCTCCACGGCGGTGAGCACGCTGTCGGGGGTGAAGGGCTTGACGACGAAGTCGCGGGCCCCCAGCTTGACGGACTCCAGGACGCGCGACTCCTGGCCCAGCGCCGAGCACATGATGACCCGGGCGGAGGGGTCGAGCGCGATGATCTCGCGCAGCGCCTCCAGGCCGTCCATCTCGGGCATGGTGATGTCCAGGGTGACGAGCTCCGGGCGGAGCTCCTGGTACTGCTTGACCGCGTCAGCGCCGTTCGCCGCCTCACCGCGGACCTCGTGGCCCGCCTTGGTGAGCACGTCGCTCAGCATCTTCCGCATGAAGGCCGCGTCGTCGACGACGAGCACATTAGCCATCAGGATTCCTTCTCTCTCGTGTCTTCAATGCCGTTCACGGTCTCGATTCGGACCGCCCATTCACTGCCGTCGACCACCACCAGGCGAGCCGTGCCGAAGCGCAGCCCTCCCACGTAGAGGTCCACCGGGTCCTCGGCCATCCGGTCGAGGGCGAGGACGCCGCCCG
The DNA here is from genome assembly GCF_017916475.1 of Patulibacter sp. SYSU D01012. GTDB lineage: Bacteria > Actinomycetota > Thermoleophilia > Solirubrobacterales > Solirubrobacteraceae > Patulibacter. Next base: position 676,761 of record NZ_JAFMTB010000002.1, read on the forward strand.
ACGGCGTGGCCACGAGCTGGCCCGCCGGCATCCGGGTGCGACCGAGCTCCACCCACACGTCCACGTCGACGTCCAGCAGGTCGTGCACCGTCAGCTCGACGGCGGCCTCCTGGTCGTCCGCGGACCCGCGGCTCGTGATCTCAGAACCCCGCTCCTCGAGGGCGCGGGTCATGCGCACGACCATCGCGTTCGGCACGAGCTGCACCAGCCGGCAAGGCTGGCCCAGCACCGAGATCGCGATCGTCGTGGCGTGCGGGGAAGGTTCGTACAGCCCGTCCGCGTCACCCGGCGTCGCCAGGTGCTTCGTGCGCGGGGGCGAGATGTCGACGTCGGTCTCCAGCGCGGCGCTCGTCGCCGCGGCGGCCGCCGCCATCATCTGGTTCATCGCCTCGCCGACGGCGGACTGCTCCATCTCGTCGAGCGGATCGTCCGGCGTGTCGTCGGCGTCGGGCATCCCCATCATCGCCTGGGCCAGCCGGCGCGCGGCCGACCCGGGCATGACGAAGACGTTGCCGCCGGTCACGCCGTCGACGTACCCGACGTCGGTGGCGACGGCCGGGAACGCGACGCCCGCGAGCGGGTGCGTGTCGGGCTCGAGCGCGCGGATCTCGCCGACGACGATGCCGTCGGGGACGAACACGCGCAGGGCGTCGGCCGCGGCCTCGGCCGCGACGGCGCCGAGCTCGCGGAGCCCGCGCTCGACGGCGCTCATGCCCCCACCTCCACGTTGCCGGTCACCTGCACGGCGCGGCGCGCCTGCAGGCGCCCCGGGCGGCCGCGGAAGACGGGCATGTCGTCGGCGCAGACCGTGATGCCGGCCTCGACGGGGGCGTTCAGGCGCAGGACGTCGCCGGGGCGCAGGTCGCGCACCGACGCGAGCGGCACGCGCACGCGGGCCACCTCGGCGCGGACGTCGACCTCGACGGTGCGCACGGCGGCGTCGGTCTCCTCGCGGGAGCCCTCCTCCAGCGCGCCGTCGCGCTCGCCGCCGGCCATCCGGTCGATGACGTGCGCCACGGAGACGTGCGGCACCAGCAGCACCATCGTGGTGCTCCGCTGCTGCATGCGCGTCTCGATGGTGATGGCGAGCGTCGGCTCCGACACGGACGCCAGGTGCGAGGTCTCCGCCGTGCTGTCGAGCTGGTCCAGGCGCATGTCGAGGCCCGTCAGGTCCTCCCACACCGGGGTCAGCTGCGAGAGCAGCAGCTCGATGAGCAGCCGCGAGAGCGCCCAGTCGATGTCGCCCAGGCGGCGGTTGGCGGCCGTCTGACGGTCGCCGCCGCCGAGCAGGAACTCGAGCGCGGCGAGCACGAACGGCTGCTCCACCGCGAGCAGGATGCGCCGCTCGCCCGTGTAGATCGTCGCGCCCATCGCGTCGCGCGGCAGGCCGCCGTGGGCCCCCGACCACGCGAGCTGGTCGATGTCGATGACCTCGAGCTCGACGGGGATCCGCAGCTCGGCCGACAGGCGCGTCGCCGCGGCCCGCGTGAACGCGTCCATCGCACGGGTCATGCGCCGCTCGACGTCGCTGCCGAACTTCGTCGGCCGCGTGAAGTCCACGCGGCGGACGCGGCGCGTGCGCCGACCGTCCCCGTTCGGGCCGTCGTTCTCGGGCAGCGCGCCGGTGCGCGCAGCCGCCACCAGCGCGGCGACGGCGTCCTGGGCGAGCGTGCCGCTCACGCGGCAACCCTCCGGGCCGGAGCGGCGTCGTACAGGACGGACTCGGGCGTGCCGGCGGTGCGCACGCGGACGCGGCCGTCGGCGTCGACGCGGACGGTGCGACCCTGCGTGCCGCCCAGGGCGTGGGCGACGACGGGGATCCGCTGCAGGCGCAGCGCGTCGCGGACGCCCTGCTGGTTGCGCTCGCCGATCTCGGCGTGCGGGCCCGCGGTGCGGGTGGGGAACATGCGCGCGCCGCCGACGAGGATGGCCTCCAGGCGCGTGCGCCGGGCGCCGAGCCGCAGGATGTCCTCGAGGAGCTTCGGGACCGCCGTGTCGGCGAACTTGCCGCCCGGATCCACCCGCCCCTCCGACTCGGGAAGGACGACGTGGGCCAGCGCGGCGATGCTGGTGGACCGGTCGACGAGCGCGACGCCCACGCAGCTGCCGAGCCCGATGGTGCACAGCACCCCGGCCTCGCGCACGGTGGCGAGCTCGCCCATCCGGACCATGATCTCCGCGCCCATCTCAGCGACCCAGACCGATGCGCTGCAGCAGCTCGTCGATGTCCGCGGCGCCGGCCAGCAGCACGAACGAGACCTCGCAGCGCTCGTCGGCGACCTCCAGGTTGGAGTCGACGATGATCGCGGCGTCGTACGCGGCGGGGCTGTCGGCGAGGGCCGTCGACACGAGCGCGGCGCGCATGTCGGTGACCGTCACGGGCGGCGCGGGCTCGCCCTCGGACCCCGAGAGCGCCACGATGGCGTTCAGGTACGAGGTGCCGAGGATGTTGCCGATCTCGCCGATCATGGACTCGGCCATGAACTGGTCGGTCGGGTCGACGCCGAGCATCGTGCACAGGCGGTTGACGTCGCCCGACGAGAAGACGAGCAGCACGGCGGCGGCGAAGTTGCCGACGACCGGCACGATCACGGCGGTGACCGTCTCCTCGCCGGGGCCGATCGCGTCGACCGCGTCCGCGAGGTCGTAGGCCTGGACCGTGGGGACCGAGAGGTCCACGCGGCGGCCGATCATCTGGGACAGCGCGGTGCTGGCCTGCCCGCAGCCGACGTTGGCGAGCTCCGCCAGTGCGTCGCGCTGCAGGTCGTTGTACATCGGGATCGTCATCGGGTGCTCCCTGAAGCGACGGTGGTTTGCGGCAGGTCGTGCCGGGGCGGCTCGGAGCTCAGGGCGTCGACGTCGACGATGAGCGCGATCTGACCGTCGGCGAGCACCGCGCCGCCGGCGACCGGCGTGTCGCGCGCGGCTGCCGCCGGCATCGGTCGGGTCACGAGCTCGTGCTGACCCAGCAGGCCCGTCACGCTGATCGCGACGGAGCCGTCGCGGCCGCGGAGCACCAGCGCGTAGGGCGCCTCGTCCGTCGGTCGCGTCTTGAGGGCGCGAGGCCCGTTGATGAGCGGCAGCGAGTCGTCCGCCATGAGCAGCACCTGGCTGCCGGCGACCGACGCCACCATGTCCTGCTCGAGCCGCACGATCCGCTCCACGCGGTCCAGCGGCACGGCGAAGGGCTCGTCGGCGACCTCCACGAGGAGGGCGGCCGTGATGGCCAGGGTGAGGGGCAGCCGCAGCCGGTGCGTCGTGCCCTGACCCAGGACGGAGCGGACGGTGACGTCGCCGCCGAGCTCGCCGACGGCGGCGCGGACGGCGTCCATCCCGACCCCGCGGCCCGACACGTCGGTCGCGGTCTTGGCGGTGGAGAAGCCCGGGGCGAAGAGCAGCTCGATCGCGGCCTCGTCGGACAGCTCCGACGCCGCCTGGGCGTCGAGGATGCCGCGCTCGACCGCGATGCGGGCGACCTTCTTCGGGTCGACGCCGCGGCCGTCGTCCTGGACCTCGATGAGGATCTGGCCGCCGGTCTGGCGGGCCGCGATCGTCACCGTGCCGACCTCGGACTTGCCGGCCGCGAGGCGCTCCTCGGGCGACTCCAGGCCGTGGTCGAGGGCGTTGCGGACCAGGTGCACGAGCGGATCGCCGAGGGCGTCCACGAGCGTGCGGTCCAGCTCGGTGTCCTGGCCGACGAGGTGCAGCTCCGCCTTCTTGCCGAGCTTCGACCCCAGGTCGCGGACCAGGCGCGGGAAGCGCACGAGCACGGCCTCGACCGGCACCATGCGCACCTGCATGACCATCGTCTGCAGGGCGTGCGAGGACCGCTGCAGGTCCTGCAGCGCGGCGCGCAGCTCCGGGTGGTCGACCTTCTGCGCGAGGGCCTCCACGCGGGTGCGGTGCACCACGAGCTCGCCCATGCGGTGCATGAGGGAGTCCAGGCGGTCGGCGTCGACGCGCACGCTCGCGGCCTTGCGGGGGTGGTCCGCCTTGGCGGCCGCCGGCTTGGCCGGCGCCTTCGCGGCGGCCTTGGCGGCCGGGGCCGGCGCGGCCGGCGCGGCGGGGGCCGCGTCGGCGACGCTCGGGGCGGGCGCGGCGGCGGGCTCCGGCGCGGCGGCCGGGGCCGGGGCCGGGGCGTCGGCGCCCAGGACCGTGGCGGTCGCGCCGGCGACGTCGCCGACGCGGCCGAGCGCCTGCTCGATGCGGGCCAGGTCGCTGTCGGCGTCGCCCACGAGCCACGCCTCGACCTCGTGCCCGTCGAACCCGTCGACGGCGTCGCCGGCCGGGGCCGAGCCCAGCACCTCGCCGTGCTCGGCGCAGGCGGCCAGCACCATGTAGGCGCGGACGGCGGGCATCGTGACGCCCTCGTCCAGGCGGACGAGCACGTGCACGACCGGCCGGCCGGCCGCGGCCGCGGCCACGGCGTCGGGCAGCATCGGCGGCGCCTCGAGGACGACGTCGTCCGTCGCCTCGGGGGTCGCCTCGGGCGCCTCGGCGGGCGCGGCGTCGGCGGCGGGCGCGGACGCCTCGCCGTCGGCCTCGGTCGGCGCGGCGCGCAGCAGGGCGACGACGGGCTCGGGATCGAGCGCCTCGTCCTCCCCCGCCTCGATGCGCTCGATCGCGCCGTCGATGGCGTCCAGGCCGGCGAGCAGCGCGTCGACGAGCTTCGGGTGGACGACGCCGCTCGAGCCGCGCAGCGGCTGCATGACGTCCTCCATCGCGTGCGTCAGGCCCGCGATGCCGTCGTAGCCCATCGCGGCGCTCATCCCCTTGAGGGAGTGGGCGGCGCGGAAGATCCCCTCGAGGGTCTCCGATCCGCCCTCGCCGCGCTCGAGCTCGACGATGGCCAGGTTCAGCTCCTGGAGGTGCTCTCGCGCCTCCGCCAGGAACATCGGCAGGTAGTCCCCGACGTCCATCAGGGCCTCCGGAAGACGAAGGGACGGAAGTTCTCGACGCCGGCGTCGGCGGGCGAGGCCACGCGCTCGGTCGGGCCGATCATCAGGAAGCCGCCGGGCCGCACGGCCGAGGCGAGCTTCGCGTGCAGCATGTCGCGGTCCGGCGCGGTGAAGTAGATCACCGTGTTGCGGCAGATCACCAGGTCGAACTGGGCCGGGCGGACCCGGTCCTCGAGCAGGTCGCCGGTCTCGAAGCGGACGCCCTGCTTGAGCTTGGCGTTCGCCTTCCAGCCGCCGTCCGGCATGCGGTCGAAGTGCTTCTGCAGCGCGGCCTTCGGGGCCGCGGTCGCGGCGGACTCGGGGAACTCGCCGATCGCGGCCGTCTTCACGACGCGCCGGTCGACGTCCGTGCCCAGCACGGTGACGGTGGTGCCGGCGGGCGCCGCGTCGCGGCACACGGCCGCGGCGGTGTACGCCTCGGCGCCGATCGAGCAGCCGGCGCTCCAGATGCGGATGCGGCCGGTCTTGGCCAGCTCGGGCACGAGCTCCTCGGCCATCAGCTTCCACTGCTCGGGCGAGCGCCAGAGCGACGACACGTTGATCGTCACGCGGTCGAGGAACGAGTCGAGCTCGGCCGGGTCCTTGCGCAGGACGCGCAGGTACTCGTTCAGGTCGGTCACGCCGATCCGCCGCGCGTGCGTGCGGATCCGGCGCTCCATCTGGACGCGCTTGTAGCGCGACAGGTCGATCCCGCTGAGCGTGCGGACGCCCTTGCAGAGCTCGAGGTAGTCGTCGCGGACCGCGGTCTCGGGGGTCATCGGAGGCTCCTCACGGGCGAGCCGGCGTGCTCGGCCACCGCGGCGGCGAGCTCCGGCAGGGGCAGGACGGCGTCGGCCAGGCCGGCCTCCGCGACGGCGCGCGGCATGCCGTAGACCGTCGCGGTGTCGGCGGACTCGACCAGGATCGTGCCGCCGTGCTTGCGCACGAGCTGGGCGCCGTCGTGGCCGTCCCGGCCCATGCCGGTCAGCACGACGAGCAGCACCCGGTCGCGGAAGCGCTTGGCGATGTCCGCGATCGTGTGGTCCGCGCGCGGGCGGAGGCCGCCGACGGGCGGCTCCAGGGTGTTGTGCAGCGTGCCGCCGTCGTCCACCCGCAGGTGGAAGCCGCCCGGCGCGACGAGGATCGTCCCGGGGTCGAGCTCGTCGCCGTCCTCCGCCTCGCGCACCGAGATCCGCGACGTGCGGTCCAGGCGCTCGGCGAGCGAGCGGGTGAAGCCCGGCGGCATGTGCTGCACCAGGAGGGTGCCGGCGCCGAGGGTGGCGGGCAGCTCGGGGATGAGCGTGGCCAGGGCCTTCGGGCCGCCGGTGGAGGAGGCGATGACGACGACGCGATCGCGGCCGGAGGCCGTGACGGCGCGGCGCGCGGCGCGGACGCCGCTCGCGGCCGGGGTCGGGGCCGGGGTCGGGGTCGACCCGGTCGGCGCGCCGAGCGGGCGGCGGGCCCGCGCGGCCGGGCCGCCGCGGCGGCTCTCGGCGGCGGCCGCGACCTTCTCCGCGAGCTCGCGGGTGAAGGAGCGCAGGCCACCGGCCTCGGGCTTGGCGACGAGGTCGAACGCGCCGGCGGTCAGGGCGTCGACGGCGGTCGCGCCCTCGGCGGGCGAGAACGCGGAGACGACGACGACCGGGATCGCGGGGGCCTCGCCCTGCGCCATCCGGCGGAGGACCTCGAGGCCCCCCATCTTCGGCATGGTCAGGTCGAGCGCGAGGACGTCGGGACGCTCGTCGCGGACGAGCTCCAGGGCCTCTACGCCGTCGCGGGCGCGACCGACGACCTCGAACCCGGCGCTCTCGAGCGCGCGCCCCACGAGGGCGCGCATCAGGCCGGAGTCGTCGGCGAGGCCGACGCGGATGGACGGGACGGGCGGCACGGGCTAGGCCAGGACGGCGGCGGTCTCGGCTTCGACGACCTGCGACGAGGCGGCGGCCTCGGCGGCGGCGTCGAGGTCGATCTGCGTGTCGTCGCGCAGCAGGGCGACGGCGTCCAGCAGGACGACGAGGCGCTGGCCGACGCGGACGACGCCGGCGACGGCCGGCGAGGCGGCGCGCGGGCGGTCGACCTTCGAGATGTCGACGGTCAGGACCTCGGTGACGTCGTCGACGACGATGCCGACCGGGCCCTCGCCCGCGTCGATCATGATGATCTTCGTGGGCTCGTCCTTGCTCGGCGGCAGGCCGAGGCGCTGGCCGACGTCGTGGACCGGGACGATCGCGCCACGGAGGGCGATGACGCCGCGGACGGCCGCCTGGCTCGCGGCCACGGAGCGCGGCTCGGTGTACCGGATGATCTCCTGGACCTGCTCGATCGGGAGGGCGTACTCCTCGGCCCCGAACGTGAAGGCCACGAGCTGCTGGGGATCTGTTGCGATGCTCATCGTCTCTGCCTCAGGTGGGTTGGTCGATTCAGTCATCGGCCGCCTCGGACGCCCCTTGAGGCGCCGCGGCAACCTGTCCAGCGGCCGCGTGGACGCCGTCCGCAGACGCGGCGGGAGCGCCCTCCACGACCATCTCCGTCACGCGCAGCGCGAACTCCTCGTCGACCACGACGACCTCGCCGCGGGCGATCTGCTTGCCCCCGGCGAGCAGGTCGACGGGCTCGCCGGCCAGGCGGCGGAGCTCGACGATGGAGCCCGGGCCCAGGCGCAACGCCTGGCCGAGCGTCATGACGGTGCGGCCGATCTCGACGGTCAGCTCGACGGGGACGTCGTGCAGCCGCGAGAGGTCGTCGGCGGCGCCGGGGGCGCCGGCCCGCGGGGCCAGCTCCTCGTCGGCGGCCCAGTCCATGGTCTCCACGGGGTGCTCCTACTGGACGGTGACGTCGGGGAACAGCACGTCGTGGACGTGCAGGTCCGTCTTCTTCGTGAGCGCCTTCTTGACCGCCTTCTTGACGGTCTCGCGCGACTCGGCGTTCGCGAGCACGTCGCCCTTGACGGAGCTGACGACGTCGGTGATGACGTCGCGGACGACGGCCTCCTCGGCCATCGTGCCGTAGCCCTCGGGCGGGCTGGCGTGGCCGTCAGCGGCGTGCGGCTCCTCCTCGAGGACCAGCGCCGCCATGAACTTCGCGTACCTCCCGTCCGCCAGGTTCACGAGGAACTCCTTCGGCAGCACGTACACGACGCCGTCGACCTTGGGCTTCTCCGCGTCCGCCGGCTTCGCGAGCACGAACTTGTAGCCGAGGCCGGCCACGGCGAGCAGCGCGACGACGACGATGATGAGCTTCTTGTTCATTGGGTCAGGGGGTGGGAGTCGTGGACGGGACGATCGACGGGGCTGCGTTCTGCAGCCGGGTCAGGGCGATCTCGACGCGCCGGTTGCGGCTGCGTCCCCAGGCCGTCGCGTTGCTGCGGCGCGGCTCCTCGGAGCCGTAGCCGGTGGCGGACAGCCGGTTGCCGGGGATGGACTCCCCGGCCAGCACGCGCACGACGCTCGTCGCGCGGGCGGCGGAGAGCTCCCAGTTGTCCGGGTAGCGCCCCGTGCTGATCGGCACGGTGTCGGTGTGGCCGTCGACGGTGATCGGGTGCTTCGTGTCCAGGCGCAGGACCTGTCCCACGACGCCGATCAGGGCGCGGCCCTTCGGCTGCAGCACGGACTCGCCCGAGCTGAAGAGGATGTCGTCGGTGATGACGCGGACCACGAGCCCGCGGCGCTCGACGGACGTCTCGACGCGGCGGCCCAGGCCCTTCTCGCGCAGGCGGTCGTCGAGGCGGCGCTTCAGCGTCTGCAGCTCGTCCTCCTCGCGCCGGGCCGCGGCGGCGGCGCGGGCCTGGGAGGGCAGCTCGTCGTCCTTGATGGCCTCGGGGGTCACCGGGGCGATCGCCGCGGCGGCCGCCAGCGGGGTCTTCGTGTCTCCCCCGCCGCCGCCGTCCTTGCGGATCGATCCGCCGCCGGTGAGCACCTTGCCGGTGAACGCCTGCTGCAGGCCGATGGAGAGCTGCTCGAACTTCTCCTCGTCGACGGACGCGACGGCGAACATGCAGATGAAGAGCGCCACGAGCAGCGTGAGCATGTCGGCGTACGTGAGCAGCCACCGCTCGTGGTTCTCGGCCTTCGGCGCGCCGCCACGGCGGCCTCCGCCGCTCATGCGGCCTGACGCTGCGCGTCGCCGGTCGCGGCGGCCCCGCCCTCGCCGCCGCCGGCCGAGGGCCGGACGGAGGGGGCGATGTACGTCTCGAGGCGCTCGGAGATGATGCGGGGGTTCTCGCCGGCCTGGATGGCCAGGGCGCCCTCCATCGTCATCTCGCGCAGCTCGATCTCCTGCTTCGACATGCCCTCGAGGCGGTTGCCGACCGGCAGGAAGAAGATGTTGGCGACGCCGACGCCGAAGACGGTGGCGACGAACGCGGACGCGATCGCCTCGCCGAGCTTCTCCGGCTCGCTGAGGTAGCCGAGCGCGTGCATCAGGCCGAGGACGGCGCCGATGATGCCGATGGTCGGGGCGAACCCGCCGGCCTTCTCGAACATGCCGACGCCCTGGGCGTGGCGGGCGTGCATCGCGTCGATCTCGGACTCCAGGACCGCGCGGAGCGCGGCGGCCTCGGTGCCGTCGACGACGAGCTGGACCGCCTTGCGGGAGAACGGGTCGGCGATGTCCTTGGCGGGGCCCTCCAGGGAGAGGAGGCCGTCCTTGCGCGCCTGCTCGGCGTAGCCGACGAGCTCGGTGGCGCGGGCGCCCAGGTCGGGCGCCTCGCCCGAGATCGCCTTCTTGACGAGGGCGGGGAACCGTTTGAAGACGTCCATCCCGACGGCCGCCAGGGTGACGCCGGCGGTGCCGACGAACACGATCAGGATCGCCGGGATGTTCATGAGGGTCCCGAGCGGGGTGCCCTCGATGAGCGCGCCGCCGAGGATGCCGAGGAGGGCCAGTCCGATGCCGATGCCTGTCGCTGCCTTCATCGCCCCCGGTCATCGGCCGTGGGCGCGAGATCTTCAACAATCCCGGGAAGGTGGACGAACGGCGTTCGGGGGCGCGGCCGCACCGGCCGCGTCGAGCCGCCGGGGCGGGGCCGTCCGCGACCGTGGGCCGCCGTGGCGGCCGTGGGCGGCCGCGGCGCCGTGGGCCGCTAGCGGGGCCGGCTGAACGGCAGGACGTTGGGGTCCAGGCCGATCTGCCGGAAGGCGTCGACCAGGAGCCCGCTGCGCCACTTCGCGATCGCGTCGCGGATCTGCGTGGGGCTCTCGACCACGGCGATGTGCGCGCCGGACGTCAGGGTGACGATCGTGTCGGGGTTCGCCTCGACGGACTGGATCAGGTCGGGGTTCAGGTGGAAGGGCTGCGGCTCGCGGCCCAGGCGGTGCAGGAGGATCACGGTGCCTCGCGGGATGGGTGGGTACGACGCGGGCCCCGCGACCGGATCGGCCGGCGGGGCCCGCGCACCGCACGATGAGTGTGGAGCGTCAGCGCTTCATGTTGACGACGTCCTGCAGCATCTCATCCGACGCGGTGATCACGCGGGAGTTGGCCTGGAAGCCGCGCTGCGCCGAGATCATCGTCGTGAACTCGCTGGCCAGGTCGACGTTGCTCATCTCGAGCGCGCCGGACATGACGCCGGCGTTGCCGTCGGCGGCGGCCGGACCGGTCGTGACGGCGCCGGAGTTCGCGGTCGCGGACCACAGCGTGCCGCCGTCGCGGTTCAGGCCGGCCTGGTTGGGGAAGCGGCTGATGGCGAGGTAGCCACCGACGACGCGCGTGCCGTCGGCCGCGCCGCCGGAGTGGTCGACGTAGGACACGGCGCCGTCGGCGCCGACGGCGATGTCGGACGCCTTGTTCGGCAGCTTGAGCATGCCGGGGCCGGCGCCGACGTTCGGGCCGCCGGCGGCCGCCGGCGGGTACGCCAGGACGTACAGGCCCTCGCGCGTGGTCAGGTAGCCGTCGGCGGTGGTGGTCATCGCGCCGGCGCGGGTGTACTGGAAGGACTCGGCGGCCGGCAGCGGCTGACCCGGCGTGCCCTTCGAGACGGTGAAGAAGCCCTCGCCCTGCAGCGCCAGGTCGAGCGGGTTGCCGGTCATCTGCGTCGACGAGCCGGACATGAGGTTGTCGACGGACGCGACCTTCACGCCCAGGCCGACCTGCAGGCCGTTGGTGCCGGCGGTGTCCTGCGTGGCGCCGGACGCGCCGCGGATCGACTGCGAGAGGTTGTCGGAGAACGTCGCCCGGGCGGCCTTGTAGCCGACGGTGTTGACGTTCGCCAGGTTGTTGGCCGTGACGTCGAGCAGCGTCTGGTGGGCCTTCAGGCCGCTGATCGAGCTGTACATGCCGCGGATCATGGGCGGGCTCCTAGTTGGGGGTGGCCGCCGACGAGCCGGCGGAGGGGGTGGACGGGCTGGAGGGCGTCTCCGACACGGAGATCACCGAGCTGGGCGCGATGCCGGTGGCGCCGCCGATCGTGAGCGTCGGCACGCCCTTCTCGAACGTGACGCTCGTGACGACGCCGGTGTGGCTGCCGCCGTCGCGGTCCTGGTACGTGACGGTGCGGCCCGACAGCGCGAGCGCCTGAGAGGACGCCTGCGCGTTGAGCTGCATCGTCGAGATGTCGCCGAGGTTGGTGATCTGCTCGAGCGTGGTGAACTGCGCCATCTGCGCGAGGAACGCCGTGTCGTCGACCGGCTTGAGCGGGTCCTGGTGACGCAGCTGCGTCGTCATGAGCTTGAGGAACGCGTCCTTGCTCAGACCCGCCTTCTCGCTGGCGCTGGACGCGGGCGAGCTCGGGCTGGTGGGCGACGTGGCGGCGGAGGCGCCGACGCCTTGGGTGGGGATCGTGGTCATCGGTCCTCGTCAGGCGAGCACGTCCACCAGCGCCCCGTGCGGGAGCGCGAGCGTCGTGCGGCGGTCGGTGGGGTCGTCGGGAAGGTCGGTGGTGGCCGTGGACGCGCCGCGGCGGCCCTGGCCGTCGGGGGCGTCGCCGGAGCGCTCGCCCGCGGGGTCGCGGCGGTCGCGGCCCCCGGTGGTGGCGTCGTCGATCTGCAGGCGCAGGAGCGTGACGCCCTGGTCCTCCAGCTGGCGGCGCAGGTCGTCGCCGGCCTGCTGCAGCGCGCGGGCCGCGTCGGCGCCCTCGGCGGTCAGGCGGGCGTCGATGCCCAGCGCCGTGTGGCGCAGGTGGATCTCGATGCCGCCGAGCGACTCGGGCCGCAGCGTCAGGCGCGCGTGCGTGGTGCCGCGGCGCGCGAGCACCTCGAGCGCGACGGCCGTGGTGGACGCCGTCCGGGCCAGGCCCTCGGCGTGCGTGGTCGGCGCGGTCGGCGCCGCGGGGGTCGCGGGCGCCACGGGCGCGGCGGCCACGGGCGGGGCGGTCGGCGCCGGAGCGGCGACCGGCGGCGCCGGCGCCTGGGCGGCCGGCGCGGTCGCCGCGGGGCGCTCGCGCTCCGCGGTCGGGGCCGGCGTGCCGGTGCTCGGCGCCGGCGCCGAGGCCGCGAGCGGCGTGCCGGCGGCGCGGAGGGCGTCCGACGCCGGGCCCGAGGCCGCGGTCGGCGCGGCGGCGCCCTCGCCCGTGGGGCGACGGTCGCCGTCCGGCCGGCCGCCGGTGCCGGGCTCGCCGGCGGACGCGCCGTCGGCGACGGACGGGCCGGCCTGGGCCACGGCCGCGTCGGCCGGGGCGGCCGGCGTCGCGCCGTCCTGGTCCGGGGCGGCGGACGCGGGGCCGGGCGCCGGGGCGGCGTCGGCGACGGTCGGCGGGGCGGCGGGGGGCACGACGGCGGCCGGATCGGCGAGGGCCGCGGACGGCGAGCCGGTCGTCGGCACGGGGGTCTCCCCCGCCCCGACGGCGGGCGCCGGCGTGGCGACCGCGGCGGCCGCGGCCGGGATGCCGGTCGCCGCGGCGTCGGCGGGCGGCTCGAGCAGCGCGGCGCCGGTCGGCACCGTGGTGGCGGGCACGACGGTGGCCGTCACGGGCACGGCGACGGGCGCCGCCGCGACGGGCGTGGCCGCGTCGGCCGCGGCCGACGCGTCGTCGGCGGCCGCGTCGGCGTCCCCGCCGGTCGCGGCGTCGTCGGCGCGCCCCGCGGCGGGGCCGGTCGTCCCGGGCCGGGGCCGCGCCGGCGCCTGGGGCGCGGCCGCGTCCGCGGCGCCGAGGGCGCCGTCGAGCAGGTCGGAGAAGCCGCCGGCCGGATCGGGCCGGTCGGCCGCGCGCCGGGCGGCCGCGGGGGCCGGCCGGGCGTCGACGGCGCCGACGCCGCTCATGCGCGCACCGCGCCGTTCTGGGGACCGAGGATCGTGGCCACGTAGTGCTGGGTCTCGGGGTAGGGGGGCACGCCGCCGTAGCGCTGGACCGCGCCCGGGCCGGCGTTGTAGGCGGCGAGCGCCTTCCGGTAGTCGCCGCCGAAGCGGTCGAGCTGCTGGCGCAGGTACTTCGCGCCGCCCTCGAGCGACTGCGCGGGGTCCGTCAGGTCGCGCACGCCGAGGGTCGCGGCGGTGCCGGGCATGAGCTGGCACAGGCCGCGCGCGCCGGCGGACGACCCGGCGTTCGGATCGAACCCGGACTCCTGGCGCACGAGGTTGGTGAAGATCTGCGGGTCGAGCCCGTGGCGCGCGGCGGCCGCGCGGATCAGCGGGGCGTACTGCCCCCCGTCGCCGCCGCTCGACGGCACGCCGGCCGGCACGTCGCCGGCTGCGCCGGTGGCGCCGGTGGCGCCTGCGGCCCCGGTCGCGGGCAGCGCCGTGGCGTCCGCGGGGGCCGGGGTACCGTCGCCGGTCAGGCCGGCGGGGACCACGGGGCTCGCCTGCGCGGACTGCAGGACCGAGCGGAACGCGCCGTCGGGCGGCGTCGTGGCGCGCTGGACGAGCGACTGGATCTCCGCCACGCGGGCGGCGATGGCGGCGACGCTCACGACGCCCTCCGGCGGTGCAGGCCCAGGGCGATCTCGTCGAGCTGGTCCTGGGCGATCCGCTCCTGGGCGGCGCGGTGCGCCGCCTGCTGCCGGTCGCGCAGCCGCTCGAGGACCTGCCGCTCGCGCGAGACGTCGGCGAGCAGCGCCCGCCGCGCGCCGGTCTCGGTGACCTGGCGGTCCAGGTCCAGCAGGAGCTCGGCGCGGCGCGCGGTGGTGCGCATGATCCAGGCCTCCTGGCCGAGCAGGTCCTGCCCGGTCAGCGCGGTCGTGGCGCGGCGGTCGGCGGCGTCGCGCAGCGCGGCGCCGACGTCGCCGGCGGCGGCGTCGAGCCGCTCGCGGGCCGCGCGCTCCGTGCGGAGCGCGGCGGCGAGCGCCGACTGGGCGTCCTCCTCCTTGCGCTCCGAGACGGCGCGCACGGGCTCGAGGCGGAAGCGGAACGCGGAGCTCACGGCCGGGTCATCGGCGCGCGGCCGTGGCCGTCGAGGCGCCCTGGACGGACGTACGGTCGTCGCTGCGGGTGCACCCGGCGAGCGCCTCGCGCGAGTCGTCGAGCGCGCCGCCGAGCGCCTCGGCCATCCCGCCGAGCTGCTCGGCGCTGCGCGCCATCGCCTCGGACACGCCCGTCAGGTCGGACGACGAGTGCGAGACGAGCTGGACGCCGTCGACGATCTGCCCGAGCGCGTCGGCGGTGCGGCCGACCGCGCCGTCGAGCGACCCGAAGCCCTCGAGCGCCGCGCCGGTGCGGCGCTCGACCTCCTCCATCCCGTCGGTCGTCGCGCCCACGGCGGTGCGGACCGCGTCGATCGCGGCGAGCGAGTTCGTGTTGAGGTCGTTGATGTGGGTCAGCGACTCGCGGGTGCGCTCGGCGAGCTTGCGGACCTCCTCGGCGACGACCGCGAAGCCGCGGCCGTCCTCCCCCGCCCGCGCCGCCTCGATCGCGGCGTTCAGGGCGAGCAGGTTCGTCTGGTCCGCGATCTGGCGGACGTCCTCGACGATCGCGGTGATCTCCGCGGACTGCTCGGCGAGGTGGCCGAGCTGCTCGGTGGTCGCGTCGACCGACGTGCGCATCCGTCCGACGGCCGCGCCGGTGCCCTCCATCAGCTCGCGGCCCTCCGCCGCCAGGCGGACGCCGTCGCCCATCAGGGCGTTGGCGCCGTCGGCCTGCGCGGCGATCGACGACGACGTCTCGGACAGCTCGACGGCGGACGCGTGCTGCTGCTGCGCGGCGGCCGCGAGCGTCTCGGACACGCCGGTGATCTCGTGCTGCTGCTCCGCGAGCGCGTCGGACTGCTGCTGCAGCGACGCCACGAGCTCCATCGTGCGGTCCCGCGAGTCCATGAACGCCTGGGTCACGGTCGCGACGTCGGCCGTCGCGAGCTTGCGGTACGCCAGGAGCGTGCGGGTGAGCCGCTCGGGGTCGTCGTGCAGGCGGCGGACGAGGAAGGGGATCACGACGCGGTCGATCCGCAGGAACGCCGTGATGAACGCCATGATCGGCAGGTCGATGCGGTCGTGGACGACGCCGATCCGCAGCACGCTCTCGAGTCGCGCCTCGTCGTAGCGGCCGGTGAAGAGCGTGCCGAAGTAGGCCTTCAGCGTGCGGCCCAGGCGCTCGACCGAGCTGTTGCTCTCGATGATCCCCCGCATCTGCGGGAACTGCAGGATGTGGTCGTAGAACGACCGGACGACGACGTCGCCGAGCTCGTCGACGATGTCGTCGGCGTCGGCCAGCAGCCGCAGGTCGCCCTCGTTGAGGAGCGCGAACCGCAGCATCTCGGCCCACCGGGGATCGGCGACGCGGACGGCGGCGCCGGTCGTGTCGGGGTCGATCGGCGCGATCTCGGTCGGGGCGACGGTCGGCGGCGGGGTCTTGCGGAGCACTGCGGATCCTTCGGTCTCAGGGAGCAGCCCGCCGGCGCGGACGGCGTACGCCGTCTGGCCCCGCGGGTGCCCGGGTGATCGACCGCGGATCAGGCGGCTTGAGGCGCGCCGGCCGCGGTCAGCGCGGCCGCGCGGGCGGCGATCGCGTGCAGCGCCGCGTCGGCGTCGGCGATCGTCGAGCGGTCGTCGGGCGCCTGGCGCAGGAACCGCTCGATCTCGTCGCGCATGGCGATCGCGGCGTCCGTGCGCGGGTCGGTGCCCTGCTGGTACGCGCCGATGGCGATCAGGTCCTCGCGCTCGCGGTGGTCGGCCATGAGCCCCCGGACCGCAGCGGCGGCCGCCCGGTCGTCGGGGCCCGTGATCTCGCCGACCAGGCGCGACACGCTCTGCAGCACGTCGATCGCCGGGTAGTGGTTGCGGTGCGCCAGCTCGCGCGAGAGCACCACGTGGCCGTCGAGGATCGACCGCACCGCGTCGGCGATCGGCTCGTTCATGTCGTCGCCGTCCACGAGCACCGTGTACAGGCCCGTGATCGAGCCCTTCGGCGACGTGCCGGAGCGCTCGAGCAGGCGCGGCAGGAGCGCGAAGACGCTCGGCGTGTAGCCGCGGGTGGCCGGCGGCTCGCCGATGGCCAGCCCGACCTCGCGCTGCGCCATCGCGAAGCGGGTGACGGAGTCCATCATCAGCACGACGTTCTGGCCCTGGTCGCGGAAGTGCTCCGCGATCGCGGTGGCGGTGTAGGCGGCGCGCAGGCGGACGAGGGCCGGCTGGTCCGACGTGGCGCAGACGACGACGGAGCGGCCCAGGGCCGACCCCAGGTCGCGCTCGACGAACTCGCGCACCTCGCGGCCGCGCTCGCCGACGAGGGCGATGACGTTGACGTCGGCGGTCGTCGAGCGGGCGATCATCCCGAGCAGGGACGACTTGCCGACGCCCGAGCCGGCGAAGATGCCCAGGCGCTGGCCGCGGCCGCACGGCACGAGGGCGTCGAGGGCGCGGACGCCCAGGCCGACGCGCTCCTCGATGCGCGGGCGGGTCAGCGGGTCGGGCGGCGCGGCGACCGTGGCCCGCATCGCGCCGTCGGCGGCGGGCATGCCGTCCATCGGGGCGCCGAGCCCGTCCACGACGCGGCCGAGCAGCCCGTCGCCGACGGCCACGCGGAACGGGCGGCCGGTCGCGGAGACGGTGGTGCCGGGGCCGACGCCGGCCAGCTCGCCGAGCGGCATGAGCAGCGTGCGTCCCGAGCGGAAGCCGACGACCTCCGCGGGCACGGACGGGCGGGCCCGCCCCGTGTGGACGTGGCACAGCTCGCCGACCTCGGCCCGCAGGCCGGTGGCCTCGATGACGAGTCCGATGACGTCGACGACGCGGCCGTTGCGCTGCCCCAGGTCGGAGTCGCGCAGCACCTGGCCCAGGCGGCCCAGGCGGCCGTCGGGCTCGTCGGCGAGCTGGGCGTCGTCGGCCCCCAGGCGGTCGAGCAGGCTCACGCCTCGGACTCCCGCAGCAGCTGGGCGGCGCGCTCGAGCTTCGCCTCCAGGCGGACGTCGAGCTCGCCGTCGGTCGTGCGGACGATCGCGCCGCCGCGGGTCACGCGGCGCTCGGCGACGACGTCGCAGCGCTCGACCCCGCCGAGCTCGTCGAGCAACTCCCCCATCGCGCCGCGCACGAGGGCGACGTCGTCGGGGTGCACGTGGACGCTGACGCGACCACGGTCGACGACGCCGCGGAGGGCGCCGCGGACGACGTCGAGCACGCGCTCGGGCTCGTGCAGCACGGTCGCCGCGACGACCTTCTCGGCCAGCAGGATCGCCAGCTCGACGGCCTCGCGCTCGAGCGCGTCGGCGGCGCGCAGCGCGTCGCGGCGGGCGCCGCCGAGCGCGTCGGCGAGCGTCGCGGCGGCGGGCGCCAGCTGCTCGAGCGCCTCGGCGCGGCCCTGGGCCTGCCCGGCGGCGAAGCCCTCGGCGCGCGCCTCCTCGCGGATGCGCTCGGCCTCGTCGCGCGCCGCGGCCAGCTCGTCGGCCAGCTCGCGGACGGTCGGCGGCGCCGCGGGGCGCTCCAGCACGGGGAACGCGAACTCGGCGGGGCGGGGCCGGGCGTCGTCGCGGTCCGGCGCGGCCGACGCGGCCGGCGGGACCGCCGCGGCGGCGGGCTCCAGGGGCTCGGCGACGGGCGCGACGGGTCGCGGCTCCGGCGCCAGCTGCAGCGGCGCGAGCGACGAGGCGGCCGGCACGTACGCGGCCTCCTCGAACGCGGACGCCAGGTCGGTGGCGAGCGGGGCGTTCATCAGACCACGTCGTCCCCGCCGCCGCGGCTGAGCACGAGCTGCCCGGACTCCTCCAGGCGGCGCACGACCGCGACGATGCGGCCCTGGGCCTCCTCCACCACGCGCTTGAGCTGCGGCGGCATGAACTCCATCTCCTCGCGCAGCATCTGGGCGCCGCGCTGGGACAGGTTGCCCAGGATCTTCTCGCGCACCGCGTCGTCGACGCCGCGCAGGGCGAGCGCCAGGTCGCGCTGCTCCACGTCGCGCAGGACGAGCTGGATCGAGCGGTCGTCGAGGGCGGCGACGTCCTCGAAGACGAACAGCAGGCGCCGCACCTCCTCGGCGATGTCGGGATCCGCGTCGGCGAGCGCGTCGAGCACGTTGCGCTCCGTCGGCCGGTCGGTGTGGTTGAGGATGTCGGCGAGCGACTGGACGCCACCGGCGGCCTGGTAGTCGGCCGAGATGACGTTCGCCAGCTTGCCGCGGACGACCGCCTCGATCCGCTTGACGACCTCGGGGCTCGTCTCGCTCATCGTCGCGACGCGCCAGGCGATGTCCGCCTGCTCGTCCGACTCGAGCTCGACCAGCACCTGGGCGGCCAGGCGGGTGTGCAGGTTGGCGATGACGAGGGCGCGCGTCTGCGGCGACTCGGCGCGCAGGAACGCGATGACCTGCTCCGGCGGGGTGCGGCGCAGGAACTCGAACGGGCGCTTCTCGATGACGGAGTTGAGCCGGCCGATGATCTCGTCGGCGCGCTCGGAGCCCATCGCGCGCTCGAGCACCTCGCGGGCGAAGTCGACGCCGCCCTCGGCGAAGTGCTGCATCGCGACGGCGAGCGCCGCGGCCTCCTCGAAGACGCCGTCGATGTGCTCGGCCTTGACCTGGCCGAGCTTCGCCATCTCGAGGGACAGCGCCTCGATCTCCTCGTCGCGCAGGTGGCGGAAGATCTCCGCCGCCCGGTCCGCGCCGAGCGAGACGAGCAGGATGGCGGCCTTGCGGCGGCCGGGCAGGTTGAGCGGCTCCGGCGGCGGGGCCGTGGGGACGGGCAGGCCGTCCACCGTCTCGAAGGGGTCGCCGAAGGCCTGGGCCTGGGCGTTGGTCACGACGGCCATGGTCAGTCCTCCGAGAGCCAGTGACGGACCTGGTTGGCCACGCGGCCGGGATCGCGCTCGGCGAGCTCCTGGATCGCCTTGCGCGCCGGCGGCGGCTCGGCGACGTCCAGGACGGCCGGGGCGACGCGCACCGGGACCGGGGCGGGCTCGGGCACGAACTCGCGCAGCGGCAGCGGCGCCTCGATCTCGTTCAGCCAGGTCGGCGAGGCCAGCGCCTCGCGCTCGCGGCGGCGCAGGTGGCGCGCCACGAGGACCAGGAAGATGATCGTGGCGAGCGCGACCGCGGCCCACTTGGCGTAGTCGAGGACGTTGCCCGACAGCGGCGAGGCCTTCGGCGCGGCGGGCGCCTGGGCGAACGCGATGCGCGAGACGTTGAGCTGGTCGCCGCGCTGCGTGTTGATGCCGGCGGCGGCGGCGATCGCCTGGCGGATCGCCGGCAGCTGCGCCGCCGGGACCGCGTTCGAGACGAGCACGGAGACGCTCTGGCGGTTGACGGCGCCGGCGGCGATCGTCCGCTTCGTCACGGTCTTGTCGTTGCCGAACTCGCTCTCGCCGGACTCGTGCTGGTAGTTCGAGTTGCCGCCCCCGCCGGCGGTCGCGGCGTAGCCGGGCACGTTGCCGGCGGTGCCGGCGGTGCCGCCGTTCGTCGCGCCGGTGCCGCGCATCCGCTCGTTGTCGGTCTTCGTCTTCAGCGCGACGCGCTTGCGGCCGTACTGCAGCTGCTCCTGCGTCGCCTGGTCGGCGTCGATGTCGGCGTTGACGCGGACGCGTGCCATGTTCGGGCCGAGCGTCTGCGCCAGCACGGAGCTGAGGCTGCCCTCGAGCGACGTCTGGTACTTCTGCGCCGCGGCCTGCTTGGCCAGCGCGGCGCCGCCGGTGCCCGTGCCGCCGGCGGCGCCGTCGGCGCCCGCGGTCGGCCACAGCAGGCGACCGGCGCCGTCGGTGATCGTCACCTTGGACGGCTTGAGCGACTTGACGCTCGACGCGACCAGGCGGGCGATGCCCTGCACGGCCGCGGGCTCGGGGTCCTCGGCGCCCGACAGCAGCACGGCGGCCGTCGCCTCGGGGGCGTTCTCCGAGAGCAGCGCGTCGGTGTCGTCGGGCAGCACGAGCTGCACCGAGGCGCCGGACACGCCCTGGATCTGGCCGATCGTCTTGGCCAGCTCGCCCTCCATCGCGCGCTGGTACGTGACCTGCTGCTGCATCTGCGACGAGCCCATCTTCTGGTTGTCGAAGAGCTCGAAGCCGGGCTGGACGGTGCCGCCGGCGACGCCGCCCTGCTCGGCGAGGGCGATGCGGGCGTTCGCGACGTCGCGCTTCTCGACGGCGAGCGCGGTGCCGTTGTTCTGCAGCTCGTAGGCGACGCCCTTCTCGTCGAGCGCGGTCGTCATCTTGCCGGTCTGGGCGGGGTCCAGGCCGGTGACGATGGTGGTGTAGCCGGGGCTCGACGCGAGCTTGAACATCACGAAGAGGACGACGACGACGCCGAGGACGGCGCCGGCCAGGCCGATGCGGCCCCGGACGGAGAGCTTGGAGAGGATCTTGGGGAGCGGCACGCGGTGATCCTCCGACTAGACCTGCGTGTGCAGGACGTCGTTCAGCGCCTCGACGCCCTTGGTCCGCAGGCTCGCGGCCATCTGCATCGAGAGCTTCGCCTTCTCGACGGCCATGACGACCGCCTCGGCGTTGTCGGCGGTGCCGGCGGCGAGCGAGGCGCTGGCCTTCGCGGCGTCGGTCTGGGTGGTCTCGAGGCTCTTGAGGGCCCCGGAGAGCGCGTCGCCGAAGCCGGCGGCGGACGTCCCGGTCGGCGGCTGCGGCGGCGTGACGGGCGCGACGCCGGGCATGATCGCCTCGGAGCCGAGCACCATGCTGGGGTCGATGGGGAGGATCATCGGAGGAGGTCGAGGGTGCGGGTGAACATCTGCTTCGCGCTCTGCATCGCGGTGACGTTCGCCTCGTAGCCGCGGGAGGCGGCGATGAGGTCGACCATCTCGGTGACGGAGTCGATCGCCGGCATCGCGACGTAGCCGTCGGCGTTGGCGTCGGGATGGCCGGGGTCGTAGACCATCCGCGGGGGCGCCGGGTGCGGCGTGATCGCCGCGACCTGGACGCCGCGGGCGGCGCCGGCCGATCCGCCCATCGCGGAGGCGAGGGTGGTGCCGAAGCCCTGGCCGCCGTCGGCGGACTGCAGGACGACGGTCTTGCGCTGGTAGGGGCCGCCCGCCGCCGTGCGCGTCGTCTGCGCGTTGGCGAGGTTCTCGGAGGTGACGTCGAGCTGCACGCGCGAGGCGGTGAGCCCCGAGGCGCTGACGTCGAGGGCGTTCAGGATGCTCATGCGCCGCTCCCGGTGATGGCGGTGACGAGGGTCTCGATGCGGGCCCGGGCGACGCTGACGAGCGCCTGCTGCTCCAGGGCGTTCTTCGACAGCTCCGCCGACTCGCGGTCCATGTCGATCCCGTTGCCGTCGGCGGACACGACGCCCGGCTGGGTGGTGGCCGCGAAGGCCACCGGCGCGGGGCGTCCCGTCTCCATCGCCTGGCGCAGCTGGCCGTGGAAGTCCACGTCCTTGCGCTGGTAGCCCGGCGTGTTGACGTTGGCGAGGTTGTCCGCCAGCAGCTGGTGGCGCTGGGCAGCGCCCTGGATGGCGCTGTTGAGCGCGCTCTGGGTGGGGTCGATCAGGCTCACGGGCAGGGTCCGTCGGTTCGCGATCCGTCCGTGGATCTGCGGTGACGTCCCGTCCGTGGGACGCTCGGGTCATCGGCCGCCTGGCGGCGGACTTGAGCGCGGCCGACCGGGCGGCCGGCGGCGCGGCGCGCCCGCGCGGCACCGCGCCGCGGGGGCGGCGGGGCACGGACGGGGGCGCGGCGGCGCACGCGCGGCGCAGCGGCCGCGCGTCACCGTCCCGCCGGGCGGCGGGGACGGTGCGAGAGGGGCGGGCGCGCGGCCCGCGGGCGGCGTCAGGCCTGGCGGCTGACGGCGGCGACGGCGGCCGTCGCGCGGTATCCGACGGCGACGCGCCGGGCGGTGCCGGAGCGGGCGAGCCCGTCCCCGACGCCGTCGCGCGCCTGCGTCAGCAGCACGCTGGTCTGCGCGTGCGCGGTGGCGGCGCGCTCGAGCGCCGCGCGGGCGCCGGGCGGCGCGGTGTCCGGCAGGGTCGCGACGAGGACGGCCCAGCGGGCCATGAGCTGCTCCATGCGGTCCAGGTCGCCGGTCTGGGCGGCCACGAGCTGCTGGACGGCGAGCTCGGCGATCGCGTCGTACGGATCGCCGGCGGCGACGGGCTCGTGCTCCACCGCGCTCACCCGCCGATGGCGGCGAACGCGCCGCGGATCTCGGCGGCCTGACGCACGACCTGCAGCAGCTTCTGCGGGTCGCGCTCGACGCGCGCGGCGTCGATGTGCCGGCGCCAGAAGCCGTAGATCTCGGCGAGCCGGCCGGCGATCTGGCCGCCCTGCTCGTGGTCGAGCGTCACGCTGAGCTCGGTGATGATCGCCTCGGCGCGCTGCATGCGCGCCGACGCGGTGGCGAGGTCGTCCGCCTCGAGGGCGGCGACGGCCTGGCGGAGGAAGCGCCCGATCCCGTCGTACAGCATCACGACCAGCTCGGTCGGGGAAG
The DNA here is from genome assembly GCF_017916475.1 of Patulibacter sp. SYSU D01012. Lineage (GTDB taxonomy): Bacteria > Actinomycetota > Thermoleophilia > Solirubrobacterales > Solirubrobacteraceae > Patulibacter. The sequence goes on from NZ_JAFMTB010000002.1 coordinate 699,409, forward strand.
CCGTCAGGACCGCGGAGTCGCGGTAGGCGCTGGGGGCGGCGTAGGTGGACACGTCAGGGTGATCGGACGGAGCGCGCGCGACTGAAGGGGCTACTTGTTCAGCGCGCTCAGCTGGCCCGTGAGCCACGACTTCTGGTCGTTGAAGCCCGAGATCGTCGCCTCCAGGCGCGCGAACTGCGCCTTCAGGGCGGTCTGGCGGGCGTCCATGCGGGCGTTGAACTGGTCCATCCGGACGTTCAGGTCCGACACGAACTGGTCGATGATCGACATCCGCTGCGTCAGCGTGCCGCTCGTCGCCGCCGTCCACGACGTGACGTTGTCGGCGATCGCGTTCAGCACCCCTCCGCTCCGCGCGAGCGTGGTCCGGACGGCGCCCGGGTCCTTCGTCACGGCGTCCTTCAGGACGGTCTCGTCGAGCGTCAGCCGGCCCTGGAGGGCGTCGGTGCTCGTCTTGCTCGTGCCGGACGTCTTGCCGGTCGAGATGCCGAGCTTCTCGAGCGGCAGGCCGGTGACGCCGTTCGTCGTCTCGACGAGCGACTGGCGCAGGCGGTCCTGGATCGAGGTCAGGCCGATGTCGCCGCCGAGCGCGTTCGTCTTGCCGGCGACGACCGCCGTCGTCGTCCGCAGCAGGTCGACCGCCGCGTTGTAGGCGTCGACGAACGTCTTGGCGGCCTTCGCCACGCCGTCGGCGTCCGCGCCGGGCGCGCCGACGTTGACGGTCGTCGGGGTGGACGTGACCCCGCGCAGGGTCAGCCGCACGCCGGGGATGGCGTCGTCGAAGACGTTCGTGCGCGACAGGTGCTCCTGGCCGTCGACGAGCACGCGGGCGTCCTGGCCCGCCTTCAGCTGCTCGTCCGACAGCTCGGCGCCGGACGCGGAGAAGCCGCTCGTGGCGCCGGTGGCCCGGCTGGCGAAGGCGATGCGCTCCTGGCCCGCCACCGTCGTGACGGACGCCACGACGTGCAGGCTGGCGTTGCCGTTGATCCGGGCGACGAAGTCGCTCATGATCTCGTCGGGGTTCGTGGCGATCGTGTCCGACCAGCCGGACCCGGCGACGGTGATCGTGCCGGCGGTGGACTGCGGCGTGTACGCGTAGCTCGCGCTGGCCGAGCGGGCCAGGCGGTCGACGACCAGCTGGTAGCCGCCGGTGGCGGCGCCGGACTGCACGGTCGCGGTGGCGGCCGAGGCGTCGCCGACGGACACGGACTGCTTGTTGCCGAACAGCGTGGGGTCGCGCAGGGCGTTCGCCGCCGTCTGCAGCGACTTCAGCTTGTCGACGACGGACTGGATCGTCGCCTTGGCGGACTTCTGGTCCGCCTGCTGCTGGTTCATCCGGGTCAGCGGCTGCTTCTCCGTCGCCATCAGCTGCGTGATGAGCGCGTCCGTGTCCAGGCTCGTGGCGAGCCCGCTCAGGCTGATGCCCATGGCTCAGGCCCTCCGGTCGATGCCGGCGGGTCGCGCGCCGTCGGCGCGCTCGTCGGCGTAGGTGGCGGACACGATGTCCTCCGTCGCCATCTGCAGCGCCTCCATCGGGGGCACGCGACGGACGACCTCGCCCGCGCCGTCGAGCACCTCGACGCGCACGTGGTGCGGGTCGCGGACGTCGAAGCGCAGCGAGCGGCCGGCGTCCTTCAGCGCGTCCAGGCGATCCATCTGGGCGTCGATCTCGTCCAGGACGGACTCCGGCGGCTCCGCCGGCAGGCCGTCGAAGTGCACGTCCGCGCGCGGGGGCACGGCGGCCACCTCCTGGTCATCGGTCACCGGGCGGCGCTCGCGGGGGGCGTCGGCCGCCTGCAGGCGCAGGCGCGACGCGGCGTCGATCGGGGAGAAGTTGTTGGACATCGTGATGAAACCCCTGACTGAACCCGGTCGCGCTCCTGCGCGCCCGAGATCGGACTCTCGTTGCTCCTCTCATCGGCGGCTGGCGCAGAACCTTGAGACCGGATCGATACGGATGCTCAAGTCGTCCGCTCCGGGGCCGATCACGGCGTCCATGGACCGTGGTCTCTTCATCGCCGCCGCCGGCATGCGCGCCGAGCAGACGCGGCAGGATCAGCTCACGAACGATCTCGCGAACGCGGCGACGCCCGGCTACAAGCGGGACCGCACGACGCAGACGACGTTCGGCGACGTGCTCCTGTCCGCCACCCGCGACGGCCGCGCCGTCGGGGCCGTCGGCCTGGGACCGTACGCGGACCAGACCGTCACGGACCTGCGCGCCCAGCCCGTCCGCGAGACGGGCGAGCCGCTCGACCTGGCGATCGAGGGCGACGGCTACTTCGCCGTCCAGACGCCGCAGGGGGTGCGCTACACCCGCAACGGGCAGTTCACGACGTCCCCGACGGGGACGCTGGCGGACGCCCGCGGCAACCAGGTGCTGGGCCAGGGCGGCCAGCCGGTCCCGGTCGACGCGCAGGGTCGCGTCGCCGCCGGGGCCGTCGGCGTCTTCGCGCTGCGCGACCCGCGCAAGGTCGGCGAGGGCGAGTTCCAGGGCACGGCCGCCGGCCAGGCGCCGGGCGTCGTGCGCCAGGGGGCCCTCGAGGGCTCCGGCGTGGACCCGACGATCGCGATGGCCGACATGATCGCGTCGCTGCGCTCGTTCGAGGCCGGCCAGAAGTCGATCACGACGATCGACGAGACGCTGCAGAAGGCCGCCAACCAGGTCGGCAGCGCCACCGGCAACTAGCCGGCGCACGTCGCGAGGGCCCGGCTCAAGTCGGTCCGGCCCGCGCCGATTCCCCGTACGTCGCGGCGGTTCCCCGGACCAGCCGCCCCCTCCCGGCCGCGTCGCGTCCGGGGCCCCCACCAAGGACGATCGATGCTCCAAGGCCTGCACGCAGCCGCCGCCGGCATGTCGGCGAACCAGTCCCGACTGGACGCGGTGTCGAACGACATCGCCAACGTCAACACCACCGGCTACAAGCAGAACCGCGTCGCCTTCCGGGACCTCCTCTACGTCCGCGACGGCGTGGAGGACGTCCAGGTCGGCTCCGGCGCGGGCGCCACGACCGTCGGCCGCGGGTACGCCCAGGGCGCGCTGCAGGTCACCGACCGGCCGCTCGACGTCGCCATCGCCGGCCCCGGCTTCCTCCGCGTCGACACGCCCGACGGCGCCGCGCTGACCCGCGCCGGCGACCTGCAGGTCGACGCCCAGGGCCGCCTGGCCACCCGCGACGGCGCCCTCGTCGCCGGCGTCCGCCCGCTCCCGACCGGCGCCGACGCCACCGTGAAGATCGGCGAGGACGGCACCGTCCGCACCGCGGACGGCCAGGAGCTCGGGCGCCTGCAGATCGTCAACGTGCCGTCCCCCGACGGCCTGCGCCCGCTCGGCAACAGCCGCTTCGCCGAGACGGCGCAGAGCGGCGCCGCCGTGGCCGCGAACCCGCCCGAGACGCGGGTGCTGCAGGGCAACCTCGAGGCGTCGAACGTCGACATGTCGACCGCGATGGTCGACCTGATCGAGTCGCAGCGCGCCTTCGCGATGGCCAGCCGCGCGGTGCAGTCGCAGGACCAGATGTGGGAGATCGCCAACGGGGTCAAGCGATGACCGTCCCGGCGGTGGGCGGCGCGATGGCGCCGGTCGACGTGCGCAGCCTGCCGCGCGACGTGCGCGCGGGCGGCCCCCAGGCCCAGAAGACCTACCAGGCGGCGGTCGCCTTCGAGCGCGTGCTCGTCGAGCAGCTGACGAAGGAGCTCAGCGCGACGGCGCAGCCCGCCGACGACGAGACCGCCTCCGCGGCGACCGGCGCGTACCGCGACATGCTGCCCGGCGCGATGGCCGACGCCCTGACCGGCGCCGGCGGCATCGGCCTGGCCCGCCAGCTCTACGACGCGATGCGCCCGAGCGCCGCGACGGCCGCCTCCTCCCCCGCGCCGGCCTCCGGCGCGGCCACGCCCGCCGACGGCGCCGCCGCGCCGGCCGGCCCCTCCACCACGTCCGCCACCACCCCGGCCACCGGGAGCCTCTCGTGACCTCCATCCGCACGCCACTGGGCCGGGAGCTGCTCGGCCACCTGGACGAGCAGCTCCGCTCGATCGAGCGCCTGGCGCGGGCCGTCGAGGCGCTCGGCACCGCCGTGCGCGTCCGCGACGCGCCGAGCGTCCTGCGCCACACCGGCACGATCGAGGCCGAGACGACGTTCCGCGTCGCCCTCGAGGAGCGCCGCACGGCGCTGCTCGTCCGCGGCGGCCAGCTCCTCGGCATGGAGCCCTGGGCGGTCACGGTGACCGACCTGTGCACGCTCCTCTCGCCCGAGGAGGCCGAGGCCGTCACCGGCCGCAGCGTGCAGCTCGTCGGCGCCACGGAGGCCGTGGCCCGCGAGCACGAGGCCAACCGGATGCTGCTCTACCAAGAGCTGACGTTCGTCGAGCACCTGCTCCGCCTCGGCGGCGCCCCGCCGCGCGACGTCACGTACGAGCCGCCGCCCGGCGTCCGCCCGCAGCCCAACGCCGTCCCCATGTCCGTCCTCGACCTGCGCGCCTGATGCCCATCTCCTCCTTCTCCGGGATCGAGACCGCGCTGCGGGGCCTGCTGGCCCAGCAGCGCGCGATCGAGGTCACCGGCCACAACATCGCGAACGAGTCGACGCCCGGCTACTCGCGCCAGCGCGCCAACCTGCAGGCGTCGACGCCGCTCATCGGCGGCCCGTGGGGCTCGACCTCCGCCTACGCCCAGCTCGGCACCGGCGTCGACGTCACCGGCATCGACCGGCTGCGCGACCGCTTCGCCGACGTGCAGCTGCGCGCCCAGACCACCAAGCTCGGCGAGGCCTCGACGCTGAGCGGGCTGTACGAGCAGGTCGAGCTGTCGATCGCCGAGCCCGGCGACAAGGGCGTCGCCGCCCAGCTCGGGCGGCTGTGGAGCGCGTGGAACGACGTGGCCAACAGCCCGACGTCCACCGCCGGCCGCCAGGTGCTCCTCGACGCGATCCGCACCACCGCGGACCGCTTCGCCACCGTCGACGCGCAGCTCGCCACCGTCCAGAAGCAGGCCGCGGAGGAGTACGAGTCGCGGATCTCCGAGACCGGGCCGATCCGCCAGGCGGTCCAGGAGATCGCCGAGCTCAACGCCGCGATCGGCAGCGCCGCCGCCCGCGGCGAGGGCGCCAACGACCTCGAGGACCGCCGCGACCTGCTGCTCGACCAGCTGTCGGGCTTCGCGCAGGTCCGCATCGAGCCGACCCTCGACGGCAGCGGCCAGCCGGTCGCGGGCAAGGTCGACGTCTACCTGGGGTCCGACACCACCCCGGTCGTCGCCGGCGACCAGCCGCGCCAGCCGTGGAACCTGGCGTTCGGCCTGGGCGGCCCGGGCTCCGGCTCGCTCGGCGCGCTCGCCTCGATGGCGTCCGCGACCGGCCCGATCGCGAGCTACCGCCAGCAGCTCGCCGACGCGGCCAACGGCCTGGCGGACGCGGTCAACGCGCTGCACGTCGCCGCCGGCGGCCCGCCGATCTTCGAGAAGAGCACCGCCCCCATCGTCGAGGGCGTCGCCCGGCGGCCGCTCGAGTCGGGCACCGGGATCGATCCCGCCAAGGGCGGCTCGCTCTCGGCGTTCGTCGCCGGGACCGCCGGCGGCAACGAGGTGGCGACGAAGATCGCCGCGCTGCGCAACGGCCCGTCGGACCAGGCGTACCGCGCGCTCGTCGGCACGATCGGCTCGAACGTCGCCGACGTGCGTCGCCAGGAGGCGACGGCGCAGAGCCTCACCGACGCGCTGCAGGACCGTCGCGACTCCATCTCGGGCGTGTCGTCCGACGAGGAGATGGCCAACCTCGTCCGCTTCCAGCGCGGCTACCAGGCCGCCGCCCGCACCCTGACCACCGTCGACGAGCTGCTCGACCAGCTCATCAACCGCACCGGCCGCGTCGGCCTGTAGCGGCCGCCCGTCCCGACCGAGACCCGGACCGCCCCATGACCTCGCGCATCACCAACTCCATGCTCAGCCGCACCGTGCTGAGCGACCTGCAGGGCAGCCAGAACCGCCTGAGCCGCACGTACCAGACGCTGTCGTCCGGCATGCGCATCACGCGTCCGTCCGACGACCCGTACGGCGCGGCGCGCGCGATGGACCTGCGCGGCGAGCTGTCGCAGATCGCCCAGTTCCGGCGCAACGTCGACGACGGCCAGGGCTGGCAGGAGACGACGGACGCCGCGCTGCGCGGCATCGCCGACCTGGTCCAGCGCGCCCGCACGCTCCTCGTCGGCGCCGGCAACGACGTCGGCGGCCAGACGGCCCGCGAGCCGGTCGCCGCCGAGCTCGAGCAGCTCATCCGCTCCGTGAAGACGACGGCGAACACCACCTACGCCGGCACGTACGTCTTCGCGGGCACGAGCACGACGAGCAAGCCCTACGACGTCGACGGCCCCGACGCCTACCTGGGCAACGGCGGGTCCGTCGTGCGCACCATCGCCGAGGGCGTCGACATGAAGCTCAACGTCGACCTGGCGGGCCGCGTGCTCGGCAACGGCACGGGCTCGGGCGACGGCAAGCTCCTCGACACGCTGCGCACGATCGTCGCCCACCTCAAGGGCGGGACGGCCGCGGACGCCAACGCGCTGCGCACCACCGACCTGGCCGCGATGCAGCAGCAGCTCGAGTCGCTGTCGGCGGTCCGCGCCGAGGTCGGCGCGTCCGTCAACCGCATGTCGGCGGCCGAGGAGCGCCTGCAGGCCCTCGAGGAGACGGTGACGGGTGCGCGGTCGAAGGTGGAAGAGGCCGACGCCGCCAGTACGATGGTCTCCTACGCCACCCAGCAGGCCGCCTACCAGGCGTCCCTGAAGGCCGGCGCGAGCATCGTCCAGTCGTCGCTCATCGACTTCCTCCGTTGATCCCCATGCCGATCGCCCTCCACAGCACCCGCTTCGGCGACCTCGAGATCGCCGACGCCGACGCGCTCGACTTCCCCGAGGGCCTCGTCGGCCTGCCGGGGTCGCGCTACGCGCTCGTGTCGCCCGGCGGCGAGGACCACGCCTTCCGCTGGCTCCAGTCCCTCGAGGACCCCGAGCTGGCGCTGCCGGTCACCCGCCCCGAGCGCTTCTTCCCCGCCTACGACGTCGTCCTCGACGACGGCGACGTCCCGGCCGACGGCCCGACGGAGCAGGCCGAGGTCTGGGTCGTCGTCCGCGCGACGGAGCGGCTGGAGGACTTCACCGTCAACCTGCGCGCGCCGCTGCTGCTCGAGGGCGGCCGCGGCTGGCAGGTGCTCAACCGCGCCCCGGGCGCCGAGCTGCGCACGCCGCTGTTCGGCGCGCAGGAGGCCACGGCCGCGTGCTGATCATCAGCCGCAAGCCGGGCGAGAAGGTCCTGATCGGGGACGACATCGTCGTCACCGTCGTCGAGGTCGCCGGCGGCGCCATCCGCCTGGGCATCGACGCCCCGCGCGAGCTCGCGGTCTACCGCGAGGAGCTGTGGGCGTCGATCCGCGACGAGAACCGGGCGGCCGCGGCCCCCGGCGCGCCCGTCGTGCTCCCCGACGTGCCCGGCACCCCGGGCGCGCCGGGCGGCACCGCCTGACGCGCGCCGCCGCCCGCCGCGCCGCCGCGCCTCAGGACGTGCCGAGCGCCGTCTCGGCCGTCAGGCTCGGGTAGTCCACGTAGCCCTCCGGCCCCCCGCTGTACAGCCCCTCGGGGCGCAGCGCGTTCTCGGCGGCCCCCGTGGACCAGCGCTCGTACAGGTCCGGGTTGGCGATGAAGCCGCGGCCGACGACCGCCGCGTCCGCCAGACCGTCCGCCACGAGCGCGATCGCCTCGTCGCGCTCCGTGACGTGGGCGAAGCCGGTGTTGAGCAGGAAGGGCGCGCCGACGCCCGCGCGGATCTCGGCGACGACCGCGGCGGCCGGGTCCTCGGCCAGGACGTGCACGAACGCGAGGCCCAGCGGCCGCAGGCCCGCCGCCAGCACGCGGTACGTCGCGCCGTCGTCGGACTCCGTCACCTCGTGGCCGGGGTGCCCGCCGGGCGACAGCCGGATGCCGGTGCGCTCGGCCCCCACCGCGTCGACGACGGCGCGGACCACCTCGAGGACCAGGCGGGCGCGGTTCTCGGGGCTGCCCCCGTAGGCGTCCTCGCGGCGGTTCGTGCCGTCGGCCAGGAACTGGTGCAGCAGGTAGCCGTTGGCGGCGTGGACCTCGACGCCGTCGAAGCCCGCGTCGAGCGCGCGGCGGGCGGCGTCGGCGAACTGCGCCACGATCCCGGGCAGCTCGTCCGTCGCCAGCGGACGGGCGACCGGGATCGACGCCTGCGCCTCGTGCGGCGTGACGAGCGTCAGGCGCTCGAACGGCACGGCCGACGGGGCGACGGCCTGCTCGCCCGTCGTGTCGGGGTGCGCCACGCGGCCGCCGTGCCACAGCTGGGCGACGATCCGGCCGCCGCGCGCGTGGACCGCGTCGGTGACCTCGCGCCAGCCGTCGCGCTGGTCGTCGGTCGCGATGCCGGGCGTGCGCGGGTACGGCTTGCCCGTCTGCGCCACCCAGGTGGCCTCGGAGTCGATGAGCGCGGCCGATCCGGCGCGCTGGCCGTAGTACTCGGCCATCAGCGCGTTCGGCCGGCCGTCCTCGTCGGCGCGGTTGCGCGTCAGGGGCGCCATGACCAGGCGGTGCGGCAGCGCGAGCGCGCCGAGCCGGAGGGGCGCGCGAAGGACGTCGAACGGGTCGTCGGTCATACCCCCCGACCGTGGCACACGGACGGATGGTTCCCCGTACAACCGTCGATCCGGCCGCTCGCCGCGTCGTGCGTCCGTCCGCGCACGCCGTCCGCGCCTTCAGCCGCGCCCGGCGCCCGCCGATCGCCCGGGCATCGACGCGGCCGTCCGTCCCCGACCGCCGTGCCGTCCCACCCCGTGACCGCTGACCTTCGCCCGCCTTCGCCTCCGCCACCACCCGCAGCCCCGCCCGACGAGCCCGCCGCACCGGTCGGCGACCCCGACTGCGCCCTGCTGCTCGACCCGTGCCGGCGGATCCTGTGGTGCAGCCCGGCGCTCGGCGCCGCGCTGGGCCGCGACCCTGACGAGATGGTGGGTTTGCGCGGCACCGAGCTGCTGCACCCCGACGACCGACGCCTGGACGACGAGCTGTTCGCGGGGCTCGTGGAGGGCACGATCCCGCGCTTCCGCCTGCGCAAGCGGTTCCTGACCGGCCGCTCCGGCGTGCTCTGGGCGACGACCTGCTTCTGCGCGTGCCCGGACGCCGACGGGGTGCGCGTGCTCGTGCGCATCACGCCCGACGACCGGGCCGTCCGGCCGTCGATCCGGCCCGTGGCCCCGGCCGGCGCCGCCGCGGCGCCCCCGGCCGGCGCGCCGCCGATCCGCGACGCCGCGCGCTTCCGCGAGGCGCTCGCGCTGCGGCTGGCCCGCTGCACCGTCGACGGCACCGCCGCCGAGCTGCTCGTGCTCGGGATCGGGGGCGAGCCGGGCCTGCCCCCGACGGGCGCCGACGACCGGCTGCTGCAGGCGGCCGTGCGCGACGCGCTCTCGCCCTCGTGCGTCGCCGGCCACCTCGCCCCCGGTCGCGTCGCCGTCCTGCGCACCGATCCCGATCCGGCGGCCACCCGCGAGGCGGTCGCGGCCGTCGTCCTGGGGACGGCGCGGGCGCACCGCGCCGGCGGGACCCCGACCGCCAGGCCGCGGGTGACGGCCGCGAGCTGCCGGCTGGACCGGCACACCCCGGGCCCGAGGGCCGCGCTCGACGCCGCCCTGCGCGCGCTCGACCGGGCGCGGACGGACGGCGACGCGCACCGCGTCGTGCCCCCGTGGCCCCCGGCGTGAGCCCCGTCCGTCCGTGCGCCGCCCCTAGGATGCGCGCATGGACGACGACCTCGGCGCGACGCTCGCCGCCCGCCTGCGCGACGGCGACCTGACCGCCGCGCCGGCGGTGCTCAACCTCGTCGAGACGCGCACCCCGGCCGCGCGGGCGCAGACCGCGACGCTGCTCGAGCGGCTCTCCCCCGCCGCCCTCGGCCACGAGCCGCGCGGGCACGTGGTCGGGGTGACCGGGCCGCCCGGCGCGGGCAAGTCGACGCTGCTGAGCGAGCTCGTGCGCACCCTGCGCGAGGAGGGCCGCACGGTCGCGGTGCTGGCGGTCGACCCGTCCAGCCGGCGGACGGGCGGCTCGCTGCTGGGCGACCGGGCGCGCATCACCGTCGACCCGCAGGACCGCGGCGTCTTCATCCGCTCCACCGCGGCGGCCGACCGGCTCGGCGGCCTGGCCGGACCCACCCGCGCGGCGGCGCAGGCGCTGGCGGCGGCGTTCGACGTCGTGGTCGTGGAGACCGTCGGCGTCGGCCAGTCCGAGACCGACGTGGCGGACGTGGCGGACACCGTCGTCGTGATCGTCCAGCCGGGCTCGGGCGACGTCCTGCAGTTCCTGAAGAGCGGGATCATGGAGATCCCGGACGTCCTGGTGATCACGAAGGCCGACCTGGGCCGGATCGCCCAGCGGGCCCGCGCCGACGTGCGGGCCGCGCTGCGCTCCGTCGGCGACCGCAGCACGAAGGTCGTGGCGGTCTCGTCGGTCCCGCCGGCGACGGGCTTCGCGGACCTCGTCGCCGCGATCGACGCGCACGGCGCCGCGGTGGACGTCGCCACGGCCCGGCGGGACGCTCGCCGGCGCACCGCCGTCGACGACTTCCGCCTGGAGTGGGGCGAGCGCGGCCTGGCGCGGCTGGGCGGCCGCGCCGCCGCGCTGCGCCTCCTGGCCGCGACCAGCGATGATCTGGCCGTGCCGATCCTGATCCACGAGCTCGAGCGGGCCGCCGGCCTGGCCGACGCCCCGCCCGTCGCGGAGGCCGCCCGATGACCGACGGCCCCGACGACGCCCCGGGCGCGCCGGCCGTCCGCCGCCTGACGGACGCCGACGCGGCGGGCCGCCGCGGGCGGCTGGGCGACGCCGACGCCGAGCTGCCGCGCAGCCGCCCGTTCGCGCAGAACGC